>NZ_JBVJFF010000006.1:0-489073 GCF_055587985.1 Streptomyces sp. NPDC046335 | reverse complement strand
TGTTGTCTACCACACGTCCCTCGGTCCAGTTGTAGTTTCCGGGGGGGAGGCAGCGCCTGAGAGCGGGAGCGGGGGGGGGGCCCCCCCCCCCTCGGGGCGGCCGCTGTGCCGGGGCGGGCTCGCCTCAGTGCGTCGTCACAGCGCGGTCAGATAGTCCGGCGTCTCGATGCCCGGGGCGAGGTCGGCGGAGGGGATCAGCGCGCCGTGACTCCTGCGCAGCGGGACCACGCCCGACCAGTGGGGGAGGTCCATGTCCTCCGGTTCGTCGTTGGGACCGCCGGTGCGGGCCTTCGCCGACACCTCGTTCAGGTCGAGGCGGAGCACGGCCGTCGCGGCGAGCTCCTTGGCGTTGGCGGGGCGGGAGTCGGCGGCCCGCCCCGGCACGACGTGGTCGACGAGGGCGTCGAGCGCGGCCCGCTTCTCCTCGGGGTCCGTCACCTGGTGGGCGGTGCCGTGGACCACGACGGAGCGGTAGTTGATCGAGTGGTGGAAGGCGGAGCGGGCCAGGACGAGACCGTCGACATGGGTGACGGTCAGACACACCTGAAGCCCCGGGTCCTCCTCTCCGGCAGCCGCCTGTGCGTCGCCCGCCATGCGCAGGGGGCGTGAGCCGGTCGAGCCGTGCACGTAGAGGCGCTCGCCCACCCGGCCGTAGAGCGTCGGCAGCACGACGGGGGCGCCGTCACGCACGAAGCCGAGGTGGCAGACGTAGGCCTCGTCGAGGATCGCGTGCACCGTCTCGCGGTCGTACGAGGCGCGGTCCCGGGAACGGGTGGGGACGGTGCGGTCGGTCGGTGCGTAGGCGGCGCTCTCCGGCGTGTCCGTGTCGGTGGTGGTGCGCGTCGTCTGCATGGCCTCTCCTGTACTGATCCTGTGGCCGGCCGAACCGCGCGCCCTGCCTGGCGCCCCGGTTTGCCGTTCATATTGCACTAGTGCATACTTGCGTTTGTGCTAGGAGAGTATCGGATCGAAGGTCGGCGCGCAGCCGATATCGCGGCCAGTGTGGAGCGGGCCGTGGGTGACGGCGGCCTGGAGCCGGGGCAACTTCTGCCGCCCATGCGGGAGTTGGCGACGCGTCTCGGAGTGAATCCCAACACCGTGGCGGCCGCCTACCGCACCTTGCGTGAGCGCGGGGTCATCGAGACGAGCGGGCGGCGCGGCAGCCGCGTGCGGCCGAAGCCCGCCACGACCGCGCGCGAACGGTCGCGGGTGGACGTGCCGCCGGGTGTGCGGGACGTGTCCCAGGGCAATCCGGACCCGAAGCTTCTCCCGCCGCTCGCCGGGGCGTTCGCGCTGGCCGCGGCGGAGGGCGACGCGAAACCCGTCCTCTACGGAGAGGACGCCGTCGACCCGGCGCTCGAACGGTACGTGCGCGCGGCCTTCGACGCCGAGGGCGTCCCCGCGGGACCCATCGCCGTCACCTCCGGGGCGCTCGACGCCATCGAGCGGGTGCTCGCCGCGCATCTGAGGCCCGGCGACGCGGTGGCTGTCGAGGACCCGGGCTGGGGCAGCATGCTCGACCTCGTCCCGGCCCTCGGGCTGCGCACCGTCCCGGTCGGCGTGGACGACGAGGGGCCACTGCCCGCCGACGTCGAGCGGGCGCTGTCCGGCGGTGCCCGCGCCCTCGTCGTGACGGACCGTGCCCAGAACCCCACCGGTGCCGCCGTCAGTGCTCCACGCGCGCGTGCCCTGCGCGAGGTGCTCGCGGCGCACCCGGACGTCCTGCTCATCGAGGACGACCACGGCCACGGCATCGTCGACCTGCCGCTGCACCCGCTGGCCGGGGCGGCGCGCCACTGGGCCCTGGTCCGCTCGACCGCCAAGGCGTACGGCCCCGACCTGCGGCTCGCCGTGCTCACCGGAGACCCCGTCACCGTCGACCGGGTGCAGGGGCGCCAGCGGCTCGGGCCCGGCTGGGTGAGCATGCTGCTGCAACGTGCCGTCCTGCGGCTCTGGGCCGGTGACGCGGTGGACGCGCGCGTGGTGGCGGCTTCCTACGGGCGGCGGCGGGACGCCCTCATCGCGGCGCTCGCCGAGCGGGGTGTGCCCGCGCAAGGGCGCAGCGGCATGAACGTATGGGTGCCGGTCCCGGACGAGACGGGGGCGGTGGCGCGGCTGCTGCACGCCGGCTGGGGCGTCGCCCCGGGGGCGCGCTACCGCCTTGCCACGCCGCCCGGCGTGCGGATCACGATCGCCGCCCTCGCCGACGAGGAGATCCTGACGGTGGCGGACGCGGTGGCCTCGGCCACCGGCCCCGCTCCCGCGCGGCGCTACGACTGACGGACGCTCCGCCATGGCCTGCGGGTGGCGTCACGCGCGCGTGGCCTGGACTGGGTGAGCGCCGCCCCCGCGAGGACGATCACCGCGCCGACCGGGGTGGACCAGCTCAGGGACTCGCCGAGCAGCGTGACGCCCGCGGCGGTGGCGATGACCGGAATGAAGTACGTGACCATCTGTGCGGTGGTCGGACCGACCTCGGCGACCAGGGCGTACTGCAACTGGAAGGCGAGGCCCGTGCCCAGGGCGCCGAGCGCCACGACCGCGAGGAGCGGCACGACGGGGAAGTGTGCGGGGAGGTCGGTGAACAAGGGCGTCACCACGGCCAGTTCGGCGGTCGCGACGAGCAGTTGCGCACCGGACAGGGAGAGGTTCGAGTGGCCGGAACCGGCCAGCGTGCGGCGTACGTAGATCCAGCCGATCGGGTAGCTGAGCGAGGCGAGCAGCGCCATCGCCGTGCCGGCGAGGTCGAGGCCGCTGAAGCCCTGCCAGGCGCCGAGCACCGTGAGCACCCCGAAGAAGCCGATGCCGAGGCCCGCGACGCGGCGCCGGGTCGGCCGGTCCTCCGAGAGCGCGACGAGCGAGAGGGCCATGCCCCAGAGCGGTGACGTCGCGTTGCAGATGCCCGCGAGCGTCGACGGAACGGTCAACTCCGCGTACGCGAAAAGGGAGAACGGCAGGGCGTTGAGCAGCAGGGCGGCCACCGCAAGGTGCAGCCACGTCCGCGTACCGCGCGGGAGCCGCTCCCGCTTGACGACGAGCACGGCGGCCACGACGGCGGTGCCGAACACGAGCCTGCCCAGGGTGACCTGGAACGGGGCGTACGCCTCTGTGCCCACCTTGATCAGCAGGAAGCTGAAGCCCCAGATCAGCGAGAGGATCCCGAACCGGATGCGCCAGTCGACGGCCGGGCGTGCGGGCGCGGCCGCCCCGGTGGTGGGCGGCTCGGCGGGTGGCTTCATGGGCGGCTCTGGCGCGGTGGCCGTCCCTGCGGGCGGGGTCGGGGTGCTCATGCGCTCCACGATGCGTCTCCACATTCTCGTAGCACAAGCGAGATTTTTTGCGGAGTATCGCGTAGCATTGCTTACATGTCTTACGGGGGGAGTTGAGGAAGCCCATGCTGAATCTGGAGCGGCTGCGCACGCTGGACGCCCTCGCCCGGCACGGCTCGGTCAGCGGCGCGGCGTCCGGGCTGCACGTCACGACGTCCGCCGTCTCGCAGCAGATGACCAAGCTGGAGCGCGAGGTGGGCCAGCAGCTCCTCGCCAAGAACGGCCGGGGGGTGCGGCTCACCGACGCGGGGCGGCTGCTCGCCGAGCACGCCGCGCGGATCCTCTCGCAGGTCGAGCTGGCCCAGGCCGACCTGGAGGAGCAGCGCGGCAAGGCGGTCGGCGAACTGCGGATATCCGCGTTCCCCACGGCCATGCGGGGCCTGCTGCCCGCCACGCTCGCCGCGCTGCGCGCCGAGCATCCGGGGCTGCGGGTGAGCTGTCACGAGATGGAGCCGACGCCCGCGGTCGCCGCCGTGGTGCGCGGCGACAGCGACATGGCGGTCGTCCTCGACTGGTACAACAAACCCCTGCCGATACCGGAAGGTCTTGAGAAGGCGCCCCTGCTCGACGACCCCGCCGACGTCGCGATGCCGGTCGCGCACCCTCTCGCCGACCGGACCGAGATCGATCTGGAGGAGCTCGCGGACGACGAGTGGATCACCTGGGCCGAGGGCGAGTTCTGCCACGAGTGGCTGATGTTCACCCTGCGCGGCAAGGGCATCGAGCCGCGCATCGCGCACCGCGCGGAGGAGCATCACACGCAGCTCGCCCTGGTCGCGGCGGGCCTCGGCGTCTGCGTGGCCCCGCAGCTGGGCCGCGACCCGATGCCGGCCGGGGTGCGGATGGTCCCGGTGCGGCACCGGGTGCGGCGCCATGTGTATGTGGTCTGGCGGACGGACGCGTCCCGCCGCCCGTCGATCAGAGCAGCCGCGGAGGCACTGCGAGTGGCGGGGGCGGGGCTTCGGTAGGGGCGGGGTAGCTGCTGCGGGGCGAGCGGGGCGGCGGCTGCGGGGCGGCCTTCGCGAGGCGCGGCGGTCCCCGTGGGGCGAGGCGGCCTTCGCGATGCACGGGAGTCGCTAAAGTGCCGCCAGCTTGCGGAAGTCCCAGGAAGCGATCGTGTCCGGCGTGAGGCGGAGCCACGCGTGGCGGCCGTCATGCGGCATCTCGTCCATGCCGAACAGCTTGCGCGCGAACAGCTTCTCGGGGACGGCCAGCTCGGGGCAGGGCTCACCCGTGCGGGGTGCCTCCCCGACGAACTCCACGGTTCCGGACAGCTCGACGCCGCGCAGCTCCCCGTACTCCTCGCCGGTGTCCACCACCACGGCGACGCGCTGGTCCTTGCGCAGGTCGGCCCAGCGCTTGCTGCGAGTGACCGAGTACAGCCACAGGGATGCGCCGTCCCAGGCGAACCAGAGCGTGCTGACGTGCGGGGCGCCGTCGGCCGAGACCGTCGCCACGCGGCAGGTGCGCTCCGCGGCGAGGAACGCGTCGAGCTCGTCCGGCGTCATCATGATCCTGCGGCCCCGACGCTGCGTGGCGGCCATGTGCCCTCCCAAGTGGCTGACTCGGTGTCAGAAAGGGATGATGGAGCCTCTTCCCTCGTCACGCAATGCCCGTTAGCCTCGCGCGGATTCCGGGAGCCGCACGCGGGCGACCGTCCTGTCGGAACCCCGGCACCCCGGCCCACCGTCACAGGGGGACCCATGCCGTCGTACGGACAGCTCAGCGCGATCCTCGACCCGGCGAGCACGGCCCTGCTGACCGTCGAGTGCCAGCAGGGCGTCGTGGGCACCGAGAGCGCACTGCCCGAACTCGCCGAAGAGGCCAGGGCGTCGGGGGCGCTGGACAACGTGGCGCGGCTGGTGGCCGCCGCGCACGGCAGCGGCGTCCAGGTCCTGCACGCCGTGGCCGAGCGGCGCCCCGACGGGCGCGGCGCCAACCACAACGCCAGGATCTTCCGGGCCGCGGGCCGGCTGCCCGTCCAGCAGCTCTCGGGCACGGCGGCCGTGCGGATCGCGCCGCCGATCGAGGTGGCCGACGAGGACCTGGTCGTACGCCGCCTGCACGGCCTCTCCCCGCTCGCGGGCACCGACGTCGGCCCGCTGCTGCGCAACCTCGGCTGTCGCACTCTCCTGATCACCGGGGTCTCGGCCAACGTCGCGATCCCCAACGCGGTGTTCGATGCCGTCAACCTCGGCTACACCGCCGTCGTGCCCGCCGACGCCATCGCGGGCGTCCCTGCCGACTACACAGCGGCGATGGTCCGCAACACCCTCGCCCTGGTCGCCACGGTCACCACCACGGCGGACGTGCTCGACGCCTGGAAGCGGTCCGGGAGCGGGTGAGAACCGTCAGGCGAGCCTGACCGAGTCGCCGTCCACGGAGATCTTTGCCGCGGGCAGCGGCTGGGGCGCGGGGTTCTGCTTGACGCTGCCGTCGGCGATGTCGAACTTGCTGCCGTGGCAGGGGCAGTTGATGGTGCCGCCCTCGACGCTGGTCACCGGGCACTGCTTATGGGTGCAGCGGTTGGAGAAGGCCTTGAACTCGCCCTTCGTGGGCTGGGTGACCACCACCCCCTCGTCCTTGAAGATCTTGCCGCCGCCCACCGGGATCTCCGACGTCCTGGCCAGCACGGTCCCGGCGGCGCCACCATCCTCGGTCTGCGCCCCCGCGGGCTCGGCCGAGTCCTTGGCGTCGTCACCGCCGCCGCACGCGGTGAGCGCGGCGGCCAGGCCCGCCGCGCCGATCGTGGCCACGACGGTGCGGCGGCCGGGTCCGGAGAAGGCTTCCTCGTAAGTCGTCATGCCCGGTGGTACGGCCCCGCGCGGCCAGGCGTTCAAACCGTCAGGAAGTTCCCAGGGACGCCCGCAGAAAGCCGAGTTCCATCCGCAGCAGGTTCGCCTGCGCCTCGTCCGACACCATGTGGCTCGCGCCGGACAGCGGCAGCACCGTGTGCCGACGGCCCGCGGCCAGCAGGGCCGAGGAGAAGCGCAGCAGATGCACCGGGAAGACGTTGTCGTCCGCCAGGCCGTGCACCAGCATCAGCGGCCGGGTCAGGCGGTGCGCGTGGGCGACGAGGGAGCAGCGCTCGTACTGCTCGGGTCGTACATCCGGGTGACCTAGATAGCGCTCCTTCCAGTGGGTGTCGTACAGCTCCAGTTCGGTGGGCGCGGCGCCCGCGACCGCCGCGTGGAAGACCTCGGGGCGGTGCAGCACGGCGCCCGCGGCGAGGTAGCCGCCGAACGACCAGCCACGGATACCGACGCGTTCGAGGTCCAGGTCGGGGCACTTCTCGGCCGCCGCGTGCAGCGCGTCCACCTGGTCGTCGAGCGCCGGCGTCAACTGGTCCCCGTGCACGGCCCTCTCCCAGGCGATGCCGCGCCCCGGGGTGCCGCGCCCGTCCGCGACGAGCACCGCGAAGCCCTGCTCCGCGAACCACTGGGCCACGACGGTCCACCACGCGCGCGCGTGGACGACGAGCCGCATCCCGGGGCCCCCGTACGGGCAGAGCAGAACCGGCAGCTTTCCCGCGCCTGGTTCGTGCCAGGACGGCAGGTACAGCGCAGCCCGCAGCTCCCGCTCGCCCAGCGTCATGTGCTGGGGGCGGGGTACGACGACGGGCTCCTCGCAGAGCACGTCGATCTGCCCGGCGGGCTCACCGCCGCTCAGCACGGTCACCGTGTGCCCGTCGGGCGTCCTGCTGTCCAGGACCACGGTGTCACCGCCGAGCACGGCCGTGTGCACGCCCGGGCCCTCGCTGAACCGCGTGACGGAGACCGCTTCGGCCTGGCTCTGGCGTTGGCCTTCCGGTCGGCCTTCCCGTTGGCCTTCCAGGTGGTCGAAGGACCAGACGTGGGTCTCCGTGGCCTCCCGCGAGGCGGTGAAGAACACCCGCTCGCCGACCGCGCCGAGAACCTCGTGCACCTGTAGCCCCGCGGGCGTCGTCGCCTCGCCCACGGCGAGGCCGCGGGTGTCCCCGTCGACCGCCGCGTACCGCACCAGGGCGCCGGACGGGGTACGCAGCGGCGCACCCGGCAGCAGCGGCACCCACGCCTCGTCCCGCACGCGGCACACCGTCCGCGAGGCTCCCGTGGCCGGGTCGACCTCCATGATGTGCACGGAACGCTGGTCGCGCGTCTGGAGGGTGATCAGGGGCCCATGGGCGTCCCAGGCCGCCGTCGGCACGTAGTCGAAACGGTCGTCCGTCCACGTACCGCCGGGGTGCCGCTCATCGGCCCGCTCCGGGGTGCGCACCCGGGTGCGGGTCCCGGCCAGGCGCAGGATGTGCAGTGACGTCTCGGCGTTGCTGGTGCCCGCCGCCGGGTAGCGGACCGCGCGGGGCGGGAGCTCGGGCCTGGCCGGGTCCGCGAGCCACCAGCGCCGCACCATGGAGGCGTCGACGCGGGCGACGAGCAGCGCGTCGCCCGCCGGGGACCACCAGAAGCCCCGGTGGCGGTCCATCGACTCGGCGGCCACGTGGTCGGCGAGCCCGTAGGTGACCTCCGGGCCCTCGGGTTCCGCCAGGGCCCGGTCGTCCGTGCCATCGGCTCCGACGACCCGCAGGGCGCCCCCGGTGACGTACGCGATAAGGGTCCCGTCCGGCGAGGGGCGCGGGTCGAACGCCGGGCCTGCGGTGCGGATGCGGCGCGGAGCGCTGCCGTCCGGCTCCACCACCCAGAGGGCGCCGCCGAGCGCGAAGGCGACCACGCGCGCGTGGCGGTCGGCCGCGAAGGCCACCACTCCTTGTGCGGCCTCCCGCGCGCGTTCCCTGCGGACGCGCTCCGCCTCCGGCACCGGGCCCGCCGCGCCCAGACGGAGCGGATCGACGAGCAGGCGCTCGGCCCCGTCCTCGTACAGCCACAGCCTGCTGACCGGGTCGTCGCCCGCGGTGGAGCGGGTGAAGAGCAGCCGGCGGCCGTCCTCGGAGAGCGTCAGGCCCTGGGGCACGCCCAGGAGGAAACGGCGCGTGCGCGCGAACTGCCGAGGAAGATCCGGTGCGTCCATGAGCGGCACTGTAGGCAGCGGGGCGAGTGATCGAACAGCTTCCGGCCGCCAGTAATCTGGGGCGATGCTCACCGAAGTGACCGCGGTCCGCTATGTCACGCCCCTGCGCGAGGGCGGATCGCTCCCCGGCGTCGTCGAGGCCGTCGACGGCCATGGCGCGTACGCGACGTACGTCATGAAGTTCACCGGCGCGGGACAGGGCCGCAAGACGCTGGTCGCCGAGGTGATCTGCGGTGAGCTCGCGCGCCGGCTCGGGCTGCGGATGCCGCGGCTCACACAGATCATGCTCGACCCGGTGATCGGCCTCGGCGAGCCCGACCAGCAGGTGCAGGAGCTGCTGAAGTCGAGCGGTGGCCCCAACCTCGGCATGGACTTCCTGTCCGGCGCGCTCGGCTTCGACCCGCTCGCCCACCAGGTGGACGCGGCGGAGGCGGGACGTGTCGTCTGGTTCGATGCGCTGATCAACAACGTGGACCGGTCCTGGCGCAATCCGAACCTGCTCCTCTGGCACGGCGACCTGTGGCTGATCGACCACGGGGCGAGCATGATCTGGCACCACAACTGGCGCACCGCCGCGACCGCGTCCGCGAAGCCGTACGACGTCACGGACCACGTGCTCCGCCCCTACGGGCCCGACGTGATGTCGGCCGCCGCGGAGCTCGGCCCGCTCGTCACCGAGGAGCTGCTCACCGAGGTGACCGCCGAGGTGCCCGATGCCTGGCTGACCGACGAGCCGGGCTTCGGGACACCGGACGACGTGCGCCACGCGTACGTGGCGGCCCTGCTGCCCCGCGCCGCGACCATCCACGAACGGATCGCACTCGGCGAGCCGCGGCCGAAGGGGGCCCTCACATGACGGATCGGGACGTCTTCGAGTACGCGCTGGTGCGCGTGGTCCCGCGCGTGGAGCGCGGCGAGCAGTTCAACGCGGGCGTGGTGGTCTACTGCCGCGCCAAGTCCTACGTGGCCGCCCGCACGCACCTCGACGAGACCAAGCTCCTCGCGCTCGACCCCGCGGCCGACGTGGCCGGCATCAGGGCGGCGCTCGGCGCCGTCGAGCGGATCTGCGAGGGCGGCACGGCGGCGGGCCAGGCCGAGCGCGACGACGCCGGGCGGCGCTTCCGCTGGCTCATCGCGCCCCGCTCCACGGTGGTCCAGCCGGGCCCGGTGCACACGGGTCTGACGGCCGATCCCGCGGCGGAGACGGACCGCCTCCTCGACCTCCTGGTGAGGTGACGCGTCACTGTGTGCCGGTGAGCCGTTGACACCCGGTGCCAGGCCTTCTAGCGTCTCGTCCAGCTGAAGGTACTAAGCGGTCGCTCACCATGGGGGCGTACCGTGGGCCGCATCCCAAGGCTGTATCCCAAAGCTGCATCCCAAGAGCCGCATCCCGAGAGCCGCATCCAGGGCGAGGAGAACCAGCATGTCCACCACTGAGCAGCGCGTCGCGATCGTGACCGGCGGAGCGCGAGGCATCGGCGCGGCGACCGCCGTCCGGCTCGCCGCCGAGGGCCGCGCCGTCGCCGTCATCGACCTCGACGAGGCCGCCTGCAAGGACACCGTCGCGCAGATCACCGCGGCCGGTGGCAAGGCGCTCGCCGTCGGCTGCGACGTGTCCGACGAGGCCCAGGTCGAGGCCGCCGTCGCCCGCATCGCCGAGGAGCTCGGCGCGCCGACGATCCTCGTCAACAACGCCGGTGTGCTCCGCGACAACCTGCTCTTCAAGATGAGCGCGGGCGACTGGGACACGGTCATGAACGTGCACCTGCGCGGCGCGTTCCTGATGTCGCGGGCCGTCCAGAAGCACATGGTGGACGCGGGCTTCGGCCGTGTCGTCAACCTCTCCTCGTCCTCGGCCCTCGGCAACCGCGGCCAGGTCAACTACGCCGCCGCAAAGGCCGGCCTCCAGGGCTTCACCAAGACCCTCGCCAAGGAGCTCGGCAAGTTCGGCGTCACCGCCAACTCCGTCGCCCCCGGCTTCATCGTCACCGAGATGACCAAGGCCACCGCCGACCGCGTGGGCATGGACTTCGAGGAGTTCCAGACGGCCGCCGCCACCCAGATCCCGGTGCAGCGCGTCGGCCGCCCCGAGGACATCGCCAACGCCATCGCCTTCTTCACGGGCGACGCGGCCGGGTTCGTCTCCGGACAGGTCATGTACGTGGCCGGCGGCCCGCTCAACTGATCCGGAAGGCGGAGATCATGGCTGTGCAGGACAGTGGGAAGGCCGCGCTCATCACGGGCGCGAGCCGCGGCATCGGCTACGGAATCGCCGAGGCCCTGGTCGCCCGCGGCGACCGCGTCTGCATCACCGGACGCAACGAGGACGCCCTCAAGGAGGCCGTCGAGAAGCTCGGCTCCGACCGGGTCATCGGGGTCGCGGGCAAGGCCCACGACGAGGCGCACCAGGCGGTCGCCGTCGAGCGCGCGATGGAGGCGTTCGGCCGCGTCGACTTCCTGATCAACAACGCGGGCACGAACCCGGTCTTCGGGCCGATGTCCGAGCTCGACCTGAACGTGGCGCGCAAGGTGTTCGAGACCAACGTCATCTCGGCGCTCGGCTTCGCCCAGCGGACCTGGAAGGCCTGGCAGAGCGAGAACGGCGGCGCGATCGTCAACATCGCCTCCGTCGCGGGCGTCTCCGCCTCGCCCTTCATCGGGGCGTACGGAATGAGCAAGGCCGCCATGGTCAACCTCAGCCTCCAGCTCGCGCACGAGTTCGCGCCGAAGGTGCGCGTGAACTCCATCGCGCCCGCCGTCGTCAAGACCAAGTTCGCCCAGGCGCTCTACGAGGGCCGCGAGGCGGAGGCCGCGGCCTCCTACCCGCTCGGCAGGCTCGGCGTGCCCGAGGACATCGGGGGCGCCGCCGCGTTCCTCACGTCCAGCCAGTCGGACTGGATCACCGGCCAGACACTCGTGGTCGATGGCGGCATCTTCCTCAATGCGGGCGTCGGCTGACAAAGGCGGCGCAACCGTTGGCTACGCCGTCAAAAGTGATGTAAACGCGCATCGAGTGCCCCGCACGCCACACCGGTTGGCGTGGCGGGGCACTGCCGATATGGTCTGCCGACCCAGGACGAGGCCGATCGAGGAGAGTGCGCGTGTTCAGTGATGTTCCCCCCGTAAAGCTGACGAGAAGCCTCGGTACCGTGGCGGCGCTCACGTCGCTGTCGCTGATCGTGGGATGCGGGGCACTGTCCTCCGAAGGGTCGGACGGAGAACAGGTGATCACGGTCGGCACCATGAGCGCGCCGAGCACCCTGGACCCGGCCAAGGCCTGGGACAGCTCCTGGGAGCTGTACAGAAACGTTTTTCAGACGCTGCTCAGCCTCCCCTCGGGGGCCACCGAGCCCGAGCCGGACGCCGCGGAGTCCTGTGAGTTCGACGGCGCGTCGAGCACCGTCTACACCTGCGAGCTCCGTGAGGGCCTGACCTTCTCCGACGGGCACGAACTGGACGCGGCGGCGGTGAAGTACTCCTTCGACCGCATGCGCACCCTTGAGGCCAAGGGAGTCGTCAAGGGCGGCCCCATGGGGCTGCTCGGCTCGCTCGACAAGGTCGAGACGAAGGGCGAGCGGACGGTCGTCTTCCGGCTCACGAAGCCGGACGCGACGTTCCCTCTCGTGCTGTCGACGCCCGCCATGTCGATCGTCGACCCGCGCGAGTACCCGGCCGACAAGCTGCGCCGGGGCAACGGGCTCACGGGTTCGGGGCCGTACGGGCTCAAGGCGTACGTGCCCGGTCAGAAGGCCGAGCTGGTCAAGAACGACAACTACAAGGGCGCGGCCGACGTCAAGAACGACGGCGTCACCATCCGCTACTTCAAGAAGTCCTCCACGATGGTCGACGCCCTGAAGAAGAAGCAGATCGACGTCACCTTCCGCGGCCTGGACGCCCGCGACGTCATCGCGGCGCAGGGCAAGGGCAAGGGCGAACAGGACGTCGAACTCGTCGAGGGAACGGGCACCGAGATCCGCTACCTGGTGTTCAACGCCGAAGACCCCTGGGCGCGCAAGCTGCCGGTCCGACGGGCCGTCGCCCAGCTCGTCGACCGCCCTGCCATCGCCCACAAGATCTACAAGGACACCGTCGAGCCCCTGTACTCGATGGTGCCGAGGGGACTCACCGGGCACACCACCGGCTTCTTCGACGACTACGGGGGCCCCAGCACGGCCAAGGCCAGGAAGATCCTCACCGACGCCGGCATCGACGGGCCCGTGCCGCTCACCCTCTGGTACACCACCGACCGTTACGGATCGGCCACTGCCCAGGAGTTCGCCGAGCTCAAGCGGCAGCTCGAAGCCTCCGGCCTGTTCAGGATCACGCTCAAGAGCCGCCCCTGGACCGAGTTCCAGGAGGGCTACAGCAAGGGCGAATACCCCGTCTTCGGCCGCGGCTGGTTCCCCGACTTCCCGGACGCGGACAACTTCATCGCGCCTTTCGTCGGCCCCAAGAACGTGCTCAACACGCCCTACGTGACCAAGGAGATCACCGACGAGCTCCTGCCGCGCCAACGCAGGGAGACCGACAGGGGAGCCGTGACCGACGACTTCGAACGGGCCCAGAAGATCCTCGTCGACGACGTCAGGCTGCTGCCGCTCTGGCAGGGCAAGCAGTACATCATGGCCAGCGAGGAGATCGCGGGCGGCGAGCGCGCCCTGGACCCCTCGGCGATCATGATGATGTGGGAGCTCGAGCGCAAGACGAGCTGGTGACGGGGCGCGGGCCCGGAGCGGCCCGGGGGAGCGCCGGGGCGGCGAGGTGGATTGTCAGTGGTCGCCGGTAGGTTCAGTGGTCAGAAGAGATCGCACCCCGGAGGTTGTTGACGTGACCGACATCGCCATGCTGCCCGCGTCCTGGCGCGGAGTCCTCGGCGAAGAGCTCCAGAAGCCCTACTTCGAGGAGCTCACCGAGTTCGTGGAGCGCGAGCGGGCGCAGGGTCCCGTCTACCCTCCGCGCGACGAGGTCTTCGCCGCCCTCGACGCCACGCCGTACGACCAGGTGAAGGTCCTGATCCTCGGCCAGGACCCGTATCACGGCGAGGGCCAGGGACACGGGCTCTGCTTCTCGGTGCGCCCCGGTGTGAAGACCCCGCCCTCCTTGCGGAACATCTACAAAGAGATAAACGAGGAGCTCGGCCACCCCGTGCCGGACAACGGCTATCTGATGCCGTGGGCCGAGCAGGGCGTCCTGCTGCTGAACGCGGTGCTCACGGTCCGCGCCGGTGAGGCCAACTCCCACAAGAACAAGGGCTGGGAGAAGTTCACGGACGCGGTGATCCGCGCGGTGGCCGCCCGCCCCGACCCGGCGGTCTTCGTGCTCTGGGGGAACTACGCCCAGAAGAAGCTGCCGCTCATCGACGAGGAGCGGCACGTCGTCGTCAAGGGCGCGCACCCCTCACCGCTGTCCGCGAAGAAGTTCTTCGGCTCGCACCCCTTCACGCAGATCGACGCGGCGGTCGCCGCACAGGGGCACGAGCCGATCGACTGGCGGATCCCGGACATCGGCTGAGCGCCCACGTCTCACTCGCCGAGCGTGTATCTCACTCGCCGAGCGTGTAGTCGAACGCGTACGGGGTGGACTTCTCGCCGTGGTGCGCGGTGAACGTGCCGGTTCCGCTCAGCCCGGCGAGTTCGCCGGTGCCGGAACTGGGCAGCACGGTGAAGGCGCACTCGATGCCGTCGGCCACGAACGAACCGCGCTGCTCGATGACGAAGGAGCCCTCGCGGCCGTCGAGGGTCCCCTCGATGTACTCGTAGCCGACGTAGGCGCCGTCGCCGCTCCCGCCGAGGTAGGCGATCGTGTACTGGCACGCGGAGGACCTCGCCTCGATGCCGCCGTGGAAGTCGTTGGAGACGGCGGCATGCGTGATGCGTACGCCGCCGTCCTCTCCGGCGACGGGCCGCTCGTCCCAGTGGGTGAAGGTGAAGGTGCCGGTCGAGCGCTGGAGCTGGGGCATGGGTGTGTTCCTTCCGGGTTCGGACGAGAGATTCCGGTTTCGGGTGAGGGATTCCGGTTCCGGTGGCCGGGGCCGCCGTGAAGAGCACTCTTCCGGGGGTACCTGACACCTTCTGTCAGGTACGGGGGCAGACTTGGGGGCATGCGCGCCGACCGGCTCATCGCCCTCCTCCTGCTGCTCCAGAACCGCGGGCGGATGACCGCGCCCGAACTGGCCGAGGAGCTGGAGGTCTCGGTCAGGACCGTCTACCGCGACGCCGAGGCGCTCGCCGCCTCCGGGGTGCCCGTCTACGCCGAGCGGGGCCCCGCGGGCGGCTTCCGGCTCCTCGACGGCTACCGCACCCGCCTCACGGGCCTCACCGGCGACGAGGCCGACTCCCTTGCCCTCGCGGGGATGCCCGGGGCCGCGGCCGACCTCGGGCTCGGGGCGCAACTGGTCACGGCGCAGCTGAAGTTGGCGGCCGCCCTGCCCTCGGGGCTCGGGGAGCGGTCGCGCCGCATCCAGGAGCGTTTCCACCTCGACGCGGCGGCATGGTTCCGCACCGCGGAACCGGCGCCGCTGCTCGACGTGGTGGCCGACGCCGTGTGGCGCCGGCGGATGCTGAGCGCGCACTACCGGCGGTGGGGCGGTGACGTCCGCCGTGAGCTGCATCCGCTGGGCCTCGTCCTCAAGGCGGGCAACTGGTACCTGGCGGCGGCCGTCGACGACCGCGTCCGCACCTACCGGGTCTCGCGGTTCCTTGAGGTCACGGTGGTGGAGAAGCCGTGCGTGCGCCCCGCAGGGTTCGACCTTGCGGCGTACTGGCGTGAGGCGTCGAGCGGCCTGGAGGCCCGCGTGCTGCGGGGCACCGCGCGGCTGCGGGTGAGCCGGACGGGGCTCCGGCTGCTGCCCGCGATGTTCGGCGCGGCGGGCACGCGGGCCGCGGAGGGGGCGGGTGTGCCGGGGGCGGACGGCTGGGCCGAGGTCGACCTGGAGGTGGAGGAGCTGCCGGTGGCCGTGAGCGACATCCTGCGGCTCGGCCTGGAGGCGGAGGTCCTCGGGCCGCCGGAGCTCCGCGCCGAGGTGGCGAGAAGCGTCACCGGGCTGGCCCAGCGCTACGCGTGAGCGGCCCTCGTCCGAACGTGCCTGACCGCGATTGTCAGTGGTGGCCGCTAGCGTCATGAGGGATGGGGCGTAGGCGGTACGACCACGGAGGACCCGGTGACGGAGCAGCAGGAGCAGGCGGCGGACGACGCGATGATGACGCGCATCGGTCAGGCGGTCATGCTGCATCACGGCGGTGACCGCGAGGAGGCTCAGGACCGCTTCCTCGGGCTGTGGGGGGAGATCGGCGAGGGCGGCGACCCGCTGCACCGCTGCACGCTCGCGCACTACATGGCGGACACACAGGAGGACCCCTCGGCCGAACTGGCCTGGGACCTGCGGGCGTTGTCCGCGGCGGACGAGCTGACGGACGAGCGGCTGAGCGCACACCACCAGTCGCTCGCGGTGCGGGGCTTCTACCCCTCCCTGCACCTGAACCTGGCCGCGGACTACGTGAAGCTGGGCCGTCCCGCGGCGGCCCGCACCCATCTGCGCCGGGCCCGGGGCGCGGCGGGCTCCCTGGAGGACGACGGGTACGGAAACGGCATCAAGGCGGCCCTGGCGAGGCTGGAGCGGGAGGTGGGGGAGGGGAGCGAGGAGGAGTGACGTGCCGGACCGGTGATGTGCTGCCGTCAGATGTGATGCCGTCTGAGGTGATGCCGCCGCGGGTCAACGCCGGTAGGCCTCGCGGCAGATGACGGCCTGGGGGCTGCCCGGCTGCCAGCCCCCGTAGGTCTCACCGAGCGCGCACACGTCCGCACCGGGGACGGCGGGCGCGGACGGGGCGGGGACGGCACGCGTGGCTCCGGCGTCCGGCCGGGCGGCGGGGGGTCTGCGGACCGGCGGGGGCGTGGACTGGGCCGGGCGGGGCGGCGGGGCCGAGGGACGCGTGACGGCGACCGGGCTCGGCGGAGCGCCCGGGCGGGTCGGCCCCATGCGCTCCAGCGCATCCCTGGCCGGGGGCTGCTCGGCCCGGGGCCGGCTCTGCCCGCCGGTACGGGGTGGCGCGGGCGGCGGGGTGGCCGCCGGGGAGCCGTTCCCGCTGGGCCGCTCGACGCTGACACAGCCGGAGACGGCGGCCGACACGGCCACGGAGACGAGTAGCGCGGCGGCGGTTGTCGTCGATCGATGCACCCGCGCAACTCTTGAGGAGGGGGCGGCTTTTTGGTGCGGGAACGGCCGGGGGATGCCTCGCATGGGTGACGGGGGTGACGGGGGTGACGGGGTGAGGAGGTGACGGGGTGAGGGGGGGACGGAGTGAGGGGGTGAGGAGGTGACGGGGTGACGGGGGTGACGGGGTGAGGAGGTGACGGGGTGCTGCGGCTTTGGCGTCGCGCGGTTGCAGCGGCCCCCGCAGCCCCGGGCCCGCAGCCCCGGGCCCGCGGCCGCGCCTCGCGTCAGTCCGGCAGCATCCCCCCGAGCAGTTCCGCCGCTCCTGTCCGTAGTTCCTCCTCCGTGGGGGGCGTCGCGTGGTACGACCCCGCCACGCAGGAGAACATCAGGCCCTCGCACCAGGCGGTCAGGGAGAGCGTGTGGCGTTCGGGGGCGGGGGAGCCCGCTGCCTTGAGCAGGGCCTCAAGAGGCCTGCGGAACTGGGCGCCCGTCGTGTCGTAGTAGGCGCGCAGTTCCGGTCTGCGCGTGGCTTCGAGGGCCAGCTCGTAGCGCGAGACGAGGAGGGGGCGGTAGCCGCCGGTCAGGTAGCGGTGGAGGGCGAGGGCCAGGCCGGCCGCCAGGGCTTCGCGGCCCGCCGCCGGGTCCGGCAGCGACGTGGGGTCGAGCACCTCGGCCTCGCGCTCGGCCTGCCGCCGCACCGCCGCCTCCAGGAGGGCGAGCCGGGTGCGGGCGTGGTTGGACGTCGAGCCCTGCGGCAGCCCCGCCGCCTCGTCGACGGCTCGGTGGGTGAGTCCGCGCATGCCGCGTTCGGCGAGCAGGGCGAGGGCGGTGTCGGCGATGAGCGCGGAGCGCGGCGACCCCGCGGCGGTTCGTGCGGCCATGACGCAAACCCTACCCCGGAGCGACTACAGGTGTAGTACGGTCGTCGTATCGCTCACTACAGGTGTAGTTCCGACCGTGGCGAGCCCGGTCCGCCGTGTGCGGCGTATCAAGGAGGAGCAACCATGAAGCAGCAGCCCCACGCGGTGGTGATCGGCGGTGGGATCGGCGGTCTCACCGCCGCCATCGGTCTGCACAGGACCGGCTGGCGCGTCACCGTCCTCGAGCGCGCCCCCTCGCTGGAGCCCGTGGGCGCCGGCATCGGACTCGCCCCCAACTCCCAGCGCGCTCTGGACGTCCTCGGCCTCGGCGACCGGGTCCGTGACCTCTCGGCCTGGCAGGGCCAGATCGGGATGCGCGCCCGGCACGGCCGCTGGCTGGTGCGTTCCAGCGCGGCCGAGGCCGAGCGGACGTACGGCGGAACGCTGGTGATGCTGCACCGGGCCACCCTCGTCGACCTGCTGGTCTCCGCGCTCCCCGAGGACACGCTGCGCACCGGTACGCGGGCCCGCCTCGCCGACCAGGGCTCGGCCGGCCGCCGTGCGGTCGTCGCGACCGAGGACGGCGACATCGAGGCGGACCTCGTGATCGGCGCCGACGGCATCAACTCCGCCGTACGTACGACGCTCTTCCCGGCTCACCCGAAGCCCGTCTACGCGGGGTTCACCGCATGGCGGTTCGTGACCCCCACCCCCGACCGGCTCCCCGCGCCCGGTGGGCACATCGCGCCTGGTGGGCACATCGCGCCGCACGAGACGTGGGGCCGCGGCGGCGTATGGGGGACGCAGCCGCTCAAGGACGGCCGGGTGTACGCGTACGCCACGGCGAGGCTGCCCGAGGGCGGCAAGGCGCCCGACGGCGAGAAGGCCGAACTGGCACGCCGTTTCGCCGACTGGCACGACCCGATCCCCGAACTGATCGCCGCCGTCGAGCCGGATGCCGTCCTGCGCAACGACGTCCGCTACCTGGCGACGCCGCTCGCCGACTTCCACCGGGGCCGCGTCGCCCTCGTCGGAGACGCCGCGCACGCCATGACGCCCAGCCTCGGCCAGGGCGGCAACCAGGCCATCGAGGACGGCGTGGTCCTGGCCCACCACATGGCACCCGGCGCCGACCTGGCGGCAGGGCTCGCCGCGTACAGCGCGGCACGTGTTCCCCGTACCACCGAAATCGTCCGGCGGGCGGCGCGCGCCTCCCGGGTCACGCACATATCGAGCCCTCCGCTCGTCGCCGTACGCGACGCCCTCGTCGCCACGGCGTCGCGGCTCGGCCCGAACCTCATTCTGCGGGGCTTCTCCTCCATCGCCGACTGGCGTCCGCCGCAACCCCCGTATGCTGCGGGAACGGCGACCGGGGCGCCCGCGCGGACCGTGCGGACGCAGGGCGCGGGGACAGCGGGACGCCAGATCGGCGGCGAGCGGTAGGGAGACAGTGGTGAAGATCGGCTGCATCGGACTCGGTGACATCGCGCAGAAGGGCAACAATGCCGGTTCCCAAGAGCTCTGAAATGGGCCTCACCGGTTGAGGACCCCGCTAATGGGAAACGAGTGGGAAACGAAGAACCCTCTCACGCCCCATCAGACACCGTGCGCCTCAGACGCTCCCGTTCCCGCTGCAGCGCCGACCTGACGGTCACATACTGCACCTCCGGTTTCACCACGCGCACGTCCCGCAGAATCTCCATCGGCTTGGCCAGACCGCGACTCATTGCGTCACGCACCAGCGTCGACACACGCACCTCCGCAGGCCTGGGTTCGATCTGCACCGCCTCGTCAGGCGACAGTGTCTTCCTGTGGTTGTCCCAGCGAGCTTGCAGCATCTCCGCCACCCGCCGTTCCATGACAGGCGTCAGGTTGCTGTACGTGCCCTCAACACCCTGCAGCTCGTGTCCCATGCGGGTCTCCACGACGTACCGCGAGTGCCCATCCTCGTCCAGCCACGCCTTGTGACCGTGCCGGATCAGGTACATGCGCTTTCCCTGAAATGAGGGCACCGGAGGGATCGCTGGGCGCAGCTTCCCGCCGGCGCGCCTGGGCTGCTCGTCGCTGCCATCCGCCACGGGGCGCCAGTACCAGGTGTTGAAGTCTGTTTGCGCCAAGCACCCGCCGTCCACGCCTACGAAGACCCACGGCGAGGTGTGGCTGGCGAGAAGCCTTTCCAGCATCTCCGCCAGGAACGGCGGGATGACAAGAGTGCGGAACGAGTCGTACTTCGGCGGGTAGAAGCCGAGCACGCCGTCCTCGTACTGCACTTGCCGCTCGGCCCGGACCGCGGGAAGGAGACCGTCCCCCTTGCCGTACCGGTCGGTATCCTCCGCGTAGCGGTCGACCTCGTCGGGGTCCGCTCTTGGGTCGGCCCCAGGCCAGCTCGGGTAACAGAACTCGCGCGTCAGGCCGAAGAGCTCGCCCGGTCGCATCCCCGTCATGGCCATCGTCCAGATCAGGACGTACCCCGAGTAGCCGAAGACGACCTCCGCGTTGCGGGCGAGGCGGTCGACCACGGCGATAGCCATGTCCTTCTTGCGCTCGCGCGCCCGCTTCTTGAAGCGGCCCCGGCGGCGATGGCGCTCGACAGGGGACGTCTTCCGCAGGCCCGCGGCCACGGCATCGTCCATCACCATGCCGAGGACCATCATGACGTTGTGCCGGCTGTTCTCTGTTCCAAGGGCCCGCTGGATGTGCGTCTTGAATGCGCGGACGTCAAGGATTCCGATGTCGCCGACGGCTTTGGCCCCGAAGTAGGGGCGGATATGTGAGTTGATCGTCCAGCGGTAGTTGCGCAGCGAGAGGTGCGCGAGGTCGAGTGACGCCAACCAGTCGTCGAGCCACTGCGACATGAGCGTCGCCTTGTCTGATGCTGGAATGTGCAGGCCGTGCCGGATCTCGTACAGCTGATCCCGGCCGTGGTCGAGCGCGGTTTCCTCGTCCAGGAATCCGCCCTGAGAGGCGAACTTCTTGCGCCCGTTGGGGTGGTACTCGCCGGTCCACCACTTCACGCGGCAGGTGCCTCCACGCCACTCCGTGTAGACGTCCTGGCTCCGTCGCGACATCGGCTTCGCCCCCTAGGCATGATCTGACGCGGATGCCTGGCAGGTACCCCTACCGCCAAGGCTCCGCGTCACCATGATGCCGTCAGCTCGGACTGCCAATCGGGCAGTTGCGGCAGGTGCCGCAGTCCACCCCGAGCTCCTGCAGATTTTGGCGCATCGACTTCCGCACACGCCTGTTCAGTTGTGGAGGGACAACGCACACGATCTTGCTGTCAACCTTGACCGCGATACCGCTGAATCCCGGCCCGTAGTCGGCTATGACCGCATCTCCGTACATGGCTCCCCCAAATCGGGCTAGCAGGAGCCTCCAAGGGTTTCTGCCCTGCCGACCCTGCCACGCCTGAGACCACTTGGGGCCACCTACGTCCCAGTACAGATGGCGGAAATGTGTAACAGAATCGAAAAAGCAAATGGTTGTGCGACTTTCGGAGGAACTTTCCTCAGATCGCGCCGATCTTCTTCAGGTCCCGCACGATGCGGTTGCTGAGCTCGCGGATCTGGTCGGCAGGCAACCCCGTCGTGGCGATCGCCGCGAGTTGCACAACGTTCCGCGCCTGCTCGTCCATCGCCTCCGGCGGCACCAGCGTCGTCACGGAGCCGGGCTCCCCCTCGACGTCTTTGACGGGCATCGCGCTGCGGCCGTCAAGGATGGCCGCGCAGCTGCCGGTGGCCCAGTGCAGCGCCTCGTCGATCTTCACGTAACTGGTGTCTCTGACTTTCTCGCCCGCCTCGACGCGCTGCCAGGTGCCCTTGGAGATCCCTGCGGCCTGGGCCGCAGCGAGGCGTGACGGGTACAGGGCGAGCCGGCGGTTCTTCACGGCTTCAGCGAGGCGCCCGAGGTCTGTCGACATGGGTCCATCTTGGCAGGGCCAGCCAGGACCAGCCAGGACCAGGGCCACCTACGGCTGAAACTGTGGCACCCCTGCGACCTGCACTGACCTACGAGCAGACTTCAGCGGCCAAGAAAAAGGCCAACAAAGTCCAACTAGGGCTGGACTGCGAGGCCACCTAGGGCTAACTTCTACTCATGCACCAACCCCCAACCACCTACTCGGTGAACGGACCCAAAGTCCGTGAGCTGCGTATGGAGGCGGGCGTCGAAGTCGCCGACCTGGCCGAGAAAGCGGGCATAAGCCGCCGCTACCTCAGTCACCTCGAGAACGGCACACGCACCCGCATGAGACCGGCCCGATACCAGCGGCTGCGACAAGCCCTGGGGGCGAACGACAAGGAGCTCTTGGCCCCCACCCGAGACCACACCCCCTGAAGGAGCCCGCCAGTGCCCAGCGACAAGCACCTCCGATACGGCCGCCCCACACCGCCCGATGACCCGAACCAGGAGTTCATGAATGTCCAGGAGACGGCTTACGTCCTGGGCTGCGGGGTGAAGACCATCCGCAACCGCCTCAAGCAGCTCGGCCTCAAGTCCAAGCCGGGCCGCCGCGTGATGACGTCGTCCCGGGACCGCCAGCGCCTCCACGAGTTCGGCCGCAAGAACGCCAAAGCGCAGGACAGGGAGCGTTCCCTGCGCGCCACTGAACTCGCCGACGCCGCCTAGGGCGGTATGCGGCCCCAACCGCCGGTTTCTGGCGAGTCACCGGCAGCCGGGGCCTCCGATCCACACCTCAGAACCCTGAAGAACAGGAGCGTGGACCGTGTCCACATTCTCTCAGAACCCTGACGCCACACCGGACCCCGTGTTCACGGAGATCACGAGTGAGCTCGTGATGCCGTCCGCCTGGCAGGCGATGTTCGACGCCGCCCGGGAGCACCTCGCCGACACGCAGCCGGACGGCTTCGAGGTCGAGGACATTGGCCGCCTCGCCTGGTCGTGGCTGCCTGAAGCCGACAAGCCCCGGTCGCTGGACATCCTCTTCTACACGTACTGGGCGGCCCAGTTGTCGGACGAGGAGGAGCTGGAGCGCTACGAGCGTGAGAAGGATGTGCGCCTCGAACGCCGGTATCTGCTCAGCCGGTACGAGGAGCTGGCTGACGGGTCGCGGCTGGTGCCGTATGCGCTGCTCGCCGACATCGTCCGCCTGACGCACCAGCTGAACGGCGGTGGCGAGTCATGAGTGCCATCCGCGACGACATTCTGGCGGGGCTGCGCGCCTCGGAGGGCTCGACGGTCGGTGACGCGACGCCGGAGCAGATCCTTGACGCCTACCGCGCCGAGGTGCTCAACGAGACGGCTGATGAGCTGGTTGCCGACTTGGAGCGGCAGGGCGGGGATGCCACCGGGCAGTACGCGGTCGGCGTGAAGCGTGCGATCTTCCTGCTTCGCCGTCGCGCCACCAACGGTGGTGGCGAGCGATGAACATCCCGACGTTCCTGGCCGCCATGACGGGCGGCGACCTCCCGGCGACTGCGGTGTCCGAGGAGCGGTGCTTGAAGGCGCCGATCGGCTGCGGTGAGCCGCTGGTCGCCGAGGACGGCACGGCCCGCGTCTTCTGGGACGCCGACGAGGCCGCCCGCTATCAGACGGAGTGGCGGATCACCGGGCTGTGCCCGAACTGCCAGGACAGCCTCGACGACGAGGAGCGTGCGTCATGACCGACCGTCTGTCGCCGCAGCGCGAAGCCGTGACGCCCGCCGAGATCCGACTCGCCGAGTACGGCGAGCGCACCAAGTCCTACGGCAGCGGTACCGAGAAGGCCCTGCATCAGATCGCGACCGACCTCGCCGTCGAGTTGGCTGCGGTCCGCGCCGAACGCGACGAGGCGCTGGCTGCGGCCGAGCGGCTCAAGGAGCAGCGGTCCTTCCTGCTGAAGCAGATCCAGAAGAAGGACGCCCGCTCCGGCGAGGCCGACACCGCACTCCGGCGCTTCCTGAGCGGCGACGAGGAGGCCACGTCATGACCGGCCGCCAGTACCCCATCCGGCCCGTCCCGGACGACGACCCTCGCTTCAGCTTCGGCCTCGCCGTCGACATCGCGGACGTGCTCGCACGGCACGGCTACCCGCAGGTCGAGAACGGTCTCGACTTCGTCGACTTGCAGCAGGCGCTGTTCCAGTTCCTCTACGGCAACACCGGCAAGGGGGCAACGTCATGACGAGGGATGCCAGCACGATCGCCGCACTGGATGTCCTCGCCTCCGAGGTTGAGGCCGAGGCCGCGTGCATCACGCTCCGGCAGGCCGCCGCCGTCTCGCAGTCCCCGTCGGACCGGATCGCCTACAGGCTCGATGAGCGGCTCCTCGCCCATCCCGAGGTGTGCGCCCACGACGAGGACTATCCGGGCTGGGCTGATCGCATCGCCAGGGCGCAGGCGGAGAACGAGTTGTACCGCCAGGCCGCCCGGTTCAATGCCCGCTACCCGGTCGGCACCCCGGTCACCGCCTATCCCGGCTTCCGGCCCGAGGACGACAAGAACGCCACCCGCATCGACACGACGACCCGCAGCCGCGCCACCGTCCTCGGCGGCCACACCGCCGTCGTCTGGGTCCACGGTCACGGCGCCTACATCGCCCTCACCCACATCGACGTGCACCCCGGAGGTGCCGCATGAACTACCTCGACATCGACGACGGCCTGGCCGGGGTCCTCGACCTCGTCCGCGAGAAGCACGCCCCCATCCGGCGCGCGCTCGCCGCAAACCAGCCGATGCAGCCCTTCGACCTGGAGCATCTCGCCGGAGCCGTCTCCGTCCTCATCGACGCGATCGACGCCCGCACCCCCCAGCACAACACCAAGGCGGTGGCGGCATGACCGCAATCCTCCCCGAGCGGCCCACGGTCCTCGACGAACTCCCGCCCATGCCGACCACCGCCCCGCCGGTCGTCCTGCCGGGCCTCCTCGCCGCCGTCGGCCTCGCCGAACGCCGCGTACCCCGCTGGATCACCGACCCAGACCTCATCCAGTCGATCCTCAACGGCTTCGTCGACATCCCCGACGAGCTCAACCCGCAGGAGACGTGATGCGCACGCTCAGCGCACGCCAGACACGACTCCTCAACCAAGGCGGCACCGACGACAACCGCTCCTACCGCCTCACCTGGAAGGCCACACCATGAGCACCGAACTCGCGCAACTCCAGGCAGAGCTGCAGGCGTACAAGGACCTAGCCGCGCGCCTCACCGACCGGCTCGACGCCGCCCAGCACGAGAACGAAGCGGCCTACCGGCAGGCATATGAATTCGCAGCCGGCCCCCACTTCTGCACCGGCCAGCCCTTCGGCGCCGTCACAGCCAAGCCGCGGCCCGGCATCCGCGACCTCGCCAAGGAGACGTGATGAGCCTCATCCACCGGCCGAAGGCGGCAGGCAGGCATCGGGCCGACGACCGGATCGCGAAGCTGGAACAGCACCTCGCCGCTGTGCAAGCCGACAACACGAAGCTGCTCAACTTCAAGGCTGCCGCCGACGACTACTTCATGCTCCTCGTCGACGACCGCCGCCAGGTGTACGACGCATGGCGGGACGAAGGGCAGAAGCGGGCCGAAGCGGAGATCGTCGCCGCCTGCACCCTCGCCAACCTTGAGGCGGCACACGCCGAGCTCGCCGAACTCCGCGCCTTCAAGGCCAACGCTCAGGCTGTCACCGTCCCACCGATGCACCGCGACACCACCGCGGTCGAGGACCAGGCCCCCGGCCCCATCGACGTCCGGCCGCTGTGGGAAGCGCACGGCACCGGCCGGACACGGCAGGCCAGCTGGGGTGTCGACGACACACAGCCGCTGACCACCGGCGCGCCGGCCACCTAGACCGCCGGGCTCGCCGGATGACACCGGCCAGCGAGCCCGGCCACCAACGCAGAAACCCCTGCCCGGGGCTAGCGGGCGGGGATCGACCACCAGCATCCCACGGAAGGGAAACCCCGCATGTCCGTCGACACCGTCCCGTACACGATGCGCGGCAAGAACGGCGCAGCCTACGAGGTCAGCGACGCCATCCAGGTCGCCCCCGGACTCGTCGTGTTCCGCCTCCCCGGCGACCTCGACCTGAACAACCCGGCCCGTTGGAACATCGGCCACCACTCGGGCTACGTCGTCGCTGAAGCGATGACCCGCGCGCAGGCCATGGCGGGCGCCAAAGCGATCGGCCCGCTCTGCGACTGGACGGCCGAAGTCGACCTCCTGACCGAGGAGATCGACGAGGACGAGGTGCTGTCGAAGCTCGGACACGTCGGCTGCGGCACCGTCCACAGCCACGGCTACGAGCGCGGCGACGTCTCCCGCAACGGCACCTACACCGACGCCGACATCGAGCAGGCTGCCGCCGCATCGGACGGCATGAGCGCCTACGAAATCTTGCTCGGCATGGCGCACACCGTGCCGTGGATGGGCCTCGACATGAACGACTTCAACGAAGCCCACGACCGCATCGCGACCGCCGCCGGCGCCGCCTGACCGCCACCCCATAGACGCCGCTGAGCCGCCCCCGGGCTCGCGGCCCCAGGGGCCGCCGCCCAGCCACCCCCCGGCGAAGGGCGGCGGGCCCGCCACCTCGCACACCCCGAACGGAGCCACATGAGCACCACGAGCCCCACCATCCCGCGGGAAACCGCCCGCCACGTCCTGTGGCGCTACGACCGCCGCGGCGGCGCACAGCCCGGCAGCTTCACCCAGCACCTCATGGCCGCCATCGAAGCCGCCGACTTCCAGAACCGGGCCATCCTCCGCGACGCCTACCCCGCCCTGTCCCAAGCTCTACACCTGGCCCGCTACGACGAGGAAGGCCTCGCCAAGCTACAGGCCATCGCCACCGGCCAGGCGCCGCTCGGCTGCAAGTGCGGCAACATCGCAGGCCCGTTCGACCTTCAGGGCCGCTGCGAGACCTGCACGGAGGCCGCCGCATGACCGCCGCCGCCGAGACCGAAGCGCCCGCTGAGGCGGTGCCCGGCGTGTACGACATCGACGCCGAGCTGTACCACTCGGACCCCATCCCCGGCGGCAGCCTCTCCTCCACCGGCGCCCGCAAGCTCGCCACCCAGTGCCCGGCAGCATTCAAGCACTGGGCCGACAACCCGCAGCCGAGTAAGCAGGAGTTCGACTTCGGGACCGCCGCCCACAAGGTGGTCCTTGAGGACGGCCCCGAGCTCGTCGTCGTAGAACGCGACATCTGGAACACCAACGAGGTCAAGGCCCAGGTCAAGGAGATTCGCGCCGCCGGGGACATCCCCCTCAAGCCGCGCGACCACGACAAAGTCCACGCCATGGCCAAGGCCCTACGCGAGCACCCCGAAGCCGCAGAACTCCTCGCGCCAGGCAGCGGCGTCGCCGAACAATCGATGTTCTGGGACGACCGCGGCGTCTGGCGGCGCATCCGTATCGACTGGATGCGCCACGACGGCACGCTCGTCGACTACAAGAGCTGCCGCACCGCCAACCCGTCGAAGCTGCCAAACCACGTCGTCGAATACGGCTACCACCAGCAGCAGGAGTACTACCGCGACGGCGCCCTCGAGTTCGGCCTCACCGAGCTGGCCTGCCCGTTCAAGTTCATTTTCCAGGAGAAAGAACCGCCGTACCTGGTCTCGGTGATCGAGCTCGACTCGACTGCCTGCGGCATCGGTCGCCACCTCAACGAAGTCGCCCTGAACACCTACGCCATCTGCCGCGAGAACGGCGAGTGGCCTGGCTACCTCGACACCCCACTGATCTCGCTCCCCGCCTGGGTCGAGCGCCAGTACGCCTAGGAGAAGCACATGTCACAGCTTGGCCAGCCCGTCCGCACCGCACCCCGCACCGAACAAAGCGGGCTCGCGCCGCAGTTCACGTTCGCCCCCGCCAGCAAGGCAGGCCGAAAGGCCCGACTGTCCATCCAGGGCATGTCCGGCTCCGGCAAGACCTGGACCGGCCTCGGCATCGCCCACGGCCTGTCCGAAGGCCGCAAGTTCGCTGTCATCGACACCGAGAAGGGCGCAGCCAGCCTGTACGCCGGGATCGGCGGCATCCAGTTCGACACCCTCGCCATGGACCGCTACGACCCCCGCGACCTCGCCCGAGCCCTCGACGCCGCCGCACAAGCCGGATACCCGACCGTCTTCGTCGACAGCCTCTCCCACTTCTGGAAGGGCACCGACGGAACCCTCGACCAGGTCGAGAAAGCCAAGTCCAAGTACGGCGGCAACAAGTTCGCCGGCTGGAAAGACGGCACCCCCATGCAAAACGACATGGTCGCCGCGATCCTCGCCTACCCCGGCCACGTCGTCGCCTCAATGCGCTCCTACACCGAATGGGTCCTGGAGGGCGGCAAGCCGCAGCGGGTCGGCACCCGGCCTGAGCAGCGCAAGGGCATCGAGTACGAGTTCGACGTGGCCGTCGCCATGGACATCGACAACACCCTCGAAGTCCTCAAGTCCCGCTGCCCTGCGCTGAGCCGCCAGGTCATCAAGCGCCCGCAAGGGGCCCGCGACATCGCCGGTCCGCTCCTCACCTGGCTGGCCGCCGAGCCGCAGGCGGACGCCGAGGACGAGCTCGCCCAGCAGTAGCCCGCACACACCTGAGCCGGCCGCGGGATAGGCGGCCGGCTCCCTCCCAAGGGAATCACACCATGAAGGCACTCACCATCAAGCAGCCGTGGGCAGACGCGATCACCCACGGGGAGAAGCGGACCGAGAACCGGTCGTGGCAGCCGCCGAAAAAGCACATCGGCGCCCGCATCCTCATCCATGCCGGGGCCGCCTACGACCCGATGGGCCGCTTCATCATCACCGACCGGGCCGCCCTCAACTCGTGGCCGGACAGCCGCAAGGCCATCGTCGCCGTCGCCACGCTCGCCAGCGTTCACTTCGCGGCCGGCTGCTGCGGCCCGTGGGGCGAGCCCGGCGTCTACCACTGGACGCTCACCGACGTGATCGCCTTGCCCGAACCGGTGTCCGTGAAGGGGGCGCTCGGATTCTGGGCCCCCGACGAGGAGACCGTCAACGCCGTCCTCCGGCAGGAGACGGGGGTGGCGTGGTGACCGCACCAGTTCGCATCCAGCGTCGCCGAGCCAAAGGCTGGCGCGTAGGGGATCACGCCACCAGCCCGCTCGGCGCCACCTACGTCGGCCGCCCCACCCGCTTCGGCAACCCTGCCCGCCTCAGCTATGCCGACCACGGCCTCATTGTCCAATGGGGACTCAATGGCGGCGTTGTCGGCACATGGCCCGCCGATGGTCTGGACGCCCGCCGGTACGCCACCGAGCTGTACCGGTCGTGGATCAGCCAGCCCGAGCAGGCCGACACTGTGCGTCTCTTTCGCGCCCTGCTCCACGGCCGGGACCTCATGTGCTGGTGCCCGCTCCCGGAGTCGGGTCAGCCCGACCACTGCCACGCCGCCGTCCTCCTGGAGCTCGCAAACGAGGAGGCCGCGTCATGACCCCCGAGCCCGTCGAGGGCAAGTGCGGACGCTGCGGCCAGCCACGGCCCCTGTTCCCGCGCAAGCCCGACCACGACTGCATCGACGCCATCGGCCACGTCGACCTCATCGAAGCCGCCCGACTGATCGCCGAGATCGACGACCAGGGCGACCGCTGGTGCACCCGCCGCATCGAAGGCCTGCCGCCGATCCGGCTGTGTGTCCGCTGCCACGACGCCGACGCCGCCGAAGAAGCCGCACACGTGAAGGAGCACCAACTGTGACCGCCACCGTGCAGCCCGCCCTCGACGGCCGCGTTCCCGCCCCGCGGCAGACCCGCACGCAGCGGCAGGCCGAGGACTACGAGACGTGGCTCGCCGAAGTCTGGCCCAAGTTCCTCGACGCCGCCGCGACCGGCCGCACCTTCACCTGCTACGAGATCGCCGACACCGCGGACCTGCCCGCGCCGCCGAACCCCCAGGCGCACTGGGGCCGGCTAATGACGCTGCTGAAGGACGAAGGCTACGTCCGCACCGCCGGATGGGCATGCAGCGACCGGCCCACCGCCCACCACAGCGGAGTCCGCACCTGGAAAGGCACCGCAGCCGCCAGGAGGGCCGCATGACCGCCGACACCCTCGCCGTCATCGACACCTACACGACCGCCATGCAGTGGGCGATGTGGATGTGGGCTGCCTCCGCGCTCTTCCTCGCCGCCTTCGCCGCCTGGGCCGTCATCGCCCTCGGTCGGACCGCCTTCGACCGGATCGGCCGGGACTTCGCCCGCGCCAACCAGACCATCGCCGACATCCAGCAGAGCCGGAAGGAGGAGCTGTGACCACCACCGACCACACTCCGAGCAGGGCCTGCTACCTCCGCGGCTGCCGCCGGGAAGTCTGCAAGCAAGCCAACTACCGGTACATGAGTCGCTACCGCCTCGACCGACAGCGCAACGGCCTCCGGCGCACTGACGCCGCCCCGGTCGCCGCACACGTCCGGGAGCTTGTCGAAGCCGGCTGGTCCTGTCGGCAGATCGCCAGCGTCGCCGACTGTGCAGAACGCACCATCATCGCGCTGCACAACGGAACATACCCGACCATTCGCGCCGACATCGCAGCCCGCATCGCCGCCGCGCAGCCACATATAGCGGACGTCAGTGACAAGTCCTACGTCGACGCAACCGGCACTATCCGACGCGTCCGCGCCCTCATGGCCATCGGACACCCGCTCAACGCTATCGCCACAGAAGCACAGGTACACCGAGCCCCCCTCGGCAAGCTCATCTGCCACGAGCACCAGCGTGTCACCGCCAGCTTCGCCCGGCGCATCGCCGCCGCTTACACGGCCATGTCGAAATGGCCGGGACGCAGCGTCCGAGCGCGCAACCGAGCCCAGGCCAACGGCTGGCACGGACCCCTCGCCTGGGACAACCTCGACGACCCCGCCGCCGAGCCCGACGTCGACCCGCACGCCGACAAACGCGGGCGGCCCGCAGAAATCGACGCCACCGAAGTCGCCCGCCTCACCCGCGTCGGCAAGAGCGCCGCCGAAATCGCACTCCAACTCGGCTGCCACGTCCGCACCGTCACCCGCGCCCGCGGACGCCTCACCACCAACGACCTGAAGGAAGCCGCCTGATGCCCCGACACGACAACGACGCGCTCACCGTCATGGACTGGTTCTGCGGCGCGGGCGGCTCCTCCCAGGGCATGCACTCGATCCCCGGAGTCCGTATGGAGCGGGCGGCGAACCACTGGGAGCGGGCGATCGAATCGCACGCCGCGAACTTCCCCACCGTCGACCACTACCGCGGCGACATCCGCGAGGCCCCGGTGGAGTCGTGGCCCGTCACCGACATCTTCTGGGCGTCCCCGGAGTGCCCGCAGTGGTCGAACGCGCGCGGCAAGAAGCGCGACTTCGACGCCTCGATGCAGGGCGACCTGTTCGAGGAGTTCGGCCCGTCCGAGGAAGTCGAGCGTTCCCGCGCGCTCATGGAGGAAGTCCCCATGTACCTGGGCGGTGTTCAGCAGCGCGGCGGCCTGGTCAAGGCCGGTGTGGTCGAGAACGTCGTCGACGTCCGCGCCTGGGACCAGTGGGACCGCTGGATCGGCGAGATCCGCAAGCTCGGCTACGAGACCCGCGTCATCGCCCTGAACTCCATGCACGCCGATCCGCGTACCGTCCACAAGGCGCCGCAGTCCCGCGACCGCCTCTACGTCGCCTACTGGCACCAGAGCCTGGGCCGCACCCCGGACTGGGACAAATGGCTGCGCCCCCGCGCCTGGTGCCCCGGCTGCGACGCGTGGGTGCAGGCCGTGCAGCGGTTCAAGCAGCCCGGCCGGGACATGGGCCGCTACCGCCAGCAGTACGTGTACCGCTGCCCCAACACCACGTGCCGCAGCCAGGTCGTGGAGCCGGAGACCCTGCCTGCGGCAGCAGCGATCGATTGGGATATCCCCGGGCAGCGCATCGGGGACCGCACCAAGCCGCTGGCCGACAAGACGCTCGCCCGCATCCAGGCCGGCCTGGACAAGTTCGCCCGCCCCATCACTCTGGAGGCCGCGGGCAACACCTTCGAGCGGCGCCCCGGCGTGCGCACCTGGCCCGTCGACGCACCGCTGACCACCCAGACAACGACGGCGACCAAGGCCCTGGCCTACGAGCCGTTCATGGTCCCCGCGGGAGGCACCTGGCGAAATGACCCCTCCACCGTCCTGGACCCGACGGCCTGCCGCACGACCCGGGAGAACGACGGCCTGGCCATACCGCCGCTCCTCATCCCCGTCGAAGGCCGTGACGGCAAGGAACCCGCCTCCGCCCACAATCCGCTACGCACCCAGACCGCTCGCAACGAGACCGGACTTGCCTGGCTCCCGTTCATGGTCACCATGCGTGGCGGCGGTGACCAGCTCCGTGGCCGGTCCATCAGCGAGCCCGTCGGCACGGTGTCCGCCAACGGCAACCACCACGGCCTCGTCACGCCTGCCGCGATGGTCATGCGGAACAACGGCAGCAAAGGCGACGGTGGCGAGCACTGCACATCCGCCGCCGAGTTCTTCCGCACCATGACCACCGCCGGCCACCAGTCCCTCGTCACCTGGGAGCACCTCCTCGTCCCCTACTACGGCAACGGCACCGCCAAGACTGTGCGCGAGCCCGTCGGGACGCTGTCCACCCGCGACCGGTACGCCCTCGTCCAGGGCAACGTCGACATCAACGACGTCCTCTTCCGGATGCTCGAGCCTCACGAGATCGGCCGCGCAATGTCGTTCGCCGACCAGTACGTCGTCCTCGGCTCCAAGCGTGAACGTGTCCGCCAGTACGGCAACGCCGTCACCCCGAACTGCGCCGAGATCATCGTCTGCGCCCTCGTCGAAGCCATCACCGGCGACGACATCGACCGGCACACCGAGACGCAGTATCAGGCCGCCGCATGAGCGCCGACCGATGCCCGCCACCCTGCGGGAAGCTCCGCTACCCGACGGAGGCAGTCGCCCAGCTCGCCTGCGCCCGCGCCGCCATGCGCGGCAAAACCGACCTCACCTGGTACCGCGCCCCCAGCTGCCGCACCTGGCACCTCAAGAAGACACGCGGCAGCGGACGCGGCGGACGACGCGGCCAGTGGGTGCAGCAGTTCGCCGACCCGGAGGCCGCCGCATGAGTCGAAGCACGCGCCGAAACCGTGCGCCCCCTTCAGATCCGCGGCACGGCCGAGGGGCCGAGACACCAAGTTTGCGCACGCCGACCGCGTGTGCAAACCCGCAGGTCACACCCCAGATTGACCCGCCAGCACAGGGCCGTAAGTCTACCCGCACACCGCACGACGAAAGCCCCGCACACGGCGGGGCCTGGAGGAGAGAGGGGGAGTGTATGAGGTCAGTCGGAGGACGGCTTGCGGCGCACGACGACGCGCTTCTTCGGGGGCTCGATGTCGTCCACCTCGAGGACTCGCTCTTCGCCGAGCGCTTCCAGGGCGCGCTCGTAGAAGTCCATGCCGACCAGGACGGCGACGCGCTTACCGCGGGACGTCAGCACGGTCGTCTCGTCGAAGTAGCGGGCCTTCTCGATCGCGTCTGCGAGCGAGTTGCGGAACACCGCGATCTTCTCCTGGTTCTCCTTCTTCGTCGCGCTCATGTCGGGAGTGTACCTCACGACCATGATGTACATGAGCGCGGTCACCGCTATGATGTACGCGAGACTGTGAACCTCTGGGCGAATTGCTCCGGAGCTGCCGACTTGAATTGCCATGCGCAGCCGAAATTGCTCTTTCAAATCGAGGGACAAATGGCCGTCTCCAAACGCCTCCGGTGCGAGATCCTCCGGCGGGACAACCATGCCTGCCGCTACTGCGGCGCCACCGCGCCCAACGTGAAGCTCAACGTGGATCACGTCATCCCGACATCGCTCGGCGGAAGCCACAAGCCCGACAACCCCGTCACCCCCTGCGCGGACTACACGGACGAGGCCTTCTGATGGCGTGGGCCAGGATCGACGACCGCTTCCCGTCGCACCGCAAGATCGCCTTGCTGTCCGACCGCGCCTTCCGGCTGCATGTTTCCGCGATCTGCTGGTGTGCCGAGAACCTCACCGACGGGAAGGTCACCGACCGCGAGCTTGCACTCGTCGCGAAGATCAGGGGCCTGAAGGCCACCGCCAAAGAGCTTCAGGCTGCTGGCCTGTGGGATCGCGCCGGCGATGTCTGGATGATCCACGACTACCTCGACTACAACCCGTCCCGCGAGCAGGTGCTCGCCGAGCGGAAGAAGAACGCCGAGCGGCAGGAGCGGTTCCGTCAGCGCAAGAACGGCAAGCCGACGCCGCCGTCAGACGGGTCAAGTAACGGCAGCAGTAACGGCGTTACGCAGGACGCCGAATCGCAGCACGGCGACACGAGCGCGACACGACGGCGACACGACGGCGACACGACGGCGACACGACTCAGCGCTGTTCCAGACGAAGAGTCGCAGGTCAACGCGAACCGTAACGGCGTTACTAACGGCGCCCCGTCCCCGCCCCCACCCGTAGTACCTACTTACGTAGGTACTACTGCAAGCAAGGCAGGCCGCACGAACGGGTTCCCCGACGCGCTCCAGCCGCTCGCCGCTGCGCTGGCAGCAGCAGGCCTCGGAGCAGTCGCCTGGGACATCAGGAAGTTCACCGACTGGGAGCGCATCCGCATCCAGCTCGACCGGCTCGGCGTCGACCTCATGGTCCGCTCCGCCGCTCTTGCCGCCCAGTCCCGCGGCGAGCCCGACAGTGTCGTCGCCTGGATTGGCCGCTGGGAATCGCTCCAGCCCGAACCCGAAGCCCCGCCCGGTGGCCGCCCCGTACTGCGTGCCGTACCGGGCGGGCCCAACCGCCCCCACCCCGCCACCGGGGCGGGCGCACCCACACCAACCGCCGAGCAGTACAAGAACGCGAGGCCCTTCTGATGCCCAATGCCGCCGACCGGCGGGCCCGCTACGACGCCGAACGCGCCGCGGCCCGCACCGAGATCCGCAACCAGACCCTCGACCGCTACCTCGCCCGGCGCCCCGTGGCCTTCGAGTACACCGGCGACGTCCGTCCCGAAGTCGACGGATGGATCACCGGCTTCCTCACCGGCTCCCACGCCTCGCTGCTGCTCCTCGGCGAGCCCGGCACCGGCAAGACGTGGCACCTGTGGAAGATCGGCGAACTGCTGATCCGCCGCGGCTGGTTCGGCAGCTACTACCTCGTCAGCGACTTCGACTTCAAAGCCGCAGCCGACCGGCCCGTCAACCACGACAAGCTCGCCACTTGGCGCGAGGTGCCGCTCCTCGCCCTCGATGACCTCGGCGCCACCCAGCTGTACCCGTGGACCGTCGACGCGATCGCCCAACTGATCGACGTCCGCTGGCAGAACCAGCTGCCCACGCTGATCTCCACGAACCTGCCGACGCTCGAGCCGCTCGGCGCCCGCACCATGTCCCGCTTCGCCGACGGCGGCTCCACGTTCGTGCCGTTCACCGGCACCGACTTCAGGAAGAGCGCATGAGCCACGACTACGACGAGCCGCCCGCCGATGACGAGAAGCTGCCCCCGTTCGACCTGTCCGCCGAACGGGCCTTGCTCAGCGCCATGATCCGCTCCAGCAACGCCATCGACGAGGCCGTCGAGATCGTCGAGCCTGAACACTTCTACCGGCCGCAGCACGAGACGATCTGCCGGACCCTCACCGACCTTCACACCGAAGGTGCAGCGCACGACCCGATCTCCCTCAGCGACCGCCTCGAAAAGGCAGGCGACCTCGCCCGCTGCGGCGGCAGGACCTACGTCTTCGACCTCCTCAACGCCTACGACAGTGTCGGCAGCACCCACGCGCACGCCGAGATCGTCCGCGAACACGCCAACCTCCGGAAGATCCTCGCCGCCGGCAACGGCATGACGCTCAGCGTCCACAGCCGCGAGCGAAGCCCCGACGAGATCGTCCAGGACGCCTACGACACCCTCGAAGGCCTCGCCAGCCTCACCGACACGGGCGACACCGACCAGTCCATCGGCGTCGACATCATGGACGCCGTCGCCGAGGTCATCGACATCCGCGAGCACGGCCCCAAGGCCGGACTGTTCACCGGCTTCCTCGACTTCGATGCGCTGACCGGCGGCCTCCAGGCAGGCCAATTTGTGATCATCGCGGCGCGTCCGGCGATGGGAAAGTCCGTGCTCGCCGGGGACTTCGCCCGCTACGCCGCCATCCGCAACGACGTACCCACCGTGTTCTTCTCGCTGGAGATGGGCCGCCGCGAACTCCAGAAACGGTTCCTGTCCGCGCAGGCCAGTTACCCGCTGCACTGGATGAAGACCAAGGGCCCCCTCGAGGACGCCAAGCTCATGGAACTGGCCACCGCAGGCAAGGACATGCAGTCATCGCCGCTGCACATCGTCGCCGACACCGGCATCACCCTCGCCAAGATCCGCGCCCAGTGCCGCCGTATCCAGCGCAAGCAGGGGCTGGGCCTGGTCGTCGTCGACTACCTCCAGCTGATGAGCGGCGAGTCGACCGGCCGCAACGACAACCGGCAGCAAGAAGTCAGCCGGATCAGCCGCGGCCTGAAGAAGCTCGCCATGGACCTGGAGATCCCCGTCGTCGCCCTCTCGCAGCTCAACCGCGGACCCGAACAGCGCCAGGACAAGAAGCCGCAGGTTGCCGACCTCCGCGAGTCCGGATCGCTCGAGCAGGACGCCGACATCGTCATCCTCCTCCACCGCGAAGACGCCTACGAGAAGGAATCACCGCGCGCCGGCGAAGCCGACTTCATCGTCGCCAAGCACCGCAACGGCCCCACCGGAACGATCACTGTCGCCTTCCAGGGGCATTACAGCCGATTCGTCGACATGAACCAGACCTGATCAATTCGCCGAAAGGGAAACGCCCATGCGCCGTCAGCCCTATCTCGACAACTGCGATCGCTGCCTCACCGAAACGAGCCTCCCCATAGCCCCGGCCAGCGTGGTCCCCAGCGGGCCCGACGGGGTTCTGGCCACCTACGTGTGCCCCAGCTGCGGTGGAACGTGGACCTGTGGGTGGAGTGCACAGCCCGACGAGGACGTGGCCGCGTGATGCCGCGCGTTGATTCCCGTCCAGGGGGACCGGTCCGTGGCGTGGCCGCTGGCGCGCGGGCTGGTGGCGCGGCTGGGATCTCGGGTCAAGGCGACCGGTGCACCGTCGCGGGCTCACAGCGGCCTCAGGGCGCCTCTGGGGCGTTCGGCGTCCCCGAGTCAGTCCTGATTCCTCCTGCGGCCTCTCAGGGGCTCTCAGGGCTTCCCGTCTCACGCTTGAAGCTCTCAGCGCCCGCCTGAGCCGCTCTCGCGCCCCGGAGGTCCCGGGCGCCCGTCGTCTCCCGAACGGCCGTCCACGGCCCCGCCAAACGCCGAATTGAGGCCCGCATGCCTGACGCCGAAGCCCCCGACTCCCGATGGACGCCAACCCGCCGCCCACGCGGCCGAGCCCTCACCCCCGACCAGTTCGCGGATGTTGAGGCCGCTGCCCGCGCCTACCTCGACGGCAGCACCCCATGACCGCACACGACCTTGGCGTAGAGGTGGCCTGCGACGGCCCCGACGAAGACCGGGACTGCCCGGACTCCGCCGCGGTCCGCGCCCGCTTCACCTCGATGACTGCAGCGCAGGTGAGGGCGGACGGCCGGGCCGACGGCTGGATCCGCTGCCGCCGCAACGGCCGGCTGGTCGACGTGTGCCCCGCCTGCAAGCCCACCCCGTGATGCCCGACCCGACCCGAAGGAGCGCCCCCGTGACAGCCGCCGCCAAATATGACGCGCTCATGAGATCCCTAGGCCTTGAACCATCCCGGGAGGACGGGAGGCGGAAGAAGGGCCCTCGCGCCGTTCGCTGCGGCACCTACTCCGGATATGAGCGGCACCGCCAGAAGGGCGAGCCCGCCGATGCGGCTTGCCTCGCCGCGAAGGCTGCGTACCGCCGCAGGTACTACGCCGAGAACCGAGAGCGCATTCAGGGACAGCGAGCCAAACAGACCACCGAGCTGTGCATCCCCGCCCCGTGATTCCTGGTGCTGGCCTCCGCCTGCAGCTATCAGGCGGAGGCCAGCCCGGACATCCTCTCGCACCGATCAAGGAGAACCGCAATGACCGACCGCCCGTTTCGTGACGACCCGACTGAGGCTTCCCTGCTGCGCGCCGCGATCGAGCGTGGTCGGCGCCTGGCCCTCACCTTCGAGGTCAGCGGGAACGAGTTCATCGCAGATCAGATCCGCACGGCCCTCGACCTCGACGAGGCCGCCGCGCCGTCTGCGCCCGCCGACACCGACCTCCGTGAGCGCCTCCGGGAGATCGCCAGCCGTCTTGCCAACCACGCGAAAGGTTTCGGAGACGTACTCGACGAGTCCGACCGTGGGCCGTGGGGGCGACTGGTGCGTGGCGACATCGACGAGCTGCTCGCCGTCCTGGCCGCGCTTCCAGAGGCCACAGACAGGGTCGCCTCGCCAGAGGCTGAGACGCCGCTGGAGAAGCGACTCCGTTTCAGCGAGCGCCGCAACGACGAACTCCGCACAGAATGCCTGCGGCGAGGCCGAACGGTTTCGGAGCGCGGCGAGAAGATCCGCACTCTAGAGCTGGAGATCGACGAAGTGCGCCGCCAGCTCGGTACGGAGATCCTGCGGGCCGGGCAAGCCGAGGCTGAGCTCCGCCGCATGGCCGACGAGGCGCAGCAGACAACCGTGTGTGATCACGACTCGCAGATGATCGAGCACGAGGGAGAGCACTACTGGGCCTGCCTCAAGTGCGGCAAGAACCACGGTCGGGTGACCGACGAGGCGCAGCAGACGGTCCGGCCGACACCTGGCGGCTACGAGGCGACCACCGGCCACGCAATCACCTGCGGCAGCGGATTCGGCATGGGCTGCCAGGGCGACGACGAGGAGCAACAGGCCGACACGGGGGACGTCCCCGACGCCCGCCCGGGGACCACGAACTACACGCTCCAGCAGCAGACAGAGCAGCCAGCTACCCCCGTGCACGCTGTCCCTCTGCCTGGTGCCAACGGCATTAGTTCGTGCTGCGGACGGCCGCCCTGCGAGTTCATCGGCGAGCGCGTGACCCGCGACCCGGCGCTCGTCACCTGCATGGGCCGCGACGACGAGGCGCAGCAGGCCGACGGGGCGGGGGAGGCGTGATGGCCACCGTCGACTTGCCGATCCCCGTCGTCGTGACCCGGCACCAGTGCCCACACTGCCGGATCACCAGGGCAAAGCGTGCCGCGATGGTCGCCCACATCGCCCGCTGCTGGCAGAACCCAGCCGTGAGGTCCTGCAAGACCTGCGTCCGCTTCGAACCGTTCGAGGAAGGCCCCTACGACGGGCACCCCGGATTCCCCGAAGGCTGCGAAGCCGACCACCGCATCGACCACCAACTCAAGAGCCACTGTGCCAGCTGGCAAGGCGAGGAGGGGCGCAATGTCTGACGATCAACTGACTTGGACCGGCAGGCACGGAACGCCGTGCGCCAACGAAAAGTACCTCGCTCACTTCGGGCTGCAGGTCGACCCGTGGCGCCTCGATGAATGCCGCGAGTGCGAGTTCTGCGGCTCCTGTCAGATCCACATCTGCTACCGCGACGACGCGTCCACGCTCCTGCACCTCGACTGGTTCAAGGACTTCGCCAACCCGGGTGATCCCGAGTGCGGCCACATCGGCGGGCCCGCCAACCTCGTGCCCTCGACGTACCAGCCCCGGCCATGCAACCGCCCTCCCGGGCACGACGGGAAGCACCGGGCGCGCACGGGCTGGTCTTGGCCCGCAACGAAACCCGCACGCACCGCCTGAACCCCCGGTGGGTGGCGGTCACGGCCGCCGCCCACCCTCACCGCAAGGAGCACGCACGTGAGCACCCGATACCGACGCCGCCCCACCCCGGTCCTGGCCGTGCAGTGGACGGGCGACAACGAAGCCGAGCTGCGCAAGTTCGCCGCATTCCGGTTCTCGATCATCGGCGACAGGGAGGAGATCGAGGACCGCGACATCGACGCCACCGCCAGGCTCCTGGATGACGCCCGCGGGGACTGGGTGCCGCTCGAACCAGGCGACTGGGTCATCCGGTGCCGAGGCAAGTACGCCGTCGTGCGAGCAGCCGACTTCGCCCGGGACTATGAGCTGGCCGGGGAGCAGCCGTGACCGCCCCGCGTCCCGCCGCCGACAGCGTGAAGCCTGCCCGCCGTCCGCAGGCCCGCAAATACGTCAACGCCGCAGCCGGGGAGCTCCTCGCCCGCTGCTTCCCCGGCATGATTCCCGCCCTCGTCATCGAGGAAGCACTCCGCGAGAAAGCCGCCCGCGAAGGCCGACTCCCCGCCAAGCCCGGGAGACAGCCGTGAAACGAGCCCTCACAGCCCGCCAGCGGCAAGTCCTCGCCCTCGTCGCCAACGGCAACACGAGTGCGCACATCGGCCGCCGGCTCGGCATCAGCAAACCCACCGTCGACCGGCACCTCGCCGAGATCTACCGCACCCTCGGCGCCCACGACCGAGCCCAAGCAGTCGCCCTCGCCCTCCGCCACGGCGACCTCACCCAAGCCGACATCCACGAACCCGCCCACGGAGACGCCGCATGATCACCGCCCTGACCGACTCGAAGGCCAGCATCGACTCGATGCCCTCAGTTGCTGGCCGCTGCCCCGCCTGCCGCGGTGAGTCGCTGATGCTCGCCGGCGGGCACGTCACCTGTCGTCGCCTCGGCTGCCCCGACCCGACGGCCGCCGACGACCTGCTGCACGGTGATCGGCCCGACGCCTACCGGAAACTCCTCACCCGGCTCGAGGCTGACCGGGCGCGGATGCTGGCCGCCTCCGAGGCTGCCACCGTCGACGAGGTCCGCATCGCCCAGTCCGCCCTGGCCTCCGGCTACCTGCACGCCATCGCCTGGGCAATCCAGCTGTTCGACGGCACCGAGGCCCGCGAAACGTACCTGCGGGATCACGCCGACGGAGTGCACCTCAGCGTGCACTCCAGGGGCGCGCCGTGACCCAAGCCGCGACGCCTGACCCTGCCTCGCAGCACTTCTAGAGCCGTGAGGCAGGGTTACGTGTTTCGCAACTTGGACGGGTACACCTCGTGCCGGGGATCCCACCACACAACGTGGAAGACGTTCCCGTCCAGGAACCCGTAGAGCCTTTGCAGGCCCGTTAACTCCAGACGCTGGATCGATGTCATGTCGTCGCGGCGCATCTCGGTCAACCTGTCCAGCGCCTCCCGGCAGAGATTGCCCGGCAAGTCGTACTCCTTGAACAGGCGCCGCGTGTTCCGTAACTCCTGCACCGTCATCGACTCACAGTCGGCCAGCTTCCGCAGAACCTCGCACAAGACGGTCGGCTCCATCTCGTCGAAGCCCCACCGACCGTCGTGATCGACGTGCGTGAACCGCCAGCAGAGACGCTCGTTCGACGTGCCCGCCCCAGGCAGCAGCGCCGAAGGATCACCAGTCCGCTTCCCTACCGACAGGCCGGCACTGGGCAGAGCGAGCTTCTTCTTGGCCTTCCCCCCTTTGCCCACTCAGTCCTCGCGGCCCACCAGTGCGCCGAAGAAGTCGGCGATCTCTTCATCGCGCAGTTCCTCGTTGGAACGCTGCAGGTCCCTGACGCCGGCGCGCTCCCGGGCATCAAGCCAGGGGCCGGGCTGGTGCGACATGGCCGACAGCTCTTGCGCGCTGTATGCACGGAAGTTCTCGAGCACGATGTTCACCGACTCGCGTTCGTCGTCGTCGAGGGCTGTCGGATCTCCAGGGATGTCGCCGCGGTCCAGCCGGAACTGGCCGCGGTGTTGGTCATACAGTTCGTAGACCACCGGCCCATTGGCCCACGCCTCGAAGCGTTCGGGAAACAGCTGCCGGTCCTCCCAGGCCAGGTGGTAGCCGTAAGCGAAATAGCAGAGCTTTTGCAGCTTCATGGCGGACATCGGCGCGTCTTTCGCCAGTATGTACGCCGCCACGTCCTGCACGCATGCCATGATCTTGTCCCCTCTGTGCCTTCTCTGACCGTAAGCGAGGCGCTGGCTAGCGTGACTCGCGGGCTCACGGGCGGGACGGCACTTCCCCCAGATGGCCCAGGCTATCGGGCCCGCTGCGGTCACTGAAGAGGCAGGGTGAATCTCTGGACTGTGCCTGACGAATCGAACGAACGTCTGGACGAAATGGGTTCTAATCAGGGCAGTGCAGCCAGCCGTCTACACAAGATCCAAGTATGCGTGGCAGCGCAACGGTGTCTGCCATTCAAGGCCGCGGGCCCGAGCGTTGCGTCACCACAGCACACGGGAGGACCCTGGCCGTGACGCAAAGGAGGCGCCATGGCCTGGGTCGACAAGGAGTACCTGCCCGCCCTCGAACAAGACCACCGCTACACGCGGCTGATCAACCTCAGCAAGCGGCTCCTGGAGGAACACGTGCCAGCCTGCTGCAACTGCACCGGCGGCACCATCACCGTGCGGGACGCCGACGGGCAGGAGACCGTCGTCGCCTGCGGGGAATGCGGCGGGACGGGCGAAGTCGGGACGCTCGTCGACAACGAAGAGAATGGCGAGGCCGGCAACGCCTGAGACGCAGAAGTCCCAAATTGAGTGGAACTGTCATGGGTCAGCGTGTCATCACGGACAGCTGGCAGGTGAGCCCGCTATCCCTAGCCCGTGACCGAAGCCACCTCAGACGCCACACCCGAAGACGCAGAATACCCGCCCCTCGCAGCAGCCCTCGATGCAGGAATCTACTTCCGAGCCTGCTACGACGACGGCCGCATGGCCGTGATACTCACTCCCACGGCACTCGATGCACTGGTCGAGGTGCTCGACCGGCGGAAGAGGCACCTACCCATCCCCCGCGAGGCCCTAGAGGAACTCCAGTACTGGCAACAGCACCTCTGCAACGCCTTCGTGGACCACCACTCGCACTGCCAGCACTTCGTAGACGGGCCAAACGAGCAGTGCCCTCGGCACACGGCGATTAAGCGAGTACACCCCCAGGCGACGCCCGCCCTGCAGGGTCTCAGCGCTCGAGCACGCCACCTCTTCGACGAACTCTGCGACAAGTCCTACCTCCGAGGTGAGCGGAAAATGGAACGGCTCGCAGACCGTCTGGCGATCTCCACCTCCACACTTCACCGCGCCATCGCCGAGCTCGACGTAGCCAACATTGCCTGGCGCTCCAACCGGAGGAGCCCCATCACGATTCACCCGGCGATCGCCTTCTTTGAGAAGGCGAGAGGGCACCGCGAAGCCCTTGAAGCCCTCCGGGCGGACCGCAAGGCCGCCTTCCAGTACCTGGAGCCCGACCTAGACCCTGCCGAGTGCAAGTAGCGCAAAGGCTCATCACGACGCCCCACCTACACCGGGCAGGGCGCCGACGACGGCTAGGCAGCAGGGCCGGCGGCGACACGAGCCAACGCCCGCACCTGCCCCGCGAACGCCTCAAGCCGGTCCGCGAAGACCTCCGCCTCCGCCGGAGACATCACAAACGGCACCGATTGGTCATCGACCAGCACGTAGGTGGCTCGCTCCGACTCGGCCTCCGCGAACGGATCCGAGCCCAGACGAGCGTGCGCCAACAAGCGGTAGCCAGGACCGCCAGGGATCGCCAGATCCGTGACCTCACCCGCATGCTCCAGATCCTCCAGATGCCTGACGCTCTCCGCGATGTGATCTTCCGTGCACCACGGCGGGCACTGGACGTGCACGCGGTGACCGTTCACCAGCGCAGGGCGAAGGCGGGGTTCTGCCACCGGGGGGTGTCCCTCGACGGGTAAAACCGTGGCCACTGTTGGTACGCTCATCGCGATGAGTCCTTTCTTGACGGGACGGACTTACTGATCAGCGAGGTGATGACTCGCTGTTCGCGGCGGCCGGGCTTTCGCTCGGCCGTTTCGCGTTGGTAGGAGTTTTCCGGTGTTTGCGGCTCGCCCTCTCCTGCCTACGGACGATTCGCAAGATCCACTGTTGCCTTTCCGTTATCGGGTGGCTGGTCTGCTCCGTGACGTGGTCGACACGCCCAAGCTGAAACCGGCCCCGGGTCAAGACCATAGGCCACAAGACGCGCCCCACGCAGCCCAATCAGAAAGAGTTTCCGCAGGTCAACGTACATGCATGAACGCTAGAGTGGAGGTAAGGGGAGATCATGCAGATGGCGGCCGGGCGGACCCAGAACATAGGCGACCCGCAGCATCCGGCGCAGATGGGTGGGCACTGACCGGCCTCGTACCAATGTCAACCATCCGGCCGGAGCCCGTGCACCGAGAACCGTGCGCCAGGCCCTTTTACCACGCCCAGGCGTAGGTCCACGACAGCACCGCAGCCAGCGAAAATGCGGTGAGTGTAACTCGGTTGCAGTCATCGCGAGCCCTCCCAGACAGTCTTCAGCAACGGGCGAAACGGACGGACGGCAACCGAAGAAGTGACCGGAAGTCGACGGGCCAGACGCTACGGCCGCACCCCGGCACTACCGGCATGAACCAGACGGCCGCCGACAGGCCGCCCACCAGCGCCACGCCTGAATTGCCCGAGACGGTAGGGTCTGGCGCGCGCCCTCCTGTTGCGCGGCCGACGCGAAGACTGCGGAAAACCGGCCGGAAGATGACTGCATCTCCCCGCTCTCTGCTTCCCAGCATCACGGTGACACCCCCGTCGGCTAGGACACGCCACATGGCAGTTCCGGACCGACGGAAGACTGAAGTGCCACGTAGCTTGGTAATTCGGCTCCGCAGACGGTGAACGGCAGTAAAGCCCGACACGTGCGCCGGTCATGCGCCCCCGTTGGCCGGTTCACGCGCTTGCCGCCCTTTCAGTCGGGCCCCACTCTGGCCACGTCAGTCGACGACCACAGGGGGGCCCATGGCGATCTTCGGCAACGACAACGGCGATCTACTCCGCCAGCTACTCGGCCAGCTCAGCCAGATCGGCACCGACCTGAGCGCAGTCAAACAGCAGGTTGCCGACCAGCAGCACGCCATCGACCAGATCCGCCAAGACGCCACCGCCGCCATCAACACCGGCCTCACCGAGAACCGGGCCGTGATCCGCGACGGGCTAGAGCGCACCCGCGACACGATCGGCGACCCACTCACCCGAATCCACACCGAACTCCTCGCCATCCGCGGCGGCGTCAACGGACTCGATAACCAGCTCAAGGCCCGCGCCGAGCAGACGCCGCCAGCCCCGCAGGTCAGCGACGAGAAGGCATTGAAGCCGCCCCCGGAACCCGCAGACCGGGCAGATGACGAGCGCGTCGTCGACTTCACCGAGCCCACCAGCTACGACCCCGACATGCCAGACAACGCGATCCTGACAGCCGCCGCCGGCGTCGCCCACGCCACCCTCGAAGCCCACCGCGACACCTGGGCGTTCCTCGTCCAGGTCGCCGGGAAAGCCGAACACTTCCACATCCCTGGCGCCGTCAACGACGACGACGGCTTCGTCGCAGTCAGGCTCTCCGGCCCCAGCCTCGTCGCCGCGATCATCAGCCTCGCCCACGTCACCCGCGACACCGACAGCCCCGTCACCCAGGCGATCGCCGGACACATCCAAGACAAGATCACAAAGGCAGTGCAGGCCATCATCGACAGGCCCCGCACCAACGGCCACGGAACACCCGTCCGCATCACCATCGACGACCAAGCCCAAGCCGACGACCAGCCCGGAGGAGACGGCAAGACAGAGCGGCCAAGCGTGGGCGCATAGACAGCACGATGCCCCCGCCCGTCTGGGCGGGGGCATCGTCGTGTGTGGTCAAACGGCAGCATGGCCGATGCCTTGCTGGCAAGACTCACGCCTCCCTCGGCAGCGCGCCGTTGAGGTACTCCTGCACAGGCTCGAAGAGCCCGTAGGGCACGTACTGGCTGATCTCATCGTGGGCTACCCAGGCGACCGCGTCGAGTTCTTCGTCGTCGGCGACCCGGGCCTCGCCCGAGATGACTTCGCAGGCGGTGTACGACATGAGCCGTCCCGTCTTCGGGTGTACCCGCTCGCCGAGAAGCTTGATCGCCTCGACGATGAGGCCCGCCTCTTCCTGTGTTTCGCGGACGGCGGCCTGCTCTGCGGTCTCACCTTCTTCGATGGCACCCGCGGGGAACTGCCACATCAGCTCGCCCTCCTTCACGGCGCGGCGCACCATCAGCACCTTTCCGCCGGAAACGATGATCGCGGCGGAGATGGCCGGCTTTTCGGTGGTGGTCTCGCTCATACGGTCGCCTCCAGGGCGTTCAGGACGGGCGGGTAGATGCGCTCCGTCGGGATGTACCGGGGCAGATCCTTTATCGGAGCCCAGGCCACGGCGGCGTTCTCGAACTCGTCCCCGTTCATCGCCTCACCGTGCAGCCAGTCGCAGATGTAGTAGTTGCAGATGGCCCGGGTGATCGGGTGTAGGCGTTCTCCCAGGTGCTCGCGGACTGTGCAGTGGATGCCGGTCTCGTCGAGCGTCTCGCGGACCGCGACCTTCGCCGCTGAGCCGCCGGGCTTGACGATGCCGGCCGGGAACTGCCACGTGATGTCATCCCCGTCCTGCCTGCATACCAGGAGCACTTCGTCGCCCCGCCGGACCACGGCGATCGCTACGCGCAGCGCCTGAGCCTGTATGCGTTCGACGTGGGCGCGCGTGTAGTGGATGAACCGCCGGCGCACCGCATCACCTGCCCTCTCGTATGCCGTGTTCAGGATTCGCCGCGTCTCCAGCTTCGGAACCATGTCAGGCGACTTGTGCCAGGAGGCGACGCTGCGCACGGAGACGCCGAGACGCGCGGCGAACTCCTCCTGGGTGTCCTCGAACGCGTCCTGTAGCCAGCACGCGTGCCGTCCGGTCCACTCGGTGATATCCACTATTGGCTCCCCGCCTGGTTCCGTGCGGGCTCTTTATGGCGTACCTGCATGAGGCCTGCATGTGCGCTGCATGATCACTGCATGTGGCTGCGTGGTCGCTTCATGGTTTGCGTGTCGAGCAGGGCGTTGACTCGCTTCCATGACCTGCCAATCACTCCCCGTGGGCGATCTGGAAGGCGCGTTGGAACGAGACGCCCCCCATGATCGCTCCGACTTCCTTCCACTTCTTCCCCTCAGCCCTCAGCCCCAGGGCTGTCTCCTGCAGCAGAGCCCGTTTAAGCGCCCGGAACTGCCGCTCGGCCGCTTCGATCGCCTCGAACCGCCCCGGGTAGTCGTCGATGGCCCGGACGTGATCTGCAAGAGGCGCGAGAGCCTTGTCGAGGGATGCGGTCATGCAGTGAGCGTAGAGGGCTACCAGGTAGTCCTCAAGAACCCGTTCGATAAAGCGAGTTGGGTTGACGCCGCCGCGGCGGGCCTCTACTGTCCTTCACATCGAGCTGTTTCTAGTTCCAGCTTGAAGCGATCTTCGTTGCTCACTCCTACCGGACCCAGTCCGCGAGCGACGGAAACACAAAAGAAAACGGGCCGGACGCTTGCGACTCCTACATCGCGCACGCACCGGCCCTGACCACAGGTTCTACAGAGGAGACCCTGATGGCTACCGCTCATTCTATGGGTGCGCCTGCGCATCCCATCCCGACCCCCGCCACTTCGCTGGCCAGCCCCCGTTCGTGGTCGTTCGTCGACCGTCGCACGGGTGAGTCTGTGCAGTACACGTGCATGACCGGCTGCACCGTCAATCACGACTCGGACGTGAGCCGCCCCGTCTTCCCCGAAGACATCTGGTGCTGGCTCTGGGACGAGTCCCTGACGCTCCCGGTCAACGAGAACGGGCGGCCGGAGGAGTTCCGCGTCCTGTCGACCGTCATCAAGGTCGAACCGTGGTCGCCGACGATCGCCGAGCGGCTGCCGTTCGCCGTGGTCGAACTGGTCGACGACCACTACATCGACGGCCTCGACCCCGACGGCTACGAAACCCTCATCAACACCTTCGCCGCCCGGCTGGAGCGGATGCGCGAGACGCACCGTCGCCTCGTCGAGATCCGCGCCCAGTACCGCGCCCGCTTGCAGGCCTCCAACGCGGGGAGGTCGTGATGGCCACGGCAACCCGCATTCCGCTCCCGTCCGACCTCTCCACTGCCCCGCTTCCGCCGTCTGCGGTTGCTGCACTGTCTCGTCTGGAGCGTGCTCTTGCTCCGGCCGTGGTGGCCGAGGCGCTGTCCCGCTTCGAGGCGGCGTCGGCTCGAACCGTGGAGCTTTCCCGTCTGATGGATGCCCGTGATCTGTCGAAGGCGGAGTTCGATGCGCTGTTCGCTGCGCAGGATGTGATGCGGGAGTCCCGTAGGGCGCTGGCTGAGGCCGGGATGCTGCATCTGGTCGGGGTGTCGTCGTGAGTACCGCGACGGTCGACTACCGGGTCTTGGGGCGTTTCCCTGCTGGTGGCCCGCGTGGTTCGTGGCCGGCGGAGGACTTCGCCCGCGCCCGCCGTATGAAGGGTGTCCACGCGGTGGTCGTTATGGATCTTGCGTCGGACAGCTTCCTGGTGATCGTGCGGGGGGTGTCGTGATGTTCGCCCGCTACCGCAAGATCCGTGCCGATCGTCGCCTGTGGGCTGCCGCGCAGTCGCTGCCTGAACTGGGCGAGCTGATGGCCCGCTGGTTGGAGGGCGACCTGCTGGTGTGGCCCGGCTATGCCCCCGGTTATGGCCCTGACGACGAGACGGCGGATCTGATCCCTGTCTTGGCTGCGGCGAATCGGGCTGGGTTCGTGACGGACGCCTCGCAGCCTGCCGGTGACGGGGTCGGTTTCGATGGGGCTCGGTGGCAGCAGCGTGCGGCCGTGTGCGGTCTGGTCGCTGACGAGCAGCTGCTGTCCCGGATCCGCCGGGCTTGTGAGCCTGCCGGTCTGATGGTGATGTTGTTCAATCCGCGGCAGGGTTTGTGGTCGCATGCGGTGCCGGTGACTTTCCGTGACGGCGAGGCGATGACGTCGTTCGGTCGCGAGCAGTCGCTGCGTGATCTCAAGTTCTTGTGGCGGGGCGTCGGTTCGCGAGCCATGGCTCAGGTCACGGACTCCTGGCAGGTCACGATCATCGACTGTGAGACCGACAGTCCCGACCGACTGTGGATGGCGCTCGCGGAAGCTGTCACGCCGACTGGCGACTCGATGGCGCAGGCGCTGGGAATCAACGTGCACGACATCGGTGATGAGGCGGCCCGGCGCCGCTAGCCCCTGTTCTGCCGCGGCGGCGGTCCGTCCCCCGGTCCCCGCCGCCGCGGCTCCCCCCCCCGTTCTGGCTGTTCGGGCGGCTGCCGGTGACATCCCCTGGCACCGGCAGCTCCCCGACCGTCCAGCACCACCGAGCGGGCCGGATTGGCCCGTTTCATTGACCGCCTCTGATGAGGAGAGATCACATGCTGGGATACAGCTTCAAGGTCACCGCCGACGAGCTGAACGAGATTTTCACCGTCCGGCTGGCCCCCTACCTGCCCGCGCACCTGGCCAAGGTGGAGCCTCGCCCGTCCGGCTGGGGCAACAGCTACACCTTCAAGCCCTTCACCGGCCGGGAGACCGAGCCGGTGGAGCCTGACTACAAGAGCATCTGTGACGACCCGAAGCTGGCTCGCCAGCACTGGGACGAGAAGGCTGGCCGCCCCGTCGCCGACGATGCCGAGTACGAGCTGCGTGAGAAGGCCCGCTACTTCCTGAGCGAGGTCTACCGCGAGGCCCGCATCGAGTGGCGCAACGCCGCCCACATCACGGACCTGAAGGCCACCGTCAAGAACGCTGGCGACCTCTACAAGCAGTACGGGCAGGCCAAGACGTTCGACGACCGCGCCCAACAGATCGCCGAGGTCCACGACAAGCACCGCCACGAGTACGGCTACGCCGACGACGAAGCCCTCAAGATCGCCGGATACCCGGAGGGCACGGACTGGCCGATCGCCTCGACCTACGACTACGGCCGCAACTACCGCGGCGAGTACAGCCGCTCCACCCTCTCCGGCCAAGCCCAGGTCCTGATCGCGGAGCAGGAAGAGCACGTCGCCAAGGTCGGCCGCCTCACCGGTACGACAACCGCCTGACCGTCCCACTTGCCGCTTCAACCCGAAAGGTTCTGATCTTGATGTCGATTTATCTCTTCGATGCTGATCTGGCGTCGACGGACCTGGGCCGTCACGTGCGGGCCACAACCACAGTGTCGGATGCGCTGGCCGAGCTGTTCGGCGATGAGCTGACGCGGGCCCTGCACCGGGAGAACGCCTACGCCGTACCGGACGGGCAGCGGATGACGTGCTCCCTGCACCTGGACTGGCGGGCCGACTGCCTCGACCTGCACGCGGCTGTGCGGGCGGCGGCCTGATGAGCAAGCCCACCGTAATCATCATCGTCGGCTACCTGCTCTCCGCCATCGTCGCCGCAGGTATCGGCTACCGGCTCGCCGAGTACGACGTCGCGGTACCGCTCATCGGCGCCTGCGTCTGCTCGGTCCTCGCTTCCGGTACGGCTGTCACCAACCGGCTTTCCGAAGCCCGCGACAAGGCGGGTTCGCCATGACCTACGTCGCATGGATCCTCGGTATCGCCTTCGTGATCGCCTGCCCGCAGGCCATCCCTGTCGCGTTCGCGGCGGCCGGCTGGCTGCTCGCCGATCCGGTCGGCACTGCCTTCCTCGGCTTGGCGTTCGCCGCCTCCCTGCTCGTGTGCGCCCGGTCCCGGTACCGCGGCTACACGGTCAGGCGGGCGTGGTGAGCGATTCCTGCGTGCACGTCATCTGCCACGCCTGACCCGGAAGGACCCGATCGCTGTGGCCAGCCGCCGTAACAGCAAGCCCCGCCGCACCGCCCCTGCGGCGGCGAAGCCCGCACCCGTGCCGGCCGTCGAGACGCCGAAGGCGCCCGTGCAGACCCAGGCCGCCGAAGCTGCGGCCGAAGCGTTGCTCGCGGACGCCCGCACCAGGTCCGACGAGATCATCGCGAAGGCACTCGAAGAAGCGTCTGACACGGTACGGCAGGCCAACGAGCAGTCCGCCAAGCTCGCCGCGGAGACGGAACAGGCCGGCACGCAGGTGAGCCAGAAGGCCACGGCCGAAGCGCAACGGCTTCTCGAAGAGGCCCGGTCTGCGGCGGCATGCCTGCGCTCTGCAGCCGACGGTCACGTCGCAGAGGTGCAGGCGGCAGCCGAGCTCGCAGCGCAGCGCACCGAGAAGCATGCACAGGACCGTGCCGACGCCTTGCACCGGTCGGCCGTCGCGGATGCGGAGAAGCTCGCCGCGGATGCCCGTGAGCGTGCCGATCGGATCGGTGCTCTGGCGGTCGACGAAGCACAGCGCATCACGGCCGCGGCGAAAGAAGAAGCCGACGCGCTTCTGGTTGAGGCCCGCGGTGCTGCCGACCGCGCACGGCGGATCATCGACTCGGCGGAAGCCGATGCCGACCGCATCGGCAAAGACGCCGAGCAGCGCAGCCAGCGACTCATCGCCGTCGCCGCAGCGGAAGCCGGACGGGTCCGGGAAGCGGCCGAAGCGGAAACGGTGAAGCAGCAGCAGCGCGACGACATCTTCGACACGTGGTCTGCGCGCCTCGTCATCGCCGGCACTGTCGGCCTCACCGCATCAGGCGAGTACGCGCTCGCCCGCATGGTCGGCTTCGACAAGCCGGTTGCCTGGCTCCTACCGTTCGTCATCGACGTGTACGTCATCCAGGCGTTCCGGCGGCACCGCGACATCGTGCAGGCGATCGCTTTGACCGTCGCCGCGAATGTCATCTTCCATCTCGCCGACAAAGGGCTGTTCGGAGTGGAGAAGGCGGCCCGCGACGGCAACGAACCGAAGTGGTGGCTGATCGCCATGGTCGCTTCTGTCGCCTCGGTCATCCTCTGGCGGATGCACACCATCACCGCCCCGCCGAAGGTTGAGCGCGAACCTACGGAGAAGCGGCACGACCTCGCTCAGGAGCCGCCCGCCTCGCCCTCCGTGCGCGCTCAGAATGAGCGTGTTGAGCGCCCGGCGGCGGCGCCCGTGAGTACGCCCGCTGAGCGCGCTCACAAGCCCGCCGATGGGCGCCCACTCGAGCGCTCAGGCGGGCGCCCACGGAAGCCCAAGGATGAGCGCGCTCAGAGCGCTCGATCGAAGCCGAAGAAGAGCGCGTCCAAGACGCTCGCTGAGCGTCGGCAGGAGCGCGTCCGCGCCCTCTACACGGAGCTCGGCAAGCGGCCCGAATGGGGCGACATCCGGGACGCTCTCGCTGCGACGAAGCTCGCCGACAAGTCGATCTCTCGCTCCTCGTGCCAGCGCATACGCGACGCAGTCGAAGCCGCCGAGCCGCACCTCGCCGCGCTCGGCTCCACGAACGTCCGCCCCATCACCGGAAGCTAGCCCACCGCTGTCGCGGCCGAAGGTCGCGCGTACTCACTGACAGGAGATCGGCTCAATGGCCGCAACCAACGGATCTAGCAATGGCAGGGCCTCCGCGGTTCCGCCGCCGCCCAACTACCCACCGTCGAATGGGGCGAGGCCGGGCCCGTCCGCCGCTGCCCAAGTTCGCGCTGCGGCACGGGCGCAGGCGCAGGCGCCCATCGGCCCGCCTCCCGCGCAGCAGCGTGGCGGTTCCAAAGTGGAGATCGGCAAGGTCAACCTGGCACCCGACGTCTCTCTGCCGCCGCTGACGTTCAGCTACAACAAGACGACTGTCGTGCAGGGCGCCAGCGGCGGAGGCGGGGGCCGGACTGCGACGCCCGGGTCCGGGTTCACCAGCGACGAGGACATTCGCGCCTACTGCGAGTCGCTGCGTAAAGCTGCCCGGCCGCGCGCCGTCGAGCGGTCCCTCGACGCGGAGGTGCTCGTGTCGTCGCTGAAGAACATTCCGGACGTGAACGGCTCCATGTCGGGTTCGCGGGCGCGGGCCCGACGTGTGGCCCGGCACCTGAAGCGGATCGCCGCCGCCGAGAAGCTGATCGCGAAGCAGGCATCTGCGCTGTACGCGTCGTTCACCCGAGAGTTCGAGGCGGAGTTGGCGCAGATCAGCAGCGGGCGCCGGCGTGGCGCGCCGCGGCAGGCCCCGCGGCGCCGCACCAACAGCACCTGGAAGGCGTTTTGATCGACCTCGTCGTTGCCGCCGCCGCAGCGGGCCTGTACGCGCTCTGGCTGAACCACCAGTACTGCGTTCCGCTGCGGGACGGCGTTGTCTCAGCTGCCGTGCTGTTCGGCTTGTACATCGCCGTCGCCTCCCACATCCGCTGACACCCCTCCCACCTGCACTGATACCTGGAGTGACACCGTGGCTGACACCCCCAAGGCCGAGCTGTGGAAGGCCGTCAAGCACCCTCGCCTGAGGCCTTGGTTGGCGACGTCTGCGTCCATGCCCGCAGCAGTTGGCATGCACGCACTGTGGGGCGGCTCGCCCCTCGCCGGCGCCGGATTGACGGTCGCTGCGGGTGTGCTGACCGCCAGCACTTGGTGGGCGGGCGATGGCACGACCAGGCCGCGGCGTCTGCACGCCACCCTGTCCACAGCCGCGGGCACGTGCTACCTGGTCGTCGCGACGGTGACTGATCCGCTCGACCCGTTTCTCGCCTCGACGTGGGCGATCGGCGGGATGGTCACAGCTGGCGGCTGGAACATGCGGCAGATCTTGCGCGTCAACCCCGACTCGAAGACTGGCGATCAGGCGACTTCAGATACCGGACTGCTGGTCAAGTCGCTGGGCAAGGCGAAGGCCGCCCTGAAGGGCGAGCCGAAGGTCGAACCGAACAAGGTCACCGCCCCGTACAAGCTGGCCGGCGGCGAACTCACCAACGCCGACCTCGGCAACCGGATCAACAACATTGCCGGTGAGCTGGGGATTTCCCCCAACAGCATCCGCATCGTGCCCGACCCCGAGAACGCAGCCGAGGGTGAATTTGTGTTCGTGCCCAAGGACATGCTCGCCGAGGGCGCCCCCTACCCCGGCCCGTCCGCGCCCGGGGCGTCCATCGTCGAACCCGTCCAGGTCGGCATCTACGAGGACGGGGAGATCGAGCAGTTCTGGTTCCCCGCCGACGAGAAGAGCCGCCGCAACGCCACCCACTTCTCGGTGACAGGCATGAACGGATCCGCGAAGTCCACGGGCATGACCTGGGGCATCATCGAAGCCATTACCAGGCGCGATGCCATCGTCTGGGCCATCGACGCCGCCAAGGGCATGCAGACCCTTGGCCCGCTCCTGCCCTATCTCGACTGGGCGGAAATGACGATGCCCGGCGGTAACGCGATGATCGACGCGCTGCCGCAGGTCATCACCGCGCGCGCCGACGAGCTTGGCCGCCACGGCTTCAAGAACTGGACACCGGAGGCGTACACCAAGCTCGGCATGCCCTATCTGATCGTGTGGATCGAGGAGTCCGCGAAGTTCTTCCGTGATGGCGCCGAACTGGAAGCGGTCGTCGAGGCGTTGCGCTCCGCGGGTGGCAGCGTCATCGTCAGCCAGCAGCGGCCCTCGGCTACCTCCATGCCCACTGACGTGCGTGAACAGCTCGGCGGCGCCTTCTGCTTCGGCGTCAAGGGCTCCACCACCGCCGACATGGCCCTGCCCGACGACGTCCGCGACGCCGGCGCCCGGCCGGAAGCGTGGGAGAACCGCAAGCCCGGCTACAACTACCTGGTCGCCCCGGGCGTGGACGAGGAGCGTTACGCCATGAAGGCCCGGACGTGGAGCCCGATTCCCGACGACGACATTCGTGCCGTCCTGGAGCGCTTCCACACGCCCACTCCTGCAGGTCCGACGACGACCACGGCTGCGGGTGAGGCCTACGCCAACCGGAAGATCTACCTGCCCGGCCAGTCCCTGACCAGCATCGACGCCAAGGAGACCGTCATGAACAAGCAAGACGAGGAGCGAGAGGAGGAGGCTCTGCTGGAACGGCAGGTGATGCGTGACGTCGCCGCCCTGGCGCCCGACGACGAGGGCGGCCCGGAACCGGACGTCGACCCCGACGAAGAGCTCGAACCCGTCCCTGCGGATCAGGTCTGGCAGTTCGGAAAGCCCGTCGAGCCGCAGGACGACAAGTCGGAGAAGGATGCCGAGGCCGAACTGATGACCATGTTCGAGGAGTTCCGCGAGCAGGGCCTGACGGAGGTCGGGCCTCGGCACTTCCAGCCGCACGGCAAGGCCGGCCGCTACGGGAAGTCCAGGGCCTGGCTGTCGAAGAAGCTGACGGAACTCGCCGACGAAGGCGTGCACCTCGAGGAGACCGAAGCGGCCGGTACGTACAAGCTGCTGTACCCGGCGCTGACACCCTCCTGACCTGCGGTGACACCTAGCTGACACCTGCTGACAGCTGATCATGGTGTCAGGCGGGGTGTCAGGACCGCTGACACCCCGCCCCGCCTTAGGTCAATGCGCGTGCGCGCGTGAGCTGACACCCACTGACACCCCCTTCTGACACCTCTCTGCTGTCAGTCGGTACAAAGCGATAGAAAAGGAGCACCAGTCATGATCTTCAACCCGCCGGACTACGAGTGGGAAGCGACCACCGTCCGCGAAGCGCAGGAGTTCCTGGACGCCGCGAAGGACATGATCGACGCGCACATGGCCAGCCTCGCCGCCGGCCAGCAGGGCCGCATGGAGCGCGAGCGCCGCACGCCGATCAAGTTGCAGCTCACTCTCGGCCTGGCGCCCGTCGTGGAGCGCATCAACGACAAGCGAGCTGTCGACTTTCTGGCAACTGACTTCGATGACATCGGGAGTGCCTGATGCTCACCGAAGCCGACAGGGAGTACCGCGCGGCCGTCGCCCGCACCAAGGAGATCGGCGCCCAGATAGCCGAATTGCTGAACAAGGTCGACGAGCTCGGCGTCGGAACCGTCCTCACCCGACCGGGCATGGTCACCGGCCCGGAGTTCGTCATCCGCCGCGTTGGAGACCGCTGGATCTGGATCGCATGAGGACCGAGACCGTCCCGACGCGCTGGAGGGGCCGTATGCGCACCGCCTTCCTCAGTAGCGGGAGGGTCCACCCCGCCGAGTTCTCCACCTGGGCTGACGCTCGCCGCTACCACGAACGCCACGGCCGCGACCGGAAGGTGCTCGACCAGCTGCGGGCCTCGATCGCGCAGGACGGCATCCAGGAGCCGCTGCTCCTCGGAGTGCGCGAGCGAGACGGGCGGGTGTTCGTCTTCGAAGGACACCACCGCGCCGTGGTCGCTCTCGAACTCCGCCTGGCGCGCTTCCCGTTCCAGTGGTTCATCGACCCCCACGTCCGCGCTGTTCAGAGCGATCCCTTTCCCCAGCACCTGCTTCCAACTGACTGAGGAGACCCGAGCCCATGTCCACTCCGCTGCCTGAGCGGCCCTCGATCCACGCCGCGCCCGCGGATGGACAGGCCGACCGCGACGCCGTCATCGATCAGCAAGCCGATCAGATGATGGCCGCCCTCCACGAGATTGCGGCCACCAGCTTCCGCGACGACCGGCCCCTCCCGAGGATCGGTGACGCTCTGCCCGTGCCCCAGCCCGGCCGTCCGCCCATGACCCCTCAGGCCACCGGGGCGAGCGTCATGATGATCGCGGGCGGATTCCTGAGCCTGTGTCTCGGTACCGCCGCCTCCGCAGTCCTGCACTTTTCCGCGGGCGCCGACCCGGTCGTCGTCGGTCTCGTCGTCGCCGCCCCGCCTGCCGCCTTCCTGTCTATCCGGGGCCTGCTCAAGAGCCTCAAGGACGCCGTGCCCGACGAGCACCATCACCACTACGAGGGGCCCGTCTACCAGGACCAGCGCAACGTTCACACGTCGACCCGCGGCGTGTGGGCCAAGACCAACAACCAACAGTAGAGGAGCACTACATGTCCAGCCTCACGATGTCTGCCCCGGTCGAGGTGCCTGTAGGTGCCCGGTTTGTGGGGGAGTCCACGACGATCGATCTGGCTGTGGTGGCGGTCGGCCAGTGCCCGCACGGCCACCTGTTCCTGCAGCCCGTCCTTGACGCCTCGGACAGTGAGACGGCCGCGGGGCTTCTGGCGGCATGGGCTGCCGGGCACGCCGACGACTGCACCGGGGTTGCCACGGAAGGAACCGCATGATCCTGCCCAGCCGTAAGCGTGTCACCGTCGTGACTGCTACCTCGACGGTGGCGATCGGCGCCACCACCGCGGCCACTATCGGCGTTGGAGCGCCCGGCGCCGTGACTGTCGCGGCGGCGGTTGTCGTGTTCGGTGCCGCAGCCGTCACCGGGGCCATCCGCCTCGGCGGTAAGCCCACAACCATCACCTGAGAGGACACTCGAATCATGGGATACATGCACTACGAGATCATCCGTCACGGCGAGAAGATCGAGGCCGGTTACGGCGTCAAAGCGACCTGCGAGAAGACCGGCTGCACTGAGAAGATCGACCGTGGGCTCGGCTACCTGTGCGGCAAGAGCCCCGGCGGCGACGAGCATGGCTGCGGCGGCTACTTCTGCGGCGAGCACCTGACCTACAGCAACCAGTGCGAGGTGTGCGGCAAGGCCGCCGACGAAGCGAACCGGTGGGTGCACCCCAGCACGGGCGAGGAGTTCGACCTGCGGGACTACTTCCTGCCCGCCGGATCCATCTACGACGCGCGCGGATCAGTGTGGAAGCACTTGGGGGAGCATCGCGACGGCATCCCGATACTGGCCCTGTGTCCCGTCTACAGTGACCAGCCCGAGGGCCCCGAGCGGCTCATCACCGACGGGGAATGGGAGGACATCGGCAGGATCGTCGTCCGGCAGATGCAGGCGACGCCTGCCACACGCTAGACGTCAGCGGCAAGGCCCGGACCGTCCTCGGTCCGGGCCTTCGTCATGCGCGGTACGGCGCGGGCCATCCACCGGTTGTCGGTGAGGAGCCGCGGCGGCATCGCCGGCTGCAGCCCGAGCGTTAGCAGCAGCCGCAGTCCCTCCGCTGTCTCCCGCTCGTCATCGCCCTGCACCGTGAAACGAAGCGCCATACAGGCAGTGTGATCCGTCGGGTGGGGGAGCGGGGCGGGAACCGGGGATTACGGCTGCCATTCCTGGCGGTAGCCGGGGCGGTCCGCGTAGGGCAGGGCCATGAAGGCGATCTGCATGGCGACGGCCCCGGCTGCCATCCGATAAGCGGCCACGCCGCCCTTCCCTGCCCTGGCGCACTCTGCGTAGTGGTCGAGCGCCTTCCGTTTGGCGTCGATGTCGCGCAGCACCCGCGCCGGATCATGCGTGGCCACGTGAAGGCAGTCCTCACGGGCGCGGTGGGAGTCGGTGTACGCGACCGGCCAGTGCTTGCCGTCGTCGCCCACCACGCCGTCATCACGCACACGCCACGGTCCGGGCGTGGCCGCTCGCGCGATCCGCTCGTCAGCGTCGAACTGCTCGCCGAGCCAGCGTGCGAGGTCATCCATCCGACGGCTCCTGGGTGTGGGCCTTGCCTTCGACTTGCCGCCGGTCCCGCAGTTCGTCGAGGAGCGAGGGGTTGACGATTGTGACGATGGCTTCGATGTCTCGGTCGTCGGCGGCGGACCACAGGACGTCGCGGGCGGCCCGGTACTTCGCTGCGAGGCGTACCCGCTTCTCCTGGGGGAGCTGCGCCGCACGATCGGGATGGCTGTTGTGGGCGTTGTCTGAGATCTTCACGAGGGTGGCGTCGCTGCTCGTGATGATGCGACGGATCTTCTCCTCGTAGGGGACGCCCTTCTGGTTGGTCACCGCCTCGACCGTGGAGACGACGCGCTCCGAGAGGCCTTCCTCGCGCAGCCGGTCGGCGGTCCAGTCGGTGTCTTCGAGGATGTCGTGCAGCAGTCCGGCCATGACGAGCTCGTCGCCGAACGGCGTGAGCCCGGCGGCCACGGCACGAACGTGCTCAATGTAGGGCACGCCGATCTTGTCGACCTGCCCGGCATGGGCGCAGTCGGCCATGAAGTCGACTTCATTGACGCTCTTCATTCCTGGTTCTCCTTTGCCCTCTGGGTGCGCGCTGCTTCGATGGCGCTGCGGTCGGGGCGGGCCGGGAGTTTGGCACCGGGTTCGCGGATGTACCAGTCGATGAGTTCGCGGATGACGGCCGCACGCTCGGTGCCCATGGCCTTCGCGGCGGCGTCGAAGTCGTACCAGGTATCCCCGATGCGGATCTGGCGGGGCGGGGTCTTCGGCTGGTTCGGCGACATGGGCTGACTGTATTCGGGTGTAGCTACCTGCGTCATCTTCCCTCTTCTCTTCTGTAGCTACCGGTGTAGCTGCAGAACCTCAGGCGAACGGCTTGCGGTGTAGCTACACCTGAGTCTAAGGTGTAGCTACACCGCGAGCAAGGGGAACGCCAGGGAGATCAGCCAGGGAGTGCACATGGACACCTTCGAACTCGCCACCGTCGTCGCCGTCGGAACGGCCTTCGTCCTCGCTCCGATCGACCCGCAGCCCATCCGGGACCTCAACACCCCGATCGCCGACCCCGAGCCGGAGTCCACCCCCGAGCCCGCCGTCGTCACCAACTACGACAGCTACGGGTCGGTGTGGGGAACATCGACCGTTACCGAGACGGAAGAGCTGATCGAGCAGGCGCAGGCCGACGGCGACCACATCGACGAGTGGTACAGGACGGACCGCGACGGGCTCCGCCACCGAATCGTGCGGATCGCTGACGCCGAGTTCCTCGACACCATCTGCGTCTTCCCCGGAGAGTGCGACGACTGCGGAGCGCCCGTCACCTCCCTGGAGTGGGTCACCGACGATCACCACGCGAAGTGCCCCCGCCGCGACCCGAACTGCTAGCCCCACCCCAGGGCCCGGCCACCACCGGCCGGGCCCGTCGATCCACCGCACATCCGCACCCAGGGGGAACCGCATGATCCGCTCGAACCGCATCCGCAGCCAGGCCGTGAAGGCCCGCAGTCTCACCACCCGCGCCGCCGCACGTATCGCCCGACGCGGAACCGGGACCCTCGCCTCGCACGCCATGGCGCACGGGCTCTCGCACCGGGACGCGGCCAGCATGGTCGGCACCCTCCGCAAGGTCGCCGCCAAACTCGGCATCACCGGAATGACCGGCCGCACGCACGCCGGCCGCCGGATGCGGGACTGCTCCAGGTTCACGCCCCAGCAGGTCGCCGTCATCGCCCTCTCGTACAGGCCTCGCAAGCCCGCCTACCGCATCGTCGCCGCCCGCCTGCTGCTCGCCGCCTGAAGGGAACGCCATGACCAGCTCCACCGTGCTTCCGGCCGTCCCGGCTGCCCTCGCCGACCGCATTCTGGCAGCCGGGGACGCCGGTCTCATCGACGCCCTGACCGCCCAGATCGGCCAGCAGGCCGCCTTCCCGATCCTCGCCGAGGCGTACAGCATCGCCGCCGACCGGCTCAGGAACCGCTGACCCACGCCTCGCCGCCCACCATCCGGGGACGTCGCCCGACCCGGCAACCTGCCCGGACTCAACCGACAGGAGAACCTGATGGCTGCACCCGCGACCGACACGGCCCCGCGCTTCATGGTGGAGAAGCACGGACCGGGCAGCTTCTACGTCTTCGACACGGCGACCGGCCTGAGCCGCTACCCGAGCTTCACCCGCCGGGGAGCCCAGAAGGTCGCCGACCGGAAGAACGTCGAACACCGCGCCGAGGAGAAGCGATGACGACCGCCGCGATCCGTGCCCGTCTCGCCGCCCGAGGCATCACCGACGAGCCCGCCACCCCGCCGCCCACCAAGCCACGCGCCTACGACTGGGACGAAACCCCCGCCGAAGCCGCCCGCTACGACCGGGCCTACTTCGACGACCTGTACGACCGAGACGAGGACTCATGAACCATCCGCTTCCCGTCGGCGCTCGCGTCCGGCATTACGGCCAGCAGTGGCCCGCCGCTCGGCAGGGCACCGCGACTGTCCGAGAGGTCAAGGGCCCGTGGCCTGACGGTTCCTACGAGTACAGGGTCGCGGCAGGCGAGGACTTCTCCCGCCATACCGGACTCGACAACCCGGAGACCCGAGACACGTGGTGGTCCTCCACCGCAACGATCCCCGCGTCCACCTCGTGACCGCCCCGGCCCCATCGCTCGCCGCCGAGTTCCCGGTCGAGCGGGTCCGCTTCGTCAACGGCCGCACGTATCACCGCACCCGGCGGCCCGACGACGCACGCTGGTGGGATCTGCTGGAAGCCGCCTGCGGGAAAATCGGGCACCTCGCCCGCGGATACCCCGGCGGGAAGATCCGGGAATGCCGCGGATGCGCACGGGCCGTCGATGACGGAAAGCCGTAGCGCACGCAAGACAGAGCCCACCCTGATCCTTGCGGGTGGGCTCTGATGCTGTCCGCAATCGGCCAGCTGGGCGGATCTGTCGATTCCGTCGACTACCTCATCTGTGTGCCGATAGCATCCCCGCCTCATATGCACTGGGGGAACCATGCGCCGCACCGTCGTCGCCCTGCTCGCCACTGGCCTGCTACTCGCCGGGGCCGCGGTCGGCTGCTCGAAGTCCTACGACGAGAGCGCCAAGGACTGCGCCGCCGCGCTCACCAAGAGAACCGGCAGCGATTCCGTGGACACGCCGTCCGTCAGCGAAGCGGAGGAGCGGGTCGATGCGCTCGACACGACGCTCGCGGGCATGGTCCGTTCGGGGTATGAAGCGCCGGCCAAGGAAGCGGCCGACGCTGTGGAGGAGAAGACCAAGGAGGGCGGAAAGAACCGACCAGAGGCGTGTGAGCCGCTCACGAAGGACGACTACACCGCGCTGCACATGGCCAAGGCGATCGCCGGCCTGGGCTGGACGGGCGAGGGCGGGGAGTTCGACAAGCTCAAGATGGTGAAGGGGCTGGGTGGCTAGCGTTGCTGTCGTTGTGGTGAGGCCCTGTGCCGGTTGTCCGGGCTGGGCCTTCGCCATGCCGTGGGGCCCCTCTCAGGCGGCGGCCGTAGCCGTGCCTGACGCTCAGCGGCGTCGAGTGCGCCATCCCTTGCGGGCCATGCGGGAGCGCCCGGCGAAGTACCGTCCGCCGTTGCTGACGCGTGCTGCTTTCTCCTTGCTGGCGCACTTGCGACGCAACGCCCGGTAGGCGGCGTGCCTTGATCGGTAGACGAAGCCATGGGGTCCGCCGCGGTCGCTGACCATGCGTGCCTCCTGCGATGTTGTGACTGCAGCAACTCTTTGAGATGCGACGCTTCGATTGTGAACCTCTGTGACCTACGATTCAAAGGTGGCCGCGATCGTGTGCCCCTGAAACGCAGGCTGAGGAGGGTGATGTGGCCACCGCTGGGGGAGCCCCGTACCGCAAGAAGAACACCGCCGAACGCGCCGAACTAGCCGCCGCCGTCTTCGACCTCAGACTGGAAGGCCACAGCTTCCGCACCATCGACACGCTCACCCAGGTCCCCGACGGGCCCACCGGCGGACGCCGTGTCAGCGCCACCACCGCCAAGGAACTCGTCCGCGAAGAGGCGGCCCGCCGCATCGACCCCAAGGTCGACGAATGGCGAGCCATGGAACTCGGCCGCCTCGACGCTTCCCTGGTCCGCCTCGACGGCCTCGAGTACGCGGCACGCCAGGTTCTGGAGCGCGAGCACATCACCGTCAACAACGGGCGGATCATCGTCCTCGACGGCTCACCGCTCCCCGACGACGGCCCCGTCCTCGCCGCGATCGACCGGCTCATCAAGGTCGAAGACGCCCGCCAGCGCAACAGCGAGAGCAGGCGAAAGCTCCTCGGCCTCGACGCCCCCGCCAAGTACGACGCGCAGGTCACCGAAGTTACGCAGCAGGATCTCGAACTGCAGGAGATGATCCGCGACGCACAGGCAGCCGTGCAGCTCGAAGAGCAGCAGATCATCGACGGCGGCACCGCGTGACCCGCTCCCTGTACTACCTCGAATCCCTCGTCCCGTCCTGGCTGATGCACGACGGCGGCTACCGCCACGCCCTCAGCCAGCATCTGCGCGACCGCGTCGAACACCAGGGCTATGAGATCGTCGCACCGATCCGCATCACGCCCGCCCCCGGAGACGTGCCGCCGCCGGTCGGCATGCTGATGCTGCGCGTCACAACGGAGGTCGAGGAGTTCGACGTCGAGGTCGGCGGCGACTGACGTGGCGGCCGCGGTCCGCGCCCCCGGCTACCTCGTCGGCCTCGACGCCGAGACGTTCGACCTGACCGCCTACCTCGCCCCGTTCGACGCCAAGCTCCTCGCCGAGCCGGAAGGCCGTCGTATCCTGACGCGCCTTGATCCGCTGCTGTTCGCCCTGATCTACGTCCGCCACCACCTCCGTGACGGCAAGGGGAAGATGACGTTCGGGGACGCGCACCTGGACTGGTGCCGTGCCGCGCGCGCCTGGATCCGGCCCGCACTCCAGCCAGCCGAGCACCGCGACGCCTACATCGCCCCGAGGAACATGGGCAAGAGCACGTGGTGGTTCCTGGCCCTGCCACTGTGGGCTGCCGCCCATGGCCATGTCCGGTTCGCGGCGGCGTTCGCGTCGTCGGCGACACAGGCGGAGACGCACCTCGCCTCGTTCAAGCGGGAACTGGACGTGAACCCGCTGCTGCGTCAGGACTTCCCGGACCTGTGTTCGCCGGCGAAGCGCCCGTCGGGCGGCAACGTGGCGGACACGCAGTCGATGTTCATTGCGCGCAACGGGTTCGTGTTCGCGGCCCGTGGTATCGACTCCTCCAACCTCGGCATGAAGGTTGAGGAACGCCGCCCCGACTTGATCTTGTGTGATGACATAGAGCCAGATGAGAGCAGCTACAGCCCCGACCAGGCCCGCAAGCGCCGCACCACATTGATCGATTCGATCCTCCCGCTCAACGTGTACGCCCGCGTCGTGATCTCCGGCACCGTGACGATGCCCGGCAGCATCATCCACGAGCTGGTCAAGCACGGCCGCGGCATCGAAAGCGCCGAATGGGTGCGGGAGGAAGGCTTCTCCGCCCACTACACGCCGCCGATCGTCCAGCGTGACGACGGCACGGAGCGCAGTGTCTGGCCCGGCAAGTGGCCGCTCGCCTACCTCAAGTCCATCGAGCACACCCGGTCGTTCGCGAAGAACTACGCGAACGACCCGATGGGCGCGGACGGAGCGCTCTGGTCCCCGGACGACTTTCGCTATCCCGGCGACGAGGGCGTGGACCCGGTGACGCACATGATGCTGTCGATCGACCCTGCGGTCACGGCGAAGAAGGGCTCGGATTTCACCGGCCTCGCGGTTGTGTCCTGGTCGGCGCGGCACAAGCGCTGCACCGTGCACGGCGCAACCGGGCTGAAGATCCAGCCGGGACCGCTGCTGCGGGAGCGGGTGCTGGCGCTGCTGGATGAGTATCCGCAGATCGGCCTGATCCTGATCGAGGTGAACCAGGGCGGCGATACCTGGGAGGCGATCTTGCACGGCATGCCGGTGAGGGTGAAGACGGTGAACCAGTCGGAGAACAAGTTCACTCGGGCAGAGGGGGTGTTGAACCACTACCAGCGGGGCCGGGTGATCCACGCTCGCAGGCTGGTGGAGGTGGAGCAGCAGATGTGCGCGTTCCCCAAGGCGCCGCACGACGACCTCGTCGATGCCGTCGGGTCGGCTGTGCGCCGATTCATCCCAACCAAGCGGGAAGTTCCCAAGGTTGGTAGCTCAAGTTACCTTTGATTCCAAGGTGAAGGCGTATGCTTCCCTTGATGAAGGGTGGCGCATGTGAGTATCGATGACCTGATGCACGGCATCGACGAGCTCGCCGAGGCGCGCCCCGGCTACGACAAGGCGGCGATGTACTACGAGGGCTCCGCCCCCGAAATCTTCGCCTCCAGCCGCATCCGTGCCGCCCTGCGCGCCAACGACATCGACTTCGACCTCAACTTCGCGAAAACGCCCGTCAATGCCGTGGCCACCCGCCTGAAGGTCGCATCGATCACCAGCCCGGACGAGGCCACCAACACCCTCATCTCGAAGATCTGGCAGGACAACCAGCTCAACCTGGAACTCCCCGACCTCGTCCGCAAGGCAGGCGAGTTCGGTGACGCCTACCTGATGGTGCTGCCCGTCGAGGACGACAAGGGCAACGCCGTCCGGGTCGAGATGTTCTACAACTCGCCGCAGACCGTGCGCGTGATCTACGACGAGGAGAACCCGCGCCGCAAGAAGTTCACGATCAAGAAGTGGTGCGACGGCCCCTACCTGAGGGCCGAACTCCTCTACGACGACGGCATCGAGCGCTGGACCACCGGCAAGCACTCCACCGGAACGGACGCCGGCGACTGGAAGCCGTGGACCGTCGAGCCGGAGCCGGACGAAGCGGCCCCCTCCGAGCCGGACCCCGACTCGTGGCTCATCACGCACGACTGGGGCGAGCAGCCCGTCTTTCATTTCCGCACCGAACGCCCCTACGGGGTGCCTGAGCACTACGGCGCCTACGGCCCGCAGAACGCGATCACGAAGTTGCAGGCCACTCACATGGGGACTGTCGACTACCAGGGTGCCCCCCAGCGCTACGCACTCACCGAGGCTGCCACCACCGACACCTCCGACCTGGAGCCCGGCGACTGGGACGACGCCGACTTCCCCGAGGACACCACCGGCCGCGGCCCTTCGGACACCGGTGATGACAGCAGCTTGAAGGCTGGGCCCGGTGAGATGTGGCTGCTGAGGGGCTACAAGGCGGTAGGCCAGTTCGACGCAGCGAACCCCGAGGTGTTCCTCGGTCCGATCATGTTCAACGTGCGGGCGATGGCGCAGATCACCACCACTCCGCTGCGCATGTTCGACCCGCAGTCTAGCCAGCGCTCTGGCGAGTCCTACCGCGAAGAGGACGGCCCGTTCACCGACAAGATCGAGAACCGGCAGACCTCCTACGGCGCCAGCCTGCACGCCGCCTTCACCTTCGCCCTCAGGCGCCTGGGCATCCCCGACCCGGTCATCACCGTCGACTGGGTGCCCGCCCGCTCCGTCACCGACAAAGAAGGGTGGACGACCGTCGGAGAGAAGATCAGGAACGGTGTGCCGCGCAAGCAGGCCCTGATGGAAGCCGGATACCGGGCCGAGCAGGTCGACGAATGGTTGGAGGGCGTCGATGACGCCGAGCTGACTCGCCGCGTCGACATCCTTGCCACCGTCGCCGACTCCGCCCAAAAGCTCGGCGCAGCCGCCGCCCTCGGCGTCATCGACGACGCCCAGGCCCAAGCCCTCCTCAACGGCGCCCTCTCGGACATCGAGCTGCTCGCCGGAGTGCAGGAGCGCACATGATGGCCCGCCGCCGCGCCACCAACGAGGAGCTAGCCGACCTGGTGCAGGGTGAGCAGACCGACGCCGCCCGGGAACTCGAGGACCGCGTCGCTGCCCGCGCCCTGGGGGATCTCGACAGCCGGTTCGCAGTCCTGTCGCTGCGGTCGATCACCGCCTGGGTGGCCGCGTTCGGGAGCGTCCAGGCCGAGGCCGGCGACCCCGCATCGCTGCGCCGCATCCTGACCACTGTCCGCAGCGCGATACGTCGCTTCCTCGGCCCGCTCGCACCGCGCGCACAGCAGGCGCTGGACGAGGCGCTGACGGAGGCCGTGCTTCTCGGCGCACGCCAGCACGCGGTGTTCGTAGAGGAGGCGTCAGCTCGCCGGGCGCGGCCAGCCACCGCCCGGCCCTCCCGCGGCCTGCGCCGTCGCGCGGCGGCCATCGGCGCCGCCATCGCGGAGCGCCGCGACCGGGCACTGGACATGCTCCGCCCGCAGCGTGCACGACGCTGGTCCGACGTGCAGGCAGGCATCGGAGTAGCCCAAGGTGCCCTGCCCGCAACCCGCGCCCACATTGCCACAAGCATCAACGAAGCCGTCAACGAAGCCGCGCAAGAGGCCATCGACGGTCAGGGCGGCCAGAAGCTGTGGATCGCCGAACGGGACGCCTGCGTCAACTGCTCCGCCTACGCCGGGATGACCGTCGCAGCGGACGCCGACTTCCCCGCCGGGCTGTCCTGGGATCCCAACCAGCGAGGCCGCGGGCAGGCACTCCCCGCCCCGCCGAAGCATCCGAACTGCCGCTGCCGCATCACCGCCTGGCAGGACGACTGGGCCGTCGAGGGCGTGCCGTCATTCCCCGAGTCCCTGCGCCGCGAGGCGCGCCGCTCCATCGCCCGAGGCCACTCCCTTCCCACCGAATCCGGCGCCTCCCGCATCCGGGCCGCCCGCGAGCTCCTGCGCACCGGTGCAGGCCTCCCCAAGAGCGTCGAAGAGTTCGCGGCCAGTGCAGTCGCTGCGGGCCGCTTCGCCAACCGTGCTGTCCCGACAGGCCCGTGATGGGCACTCCGTACCCCGTGATGGGAGCATCATGAACACTCCTCCCCGCCGCGCGATGGTTCGCGCAGCCCGTATCAGCCTGCCGCCCCGCACCCTCATCGGCTATGTCGCAGGCCGCCCCGTCTACAACATCGCCGGGGGCGCTGCAGACACCGACGACATGGACGTCGAAGTCGACGACGCCCTCGATGACGAGCCCGAGCCGCAGCCGGACGACGACGCCACAGAGCCGGAAGATGAGCCGAAGCCGAAGCCTCCCGCCAAGAAGGCGGCGGAGCCGAAGCCCGGCGACGACGACTACCTCGCGCCTTCCCGCACCGAGTGGGAGCGCACGCAGGTAGCCCTCAAGAAGGCCAACGACGACGCGAAGCGCCACCGCCTCCGCAACAAGGAGCTGGAGGAGAAGACGCGCGCGGATGAGACCGAGCACGAGAAGGCGCTGCGCCTGGCCCGCGAGGAGGGCGAGGGGAAGTTCCGCGCGCCACTCGTCCGGACTGCCGCCCGCTCAGCTCTGGTTGAGGCGGGGGCGCTCGCCTTCCTTGCGGAGGAGAAGGAACCCGAGTCGGATGAGGCCCGCAAGAAGGGCGAGTCACGGCTGACGCGGCTGATGAAGCTCCTCGACACCGACGGGCTGGACGTGGATGGGGACGGGGTCGTGTCGGGCCTGGAGGCGGCCGTCGATGATCTGCGCCTCGACTACCCGGAGTTGTTCGCCACCCCCGCGCGGAAGCCCAAGGCGCGGCCGACTGGAGCACCTCGCCCGCCGGCCCCGGACAAGCCCAAGTCGGCGGCGGAGAGGCACGCGCTGCGGGCCCTCGGTAAGGCTTGACATTCCAAGGTATATTTGGCTCTAGCTGATCGATTCGGTGATCGAATCGACTAGTGTCCTTTGATGCGAAGGCGCCCGTGATGGGGCCAGAGCCCACCAGCACCCCCATCACGCCGCCCGCAGGAGGGCACAATGGCCCGAAATACGTTCGAAGCCTGGATCCCGGAAGAGTACGACTCCGAAGTCATCCAGCGGATCACCCAGACATCCGTCGTCGAGGCCGTCGCCAACCGCCTCCCCATGACGTCCGACACCCGCCACGCCCCCCGCTCCGCAGGCATGGGCGTCGAGGTCATCGACAAGGGCGGCGCCTACGGCGAGGACGTCTCCCTCAACGACGACGTCACCCTGACGGCGAAGAAGTTCGGCAAGGTCGTCCGCATCGCCGAAGAGGACATCAACGACGCGCTCCCCAACACGCTCGCCGTGAAGATGAAGGACTGGGGCATCTCCTACGCGAAGATCCTCGACAACGCCTGCTTGGGCGTCACCGCCGTCCCCGGCGCGGGCGTGCCCTTCCAGTCGCTGTACAGCCTGCTCAACACGACGGATGCGACGCTCGGCTACACCGCCGCCGACAACATCACCGTGGCCGCTTCCGGAGGCGTCACCTACGACGACTTCTCCGACACCATCGGCGACGTCGAAGCAGGCGACTACTACGACCCGGCCACGATGCTCGCTGTCGCGCACCCGGCATTCAAGAAGTCGATGCGTGGCATCAAGGATCTCCAGGACGACCCGATCTTCATCGAAGGTCTCGCCGGAACACCCGACACGATCTTCGGTGTGCCGATCCGCTGGTCCCTCGGCGCCCGGCTCCACGCCACCGCCACGTCTGCGCCCACCGGCCGCCCGATCATGGCGTTCGTCTCCACCGACCTCATGCTTCTCGGTATCCGCTCCGGACCCGAGTCCGTGTTCATCGACGGCCGCGACGGCACGTCGGCGCTCACAGACGAATCGCTGCTGAAGATGCGCGCCCGCCGCGGATGGGCCTACGGCCACCCCGCCGGCGCTTCCATCCTCGTCGGCTGACCTCCACCTCCCCACCCCTGCACCGCCCCTGTGGCTGGACGGAGCAGGGCCACCGGAAGGAGGCAGCCATGGCAGCACCGAAGAAGACCGCCGTCCGCGCCAAGCAGTTCCCCGCTAAGGAGGGGGAGCCGGAAGTCGAGGTCGATGAGCGGTCCGCCGACGGCTCCGCAGGGCTGCGGTACGTCAAGGAGTTCGTCGTCCTCAAGTCCTGGCCTGCCGGTGACGAGGCTGACGCGCACAAGGCGAACGCTGCAGCAGTAGCCAACGAGGCGATCCAGCGCGGCCTCCACCCGCGCGGCGAAGCTCGCTTCGACGGCTCCGAAGCTCACCCGGACGGGCACTCGCTGACCCTCACCTACAGCGTCGAGACGGTCCCGTCGTCCATCGACACCGAGCCGGGCGAGACCACCACCCCGCGCGACGTGCTCACCGGCAGCAAGAGCGAGGACTGATGGTCGACGCCTGGGCCACCCCGCAGCAGGTCACCGACATCACCGGCGCCACGGTGAGCGATGTCCAGCTGTCGCAGGCTCAGGCGTCGATCGAAATGTTCTCCAACCGGATCTACCCCGACACGGACCGGATGCGCACCCGCGACCTGTACTGGCTGCGCATGGCCGTCGCCTACCAGGCCGCATGGATGCTCGGCCAGTTCGACCTGCACACGCGCATGGACGCCAACCAGGTTCAGCAGGACGGCATCGTCGCCAGCCTCGACCCGCGCGCCATGTCGCTTGGTCCGGAAGCCAAGCAGGCGCTGCAGCGCTGCTCGTGGATGCGCTCCCGCACCATCCACGTGCAGTCGCCGTTCGAGAGCGCCGGCCGTTACAGCAACGTCCTCGCCGAGTCGGCCGACGAGCAGCAGCAGTGGACGCCACTGGCAGGTGGCGCATGAACCTTGCCACCACCCGCGTCAGCATCCTCGGCGGCACCAGCACCGACGCGTTCGGCGACGAGACAGACGGCTCCATCGCCCTGCAGTCCGGGGTCCCCGCCTCGCTGATCGAATCCTCACGGCAGGCCTCCGAGCCGGTCACTGGCCTTCCCCGGATCGTCCGCACCCACGTCTGCCGCCTCCCGCCCGGCACCGACATCGACGAGACCAAGCGGCTCCTCGACGAGACGACCAGCGAGATCTACATCGTCGTCGCCGTCACCCGCAACGCCAACCCGGTCCTCGCGCAGCCGCTGCGCGTGGACCTGAAACGCACAGGACGAGCCGCGTAGCTCCGACATAGACCACCGCCCGACCGGCACCAACGGCCCGTAAACGGCCCGCCGCCACGGCATTAGCCCGCCGACGTAGAGGAGGTGCAGGGCATGAGCGTCACGTTCCGGCTCGACGTGAACAGCCGTTGGCCGGCAGAGCTCACCGTCGAGATCGCCCGCTACCTCCGCAAGCTCGCTCGGCAGATCCAAAACGATGTCGAGCGGATGGCCGCAGTCAAGACCGGCAAGCTCCGCGCCTCCGCGTACCACGAGGTGAACGGGCTCACAGCCCGTATCGGCGTCCGCAACGTCGACTACTGGAGCACGGTCGAGTTCGGGTCCGGCCCGCACATTATCCGGCCTCGCAACAAGAAGGCCCTCCACTGGCCGGGCGCAGCGCACCCCGTAGCGTTCGTCAACCACCCCGGCACCCCGGCTCAGCCGTTCCTCCGCCCTGCCCTCTACCGGCGACGGGGGGCTCTGTGATGGCGGTCATCCAGCGCGCGAACTCCGAGCTCGTCACCGTCGCGTGGCTGCAGGGCGCCGCAGGGGTGGAAGCGGGGCAGGTCGCCACGACCCTCCCCACTGACGTCTCCACCTGGACCGCCAACGGGTTCGTGCAGGTCTGCCCTGTCGCCGGAGGCAGCCCGCAACTGCACTACGCACTGCGGGAGCCCGTCATCCAAGTCGACTGCTACGCAGTCAATCCGAACTCCGGCAAACCCCCGTGGGGCAAGGCCGCCTCGCTCATGGAACTCGTCGTCGCCGCGACCTACGACGAGGAGCGCATGCAGCGCACCCTCACCCTTCCCGCCGGCTACCCGCAGGCCCGCGTGATGACCGCCCACCTGATGTCGGAGCCGCGCCGGATGCCCGGCGACGAGGCCTCCTACGCCCGCTATGTGGCCGACCTTGCCTTGCACTGGATCACCCTCTAGGAGCGCCATGCCGACCGTCCGCACCACCATCCAGCCGCACGTGGTCCTTGAGGTCTCCGAGGCCGAGTACCTCGACCTGTATCGCCAGGGCCTCCTCCTCGAGGACGTCCCTGCGGTTCCTCCTGCCGCCGCACCGGCCAAGTCCCCTGCCGTTGTGAAGAGTAAGGAGTAAGGCCATGGCCGTCACCACCACCAACCTGATCATGGGGCCGGGGACGCTGTACCTCGCGGACTTCGGCGCGACCGAACCCCTCGACACCGTCGTCAACACCACGCCGGCCGCCTCTGCGTGGACGGACCTGGGCGGTACGCAGGACGGCGCGAAGCTCACCATCGACCAGACATACACCGACCTCGAAGTCGACCAGATCGTCGACGTCGCTGGTGCCCGCCTCACCAAGCGCCTTTTCACCGTCGAGACGAACCTCGCCGAGCCGACGCTGGAAAACCTGAAGTTCCTGCTCAACGACGGCACCGCCGCATCCGGGGCGGGCTTCAAGTCCTTCGAGCCGATCTACGCCAGCTCCGCGACACAGCCCACCTACCGGGCCGCGATCCTCGACGGCTTCAGCCCCAACCAGCTCCGCAGGCGGTTCATCATCCGCAAGGTGCTGTCCAGCGACAAGGTCGAGTCCACGTACAAGAAGGACTCGCAAACCCTGTTCACCGTCAAGTGGTCGGGCTTCTACGTCAGCTCCGTCATCGCCCCCTTCAAGTTGATCGACGAAACCTCCTAGGAGCCACCCGTGACCACCCGAGCGCCCAAGACCCGCACCGCTCCGGTGCCCGCCGAAGAGGGCAGTATCCCCGCCTTCACCACCAGCGACAGCCCCCCGCCTGAAGAGGTTCGTGAGCCGCTGTTCACCGTGGACGGCGAGGAGTTCACCGTCCCAAACATCCTCGACGAGCGGATCACCTACCTCGCCATGAACAAACTCCGCACCGAGGGCGTCGTCTTCGGCGCCATGTACCTGCAAGAACTCGTCCTCGGCGCTGACCAGTTTGCTCGGCTCGTCGCCCTGTACGAACAGCGCAAGCTCACACCCGAGCAGTTCGATCAAGTCGGCAGCCTGATCAACAACCTGTTCTTCAAGAAGGTCAAGGACGAACCGAACACGGCGGGAAAAGCCTCTGCCGACTCGTCGACCAGCTGACCGCACACAGCTGGATCCTCGACCACGAAGAGGACGTCGACGCCGACTTCCTCGCCACCTACGGCATCGACCTCGACACCACCGTTGTCGGCGCCAAACGCTTCCTCGCCCTAGCCAACCGCCTTCCCCTCTACGAGGGCGCTGTGGCCGCCGCCGCAGCCGCCGAACAGCCCGCACAGGCAGCCGCACCTGCCGACACGGACGCCCCCCAGGAGGTGTCCGTCGACGCAATGAACCTGCTGATCCCCGGCCTGATCGAACGCGTGGAGGTGTAGGAACCGATGTCCTTCCTCGTCGCGTCCGGCCATGTCGAAGTCGAAGCCAAGACCGGCGACGCCGTCCGCGACATCAACCGCGTCGTCTCCGCGCTACGCGACATCGGCCCCGCCGCCACCACAGCAGGCACCGCACTCAACCAGCTACGCACCCGCGCCACGGTGACGGTGGCGTGCCGGGTGGTTCCGGCGGCGACTTCGACAACCGGGCCTGCGGCGGTGGTGTACTGCTCCCCGTCATTGGTACGTGCCTGCCGCCCAGGTTCCGTATCGGCGAGGTGCCGGGCCACGTCACGGCTGACCGCTGCGATGAGGGCCCGCGACAGCATCCGCCGTCCGTCCGGCAGCCGCACGACCAGCTTCGTGGGCCGCCCGGCAGACCCGGTGTAGCCGACGACCTGCGCGTCGACCGTCTCACTGTGCCGCAGCTTCCGCCACGCCGGGGTTCGCCCCGCCCGGTACGGCGACTCGGCGCGCTTCGCGACGACGCCTTCGATGCCCTGCCCGGCGAGCTGCTCGATCCAGGCGCGGGCCACGTCCGGGTCGTCGGTGGCGGGCACGGCTTGGATGGGCGGCGGCTGCCCGGCGAGCACATCGAGGAGCGCAGCACGCCGCTCCAGATAGGGCCTGTCGCGGAGGTCGACGCCGGCGAGCATGAGGCAGTCGAACGCCGCGAAGCTGGCTGGGTAGCGGCTGACCAGGTCGGCGAGGCGTCGGCCGCGGGCGGAGGCACGGGAGCGGACCGCACCGAAGTCCATTCTTCCGTCCCGCCAGATCACGGTCTCTCCGTCGAGGACTGTGTCCGGCGGCAGGTCCATGCCTGCGGCGGCGAGGTCGTACCACTGCTCGGTGGCATCGCGCCCGGACCGGGTCTGCACGCGCACCGTGTCCCGGCGCCACAGGACGCCCCTGTCCCCGTCAAATTTGGGCTCGTACCACCAGCCGTCGCCGACGGGCAGCGTATCCACGCGCTCGGCGAGGGCAACCACGACCGGGTACTCCACGGTCAGGGCGTCCACACGTCGGGTCCGCCGCCCCGCCATTCGATGAGCGCGGAGCGGACGACGTCGACCTCGTCGAAGGACTGCAAGCCCGCTTCCTGCATGAAGCGGACGATGTCCTGCACGCTGTAGGCGCGTCCGAGGATCGTGCCGTCGATACGGACGCGGCGGCTGCCGTCCTCATCGGGCGGGTAGATCACTACGGGCATGCTGGACGCCATGCTGCCAGCGTGACGGTGCACTGGGCTGGGCGCACGCCGGGCTACTCCAGGACGCCGAGCGCGGTGTCGGGGCGGCAGTGCATACACGCCCGGATACCGCGCGCCAGCTCCCACCGCGCCTCGTCCCGCGTGATCGGGCGCCGGCGCTTCCCCGCGGCGTGGCAGTCCCCGCGGTGAATCTCGGCGGGCGGGCTGCCCTGCCCGATCCCGAGCTCGACGATCCACTCCGGGGCCGGCGGTCGGGCCTGCTCGCCGCGGACCTTCTCTGCCTGCCGCTGCTGCTCCTCGGCGATCCACTTCTCGACCTGGCCGAGCTGGTGACGGAGGAAGCCCTCGACGATGCGGAGCTTCTCCAGGCGCGACGGCTGCGGCAGATCGGACATGTGTTCGAGTCTACGACGGCGGGAGGCCGCATGTTCACCACTGTTGTCAGTGCCCGCCGCTAGCCTGGGGTCATCTATCCGCGCTGTGGCTGCAGCGTTGCCGCCCCGCCCCTCTGATGCAGGGGGCGGGGTGCTCGGCCGTTGTGGGCCAGATACCCCTGCTTCGCAGGTCAGGACGTCACTCTGCGGTGTCCGCAAAGTGATCAAGCCGCGTCGACCACCGGCTAGGAGCCTGCCCCGTTCCGCTGGACCTTGGCCAGGCATACGTTGCACAGCGGGGAGGATGGCCGCCCGGAGGTCGCGTTGCCGTACTTCTGGGCCTGCCGCTCGCACTGTGCGGTGGCGCACGGCCCTGCTCCCTGGATCGGGGGTTCGTAGGTGACCTCAGGTGTGGGCGTGCTCATCGCGGCAGAATCCTGTTCTGTTCGGGATTCAACAGGATACGTCGAGCCGCTCACGCCGCCTCAACGATGCGCCCCCGCACCGCCTCCGCCCGCGATACTGCCGTCCACTCCGCGACGAGCACCTCGTACCGGGCCCGCGTCTGGCCGTACAGCCAGCCGCCCGTCTCGGCGAGGAGCTCCCGGATCTCGTCGTTCACCACCGCGGCAGACCGCGCGGAACCACACACCGGCGGAGTGGGGATCATGGACCATAGTCTAGGTGCCGGGTCTGACAGACCACAGAGTGCGGTGTAAACGGCATATGGCGATCATGCGCCGAGAGCGTCCATCAAGTGATCGTCGAGATCGGCGACCCAGTCCTCGCGCCGCCACGGCCGCAACTCCTGCCGGGCCCTCCGCAGCCGGATCGCAGGCACCCGACCACCCGTCGCAGACGCCGCCCCCACACACTCATGCAGCAGGCTGGCAGCCTCCCGCGGCTCACCGAGCCGAATCCGTGCCAGCGCCTGATCCGTCGTGACGATCGCCCGCTGCACCTGCTCCCGCGGCGCCGACAACGCCTCCGCCGACCGGGCGAACCGGTCATGCGCCGCCGCAGGATCGCCGACGTACAGCTCACACACACCCTCGAAGCCGCGAAGATGACCGGGCGAGAACGACGTGGCCGCCGGATCCCCGACGTGCGCGGCTTCCAGGTCGTACCAGGCCAGACCCAATGCGGCCTGCGACTGCCGCTCCTGCCCTGCCCGCGCCGCGATCTCCGCCTGCAACGCATGCGCACGCGCCCGCACCAGCGGACTGTCACCCGACCGGGCCGCACGCACCGCCTCATCCACCAGCAGCCGCGCAGACTCCAGACCCTGCACCGAGTACAGAGTGACCAGGGCGTGACTCATGTGGACACCGGCCCGCCGCCACGGATCCTCCAGCAGGGCAGCCTCCCGGCTGGCCTCCGCATACAGGGCGCGCGAAGCGGCATCATCACGGGTCTCGAACGCCAGCCTGCCCGCAAGCGCGGACGCCGAGACCGCGGCTTCCCGCAGGCCGGACTGGAGCGGGTCCGGCACCGGACCCGCAAGCAGGCGACGGCACGCCTCCACCGCAGGCGCCAACATCAACTGCAGCCGCACGAATGGCAAGGTTCCCACTTCGGCGTTCACGTCGGAGACGACCGACACCAGCCCGGCCACGACGTTCTCATCAGTCCGGGACGGATCGGCGAGCGCCGCGGCGAGACCCGACTGCGCACCGGGCGCCATGAAGGCGAGCATGCTGCCGCCGGCGTCCGTCACGGATCGAACCAGCAGCGACCGCAACTCCGCAATCCGCCGCTCGCTCTCCCCGAACAGGCGCAGCGCTGCCAGGAACTCCGCGACGTCGGAGCCCGCACCGAGGGACAGGTCACCGGCGGGCGTGTGTGCGTACAGGTGGGCGAGGAGCAGCTGGTAGCGCTCGTCCGGCATCGTCGGCCTGGCCGACTCCCAGCGGGCCACCGAGCGCTGAACGGATGCGACCGCAGGCAGGTGCGGTTGGTGGAGCTCCGCGGCGTATTGGTGGAGCGCGCGGGCCACGTCGGACAGGGACAGGCCGCGGCGGTGTCTCAGCCGCTTCAATACGGCAGCTCCTGCCGCTCTGTCGTCCATACCGGTCATGGTGGCGCAGATGCCGTCTACACGGGCACGATCAGCCGGGGTTTCCCCATATCGGATGTGTAGGTGAGGGTCTGCCACGTCCCCGACAAGGGTTCACCGCCGTGCGGGAAGCCGATCGTCATGCCGCTGCGGTCGACCATCCACCGGTTGCGGGCATGGTAGGCGGGCGACCGCAGCTCCGGCGCCCTCAACTCGACGATCTCCCTGATGCGGTCCCGGGTCCGCGCGATGGCCTGCCGCGCCTCGGCAGGCTGCTGGTCGACCGTGCCAGGTACGACGACGGTGATCTGCGCGGCCGTGTTCCCCGCGAGCCAGAGCAGGGACATGCTGTCGATACCCTTCGCCCCGCCAATGTAGAAGTGGCTGTCGGCGAACGGGCCCAGGTAGTCGGCGAACAGCCGGGCGTACTCGTCGAGGCTGCGATGCCCGGTGCTGCGCGTGCCTGTGATAGCCACCGTCCGCATCAACATCAACTCCCTGTCATAGGTTGTCATATCCCGCCCCCACCAGCGGCATTGAGATCGTCAAGGCGTGGACATCGACGACCTGCACCGCCTCGGCAAACACCTCGAGCATCGTGGCCTTCACGTAGCGGCCTGCGACCCCGAGCTCCGCCTCCATGTATCCAACCCCCTCAACTCGCGCCTCGGCGAGGAGATCACCCTCGCCGGAGGCCGGTACGTCACCAGCTTCGACTACGAGATCGGCGAGCAAGGCGACGAGCACGCCTGCGCCGAACGCATCGCCCGCCTCCTCGCCGTCGGAGCCGCGCCATGACCGGCCCAAGCCCGAACCATGGCAACCCGGTCGCCGACAGCGCTGAAGACGTCGCGTACCGGGCCCTGCTCGACCACCTCGCGCCGAGCCGCGATGCCCTGAAGGGCTGCATCGCATGCAACGAGGGGCGGTGCCCGCGCGGGAATGAGCTGCGCGCGGCTGTACGCGAAGCGCGGCGGCAACGGTGATCTGCGCCCGCCGCCATCACCGCGATCCTGCGGGATTAGCCGTATACGAGCCACGACATTCACAGCCAGCCTGCGTGCGGGACGGTGTGTGCACCTGGTTTGCCCGCCTGCGGATCGCGAAGGTGACCATGCGCACACGTAGCGTTCATGGCTCTGGCCAGCGGTTCTACGGTGGGTGATCAGTTCGCACGGGGTGCGAACAGAACGCGTAGATGTGCAGTGCAACAGGGTTCCGCATGGCTCAAATATGCATTTAGATAGTCAATTACTAGTCAAGCCCTGAGTGCCCTGCCCAGACCCCGCGAGGCATCCAGTCAGCCCTGCAAGCGGATCCGCCACCTGTCCATAGGCAGGATCAGATCCGAGGTCTCTACGGGGGTGCCGTGTACATCGAGCCGGGTCCGAATTACGCGGAAGGCCAGCGTGTCCACCAAGAGACCCAAAGCGTGAGCCTGTTCCGGCCCGAGGCGCACCGTGTCGAGCTCGGCCGCGAACGCCGCATGGGAGCGGCGCTGCCCGCACCACCAGGTGCTGGCGAGCATCCCCGACCGCCCACCGGGATCCAGGCACTCCATGGACTCGTGGTGGAGCAGTGTCCGCACAGTGACACCCAGCCGCTCGGCCAGTTCCTTCGTGGCGAAACGCGGGCGCGTATCGGTGGTCTCGCAGGAGTAAGGCCATGCGGCATCGATGTCCGTAAGAGTGCGCACGGCAGGAGGATGCGCCACAACAACACGCTTGCGCTCCTCCCCTTCAAGGACTCCAGTCCTTCGGAGGAGGTCGTAGGCGAGACGCATCGTCTGTTCATGGACGCCATACGCGGCGGCTAGAGCCGCGCGGGAGGGGAGCGCTTGGCCCGGTCGCCATTCGCCGGCGTTGATGCGGCGACGGATGTCGTCAGCGATGCGGCGGTAGCGCGCGACTGGCATCCGGTCCCCTGGCGTCGATCACGGTGATCATGACGTGAGGTCCGAAGTTATGAAGCCGGGCCCTGACTGGATATATCCAGAGGGCTTACGGCTGTTCGGCTTATGCCAGGAGCAACTGCACAGAGAGCTTCAGGGCTACGGGTTCAGGTACCAACGGCCCTGAAGGGGCCGCCGTCGGCCCGTCGTACCCCATCAACGGGTTCGACGACGGCTCCGATCGACGATCACCGTCGACATGCATCAATCCGAACGAGTGACCTGGTTTCCGTGCTGCAGGCGGACGTCTCTCGTTGGCCCTAACGGCCGGAGCCGGACCTGACAACGCCTCCAAGGGTGCACAGGGTCCGGCTCCGGTTCTGCGTGTTTACTAGGCCCACTGCCCGCACGGAAGGTCTTTCCGGAAGCGGAGCGCTCGGGTGGGAAACGAATGGGAACCGAAGCAGCCAACCAGAGCATAATCAGGACCAACTAGAGCCCAACCGGAGTGACGAATGGCGAGGTCAGGACGATGACGACCAGCGAACATCAAGGCCTGAAGATCGGCTGCATCGGACTCGGTGACATCGCGCAGAAGGCGTATCTGCCCGTCCTCACCACCCGGCCCGGGGTCGAGCTGCACCTGCAGACGCGCACGCCGGCGACGCTCGCCCGGGTCGCGGGCGTCCACCACATCCCCGACGCCCGCTGCCACACCGACCTCGACTCGCTGCTCGACCAGGGCCTCGACGCCGCGTTCGTGCACGCGCCGACCGCCGTGCATCCGGAGATCGTCGGCCGGCTGCTCGAAGCGGGCGTCGCGACGTACGTCGACAAGCCCATAGCGTACGAACTCGACGAATCGGCCCGCCTCGTGCGGCTGGCCGAGGACCGTGGCGTGAGCCTCGCCGTCGGCTTCAACCGCCGTTACGCGCCCGGTTACGCCCAGTGCGTCGAGCATCCGCGCGAGCTGATCCTGATGCAGAAGAACCGCGTCGGCCTGCCGGAGGACCCGCGCACGCTCGTACTCGACGACTTCATCCACGTCGTGGACACCTTGCGCTTCCTGGCGCCGGGGGAGATCGACCACGTGGGTGTGCGCGCCCGGGTCGTGGACGGTCTCATGGAGCATGTGGTGCTACAGCTCGCGGGCGACGGTTTCACCGCGCTCGGGGTGATGAACCGGCTGAGCGGTTCTGCCGAGGAGATCCTCGAGGTCTCGGGGCAGGACACGAAGCGGCAGGTCGTGAACCTCGCCGACGTCATCGACCACAAGGGCCAGCCCAGCGTGCGGCGGCGTGGCGACTGGGTGCCGGTGGCCCGTCAGCGGGGCATTGAGCAGGTCGTCATCGCCTTCCTCGACGCCGTGCGGGCGGGCAAGGTCCTCAGTGCCCGTGATGCGCTGGCGACCCATGAACTGTGCGAGCGCGTGGTCCGTGCGGCTCAGGAGCAGGGCGCCTGAGCGACCGGGCGCCCTCGGCCGCGCACAGGACGGTGATCACCACGAGCGCCCCGTGCACGGGCCAGTCGCCCCACTTGACGTACGCCGTCGTGCCCTCGGCCAGCGGCACGTCGTAGACCTTGGCGGTGCTCGCCGAGGTGCCGAGGGGGGCGCCCGCGCGGGAGCCGTCGGGGCCGTAGACCGCCGAGACACCGGTGAGCGTGGCGTGCACCATCGGGCGGCCCGTCTCGGCGGCGCGTACCGCGGCGAGCGAGGCGTGCTGCTCGGGGGCCCAACTGGACTGGAACGACGAGGTGGCGGACTGGGCCAGCAGCAACTGTGCCCCGTCGCGGGTCAGTTGGCGGCTCATGTCGGGGAACGCCGACTCGAAGCAGACCAGTGGCCCGACGCGCAGGCCGGGGCCCGCGTCCATCAGGACCTGGCGGTCACCGCGCCTGCGGTCCTCACCGGCGGCCTTGCCGACGGAGGTGGCCCAGCCGAGCAGGGAACGCGCCGGTATGTACTCGCCGAACGGCACGAGCCGCATCTTGTCGTAGCGGTCCCCTGTCGGGCCTTCCGGGCCCACCAGGACGGAGCTCTTGAAGATGCCGGGGCGGTCGGAGCGGCGGGCGTCGACGTTGACCAGCAGGTCGGCGTCCACCTCGCGGGACAGCGCGGCGAGGCGACGCGCCACGTCGGGCCGGTCGGCGAGGTCGAATCCGACGCTGCTCTCGCCCCACACCACGAGGTCCGGGTCCTCCTCCGCCAGGTCCCGAGTCAACGCCTCCTGCCGGTCGAGCCGCTTCTCAGCCCCCGAGACACCGTTCATGACACCGGGCTGCACGACGGCGACCCGGACCTCCCCGGCGGCCTCGGGACGCGGAGCCCAGACCGACGCAGCCACGGCGAAGGCGGCCACGGCGAGGATTCCGGCGAAGGCGGGGAGAGCGGTGGCGGCGGCGGTGGCGGCGGGGCGTGCGGCTGTACGGGGTGCGGGTGCTTGCCTGGCGGCGGCTGGTGGCGTGGGGGCGGTGGGCTTGGGTGTCGCGGGGCCTGTGGGTGCTGGTGCTGCGGGGTTTGTGGGCTTGGGTGTCGCGGGGCCTGTGGGTGCTGGTGCTGCGGGGTTTGTGGGCTTGGGTGTCGCGGGGCCTGTGGGTGCTGGTGCCGCGGCGTCTGTGGGCTCGGGTGCCACGATGGCCGTGGACCTTGGCGTCGGGATGCTGTCCGGGGACTGTGGTGCCGCGATGCCCGCGGGCTCTGGTGTCGCGGGGTCCATGTGCTCGGGTGTCGCGCGGTCCGTGGGCCCTGGTGTCGCGGGGCACGGGGGCTCGGGTATCGCGGGGTCCGTGGCCCTCGGTGTCGGGATGCTGTCCGGGAGCCGTGGTGCTGCGATGCCCGTGGGGCCTGGCGCTGAGGCGTCCGTGGGATCGGGTGCTGCGATGCCCGTGGGGTCTGGTGCCGAGGCGTCCGTGGGGCCTGGTGCCGAGGCGTTCGTGGGCTTGGGTATCGCCATACCCGTGGGCCTCGATGCCGCGATGCTGCCCGTGGACGACCTTGGTGTCGTGATGCTCATGGCCCCCGGTGTCGGGGTGCCCGTAGTCGCATCGGGCGAGGTCGGCCTGCCCGGCGCCGTGGTGTCCTGCCCCGAGGTCTCCATGCGCGAAGCCGCCCCACTCGCCCCCCTGCGTGCCTCCCTACGCGATGCCACCCGCCCCGCCAGGGCCAGCACCAGCAGCGTCACGGCCACGTTCACCACCACGACCAGCGCGCTGACCAGCCACACTCCGCCCACTGACGCGAGCCGCAGCGCCGACGGCACCTGCCACTGGCTGGAGCCCAGCAGACCCCAGGGACCGCCCAGGTTCTCCCACGACCGCGTCAGTTCGACCATCAGCCAGCCCGAGGGCAGGACCACCAGGGATGCCGTGGACCGACCCGGGGACGGCGCGCCGCCGAGCAGGCGACGGACCAGCCAGCCCCACGGCGCCCACAGCAGGCCCAGCAGCGCCGCTATGACCACCGTGAAGACATGCAGGCTCGGCAGCAGCCAGTGGTGTACGGCCACCATGAAGCCCAGGCCGCCGAGCCAGCCGTCCAGCATGGCCCGCCGGGCGGTGGGCGCCGTGCGGGTCAGCAGTATCCAGGGGACCAGCGCCACGTACGCGAACCACCACAGCGACGGCGCGGGGAAGGCGAGGGCAGGGAGCGCGCCGGTCAGGACGGCCAGGCCGCCACGCCACCGGCCCGAGGCAGCCGGAATTCCCCGGGCAAAAGCCTGGAACCGGCCCCGCCGGGCGAAAGCCTGGAACCGCTCCGGCCGGGCGAAAGTCCGGAACCGGTCCCACTGGGCAAGAGTCCGGGTCCGGTCCCATCGGCCCCGCCGGTGCCACCGATCGCCGTCGCCGAACAGATCCATGCAGCGCCTCCCTCGATCCCGCCGCCTGCCGGAATCCCAGTGTGCGCGCCCTTGACGATCTAGAACAGGGGGTGTCCGCTGGGGGCCGCGGGCTGGGGGAGTGGGTCAGCCGGCGGCGGGAGCCTCGGCGGGCCGCTCGCTGATCCGGCGCCACTTCTCCTCCACCGCCACCTGCCGCAGCCGCCAGCCGGCATGGGTCCGCTGGAGCGTGAAGACGTACCGCCCGCCACACTCGAAGTCCGGCGCCGTGGACTTCTGGGCGCCATCGCGGTCGGGGAACCGCATGGGGTTCAGATAGTCGGCCTGTACGCGTGCCGTGTCGCCGACGTCCTGGTCAAGGGTGCCGAACTCCAGCTTCCGGTTCACGATGAGGTGCTGGCGCACCGGGAACATGCGCATGGTCTCGGCCAGCCAGGCCGCGACCTCGTCGGCGCCTCCCTCGATGCCGCCCGCCGAGCGGTAGTCGGCACGTCCTTGGGGAGCGAAAAGCTGCTCGTAGGCGCTCCAGTCGCCGTCGTCGACCGTCACCGCGTACTCGGTGATGAGGGCATCGATGGCCAACCGGTCGATCACGGCGGCCAGTTCCACGCGCTGCGTCATCGGCTCAGTGTTGGGCACGGGCGGTGCCGAGCCAAGGGGTGTGCAGGAGTGGCGTGCAAGAGTGGCGTGCAGGAACCGCCGCCCGGGGTGGGAGCGGTGCCCGGCGCCGGGGACCGGCTAGGCGGCCTTCACGACCTCCGCGCGGACGGCTGCCGCCCACTCCGTCACCAGTCTTTCGTACTCGGCGCGCTGCTCGGCGGAGAGGCGTCCGCCGGCGCGCAGCCACAGGCTGCGGATGCGCTCGTTCAGTTCCACGGAAGAGCGCGCGGAACCATGAGGTGGTGGGGTTAAGGGCATGACGTCAAGCCTAGGGGATGGCTACGACAATCGGAACTGTCAGCTACCGAACACCTCCGCCAGGTGATCGATCGAGGCTGATTTGCCTCAGGTAGCCGCCCGCAAATCCGTATGGAACGGTGTAAAACGACTCGGGTGATGTGACGAAACCTTGCCTGGTCCGTACCGAGCCCCGCTGAGCCCTACCGAGAGAGGTGGCGAGATGTCGTCGAAGCGACGCCGCAAGAAGAAGGCCCGCCGCAAGCACGCGGCAAACCACGGAAGCCGCCCTCAGTCGTAGGCCGTCCGGGCGTCACCGCTGGGCGGGGCGGTGGCGCCCGCCGGTCCAGGCGTCACTCTGCCTTAACATCCCCCTCACATGGCGCATGATGCTCCTTTCAGTACATGCGCCATCCCTGGGGGGATCATGCACAACCGCACCGCCATCGCCGCGCTCATCGTCGGCACCAGCCTGCTCGCGCTCACCAGCTGCGGCCCGGCCAAGGACTCCAGTACGAGCACGAGCACGAGCGCCAGTACCAGCGCCGGTACCAGTGCCGACACCGACAAGCCCGCCGCCGAGAGGGCGGACGGGAAGGCCGAGACCGCCGCACTGCCCGACATGACCGGCAAGGGCTTGCAGTCCGCGCAGGACCAGGCGCAGGCGGCCGGCTTCTACGGCCTCACCTCGCACGACGCGCTCGGCCGCGACCGCATGCAGGCCTTCGACCGAAACTGGAAGGTCTGCTCGCAGACCCCGAAGCCGGGCGAGCACCCGACCGACGTCAAGGTCGACTTCGCCACGGTCAAGCTTGAGGAGACCTGCCCGGCCAAGGACGCCGGCGCCGATGAGCCCCAGGCCGCAGGCGCGAAGATGCCCGACTTCAAGGGCAAGGCCGTCAAGGTCGCGCGCGGCGCTCTCGACTCCGGCACCAGCATCACCGTGAAGGACGCTTCGGGGCAGGACCGGTTCATCCTCATGGAGTCGAACTGGCAGGTCTGCGGGCAGGAGCCTGCCGCGGGCGCCAAGCTCGACGGTCGGCCTGTGACGCTCAGCGCGGTGAAGTTCGAAGAGTCCTGCTGACGCAGCGGTGAACCGGCGTGACCGTCATCGCGCCGCGCTGCGCCGCGTCGTGTCATGGCCATGGCCGTACCGGTGGCCATGGCCGTATAGGACACTTGTGCGGCAACGGCACCGCCGGGTCAGGTATCGCGGACTCGGGACAGGTGCGGACGACGACCGGCGGCAGTGCCTCCGATACAGCGTGGAGGAGGCGTGGGGCCGCGTGGCTGACCTGTACCGCAACTGGGCGGAGCTCGCCGAGGCGGAGGCCGAAGGCGTCGACTACCGGATCCACTCCGCCGGCCCGGCCGGGGCGACCTGGGTGTCCATCGCCATCCACGGCGGTGCCATCGAGGCGGGGTCCGGGGAGATGGCCCGTGCGGTCGCCGGGACGTGGATGCGGTACTACGAGCTCGACGGGGTGAAGGACGCGGGCAACGCGGCCCTGCACATCACGTCGACGAGATACGACGAGCCCGGCGCCCTGGCGGCGGTGACGACTGCCCGCCACTGTCTGTCCTTCCACGGCTACCGGGGCAGCGGCGAGGTTCCCATGACCGCGATCGGTGGCCGGGACGCCGAGCTCGTCGCCCGCGTGAGCCGCAACCTGCGGGCCGCTGGTTTCGTCGTGTCCAGCGCGGCGAGCGATATCGCGGGCACCAGCCCGGCGAACATCTGCAACAAGACGCTGTCGGGCGGCGGCGTGCAGCTGGAGATGAGCCGGGCCCTGCGCCGCAGCTTCTTCCCCGGCGGGGATCTCTCCGCGGAGATGCGCGAGACCGACGCCCGCACGGAGTCCTTCCACCGCTACGCCGCCGCGGTCCGGGCGGCATGCGGCGGCCGCACCCTGACCTCACCGGGCGGCAGGCAGGCCGGCACGATCAGGGTCAGGGCGGCACTGTCCGTGGACAACGCCGCCGCGCCCCAACAATCCCCCAAGTGGCGTTCCCCGGTTGACAGGCAGACGATGAGATGAAGGGATCGGCTGGTGATGTCGGCCGTGGATCCCGCGGCGGCGACGACTGACTCCCGGAGCATGGGCGCGAAGCCCGAATGGAGGAAGTCGTCATGATGGAGGTCAAGACGGTCGAGAAGCCGGACGAGCGGCGAGATTTCCCCCGCGGTCACCTCGAAGCCGTTCATCTCACAGGGCTGGACTTCGCCGTGGGCACCTTCGAGCCCGGCTGGCGCTGGTCCGAATCCGTGGCCCCGCTCGCAGGGACCAAGAGCTGCCAGATCCACCACAACGGTTACGTCGTTCAGGGGCGGATGGGTCTTCGCATGGACGATGGTGGCGAATCCGAAGTCGGACCGGGCGATGTCTTCGTATGCTCGCCCGGCCACGATGCCTGGGTCGTCGGCGACGAACCGGTCGTTCTGTACGACTTCGCCGGTGGCATGGCGCAGGACTACGCGAGAGCAGCGGAGGCGTAGCTGTCTCTGTCTCGCGAGGGCATCAGTTGCTCCGCCGCAGCTGGGAAGCACGCACTCCCACGTGAGGTGCACACGCCGCTCGCCTCCGCGATTGTGGACCACAAGACCGACGTCGCGGGGAGCCCCTGATGTGCCTACCGTCGGCGCCGGAAGTGCAACCAGACCCGGGCGACGACCAGCCCCAGGACGACGACGCCGACCGTGATCTGCGCCCAGCGCGGGAGAGCGCCCGAGCCGGGGAGATACAGGGCGAACGTCATGACGCCCCCTCGGATCGGGCCGTCCGGGCCTGCTCGACCACTGACCGCTCCAGTCGGGCGGGGGGCTTCGGCACATTCGGTGACATGCGAACACCGTATCCATAGGGCGGGCTCCAGGCCTCCCGCAGGAAAACGGCCCTGCTACCCCGCCGACTCGCCCGCGTGAGGGCTCAGTACGCCCATGCTGACCAGCACGATCAGGACCAGTCCCAGCAGGAGCCGGTAGTAGACGAACGGCATGAAGCTCTTGGTGGTGATGAACTTCATGAACCACGCGATCACCGCGTAGCCGACCACGAAGGCCACGAGCGTCGCGAAGATCGTGGGGCCCCAGGAGACGTGCCCCTCGCCCGCGTCCTTCAGTTCGAAGACGCCGGATGCGAGGACCGCGGGGATGGCAAGGAGGAAGGAGTAGCGGGCGGCGGCCTCGCGGGTGTAGCCCATGAGCAGGCCGCCGCTGATCGTGGCGCCCGAGCGCGAGACGCCCGGGATCAGGGCCATCGCCTGGCAGATGCCGAAGATCAGGCCGTCCTTGACGCCGAGTTCCTTCAGGCCCTTGCGTTCCCGCACCACGCGGTGCCTGCCGCCCGTCTCGTCGCGGGCCGCCATGCGGTCGGCGATGCCGAGCACGATGCCCATCACGATCAGCGTCGTGGCGATGAGCCGCAGATCGCGGAACGGGCCCTCGATCTGGTCCTTGAACGTCACGCCGAGCACACCGATCGGTATCGAGCCGACGATGACCAGCCAGCCCATCTGCGCGTCGTGGTCCGAGCGCGGCACCTTTCCGAAGAGGGAGCCGAACCAGGCCGACAGGATCCGCGCGATGTCCTTGCGGAAGTAGATGAGCACGGCGGCCTCCGTGCCGATCTGCGTGATCGCCGTGAACGCCGCCCCGGGGTCGTGCCAGCCGGCGAACGCCGCCGTCAGCCGCAGATGCGCGCTGGAGGAGATGGGGAGGAACTCGGTCAGTCCCTGGACGAGCCCGAGGATGAAGGATTCAAGCCAAGACATGAGTACTGCGCCGTCCAAGTACTGATCATCGGACCGCGGCTGCGGCTTGCGGCTGCGGTCGTAGCGGTCATCGAGAGGCGTGGCGGGAGAGCGTGGCGGGGAGCGTGGCTGAGGCGGAAGGTGTGGGCGAACGCCGGAACGCGGGCGGTGATCACGTGATCACGTCCCCCGTCCGGGGGGCAGCGTAGCGGCCCAAAGTTACGGGCCGGTGCGAGCCCCACCCGGCCACCGCCGTACGGCCACCGCAGCCCCGCCCCGCTGTCGCCGAGCCGTCACCTGAGATCCACCCCGCCGTCCCCGAGCCGCTACCGGAGGCCCGCCCCGCCGTCCCCAGGCGGCCACCGCAGGCCCGCCCCGCCGTAGCCGAGCCGCCGCCTGAGGCCCACCCCGTCATCGCCGGGCGTCACCGCACCGCAGGCACTCACCGCCCGCAAAAGAAACTCAGCGCCCCCGAAAGTGATGCCGCTTGAGCCAGGCCACCGTTGCCCCGCCGAGTCCCGTCACCGCGATGAAACCCATGGCGATAAGGAAGGCCGGGGAGGTCGGTGTGGAGGCTCGGGCGCCTGCTACGACGTACGCCGCGGTGTTCGGGATCGAGCCGAGGCCCGTGGCGAGCAGGAACGACAGCCAGCCCATGCGGGAGACCGCCGCGCAGTAGTTGGCCGCGGCGAACGGCACCCCGGGGAAGAGCCGTATCGCCAGCATCGACCGGAAGCCGTGCTTGCTGAGCTGGCCGTCCGCGGCCCGCAGCCACTTGCCCCGCAGCAGCGGCCGCAGCGCGTCCTGCCCCAGCATCCGGCCCAGCCCGAAGGCGATGCCCGCCCCGAACACCGTGCCGGCGATCGCCGCGACGAGACCCGCCTGCGTGCCGAAGAGCGCGCCCGCCGCCAGATTGAGCAGCGGCCGCGGCACGAACGCGGCGGTGCACGCCCCGTACGCCACGGCGAACAGCGCCACCGCCGTGGCCCCGCCGAGCTGCGCGATCCAGCCGCCGGAGAGCAGCCGTTGCGGCTCGTAGAGCAGCACGCACGTCCCGGCCGCCGCCAGCAGCACGACGAGCAGCGACAGCCGCGACCACGGCGAGAGCAGCACTCTGGTGCAGCGCACGGCGAGGGCCTGCGGACGGGCGGTTGCGGTCTCGGGCATCCGGGCAGACTAACCGGCTCATGTGTCTGATCGCCGTAGGGTGCGTCTCATGAGCGTCACAGCCCCGCGAAGTGACCTGGCCGACACCGTGCTCGAACGGCTCGTCACCGCATACTCCGCGGCGGCCGATCCACGGGCCGCCGAGCGGATGCGCGCGTACATGAAGGACGTCGCTCCCTTCCTCGGCCTGGCCTCGCCGGTCCGCCGTGAGCTGGCCAGGACAGTGCTCGCCGGGACGCCACGCCCCGACGAGGACGACTGCGCGGCCGTCGCGCTCCGCTGCTGGGCGCTGCCCGAACGCGAGTACGCCTACTTCGCGGCGGACTACCTGCGCCGCCACGTCCGCCGCTGCTCGTCCGGCTTCCTGCCCGTCGTGCGCCACCTCGTGACGACGAACCCCTGGTGGGACACCGTCGACGCGCTCGCCGCGCACGTCGTCGGCGGACTCGTCGCCGCCGACCCGCGGCTGGCGACCGCCATGGACGCGTGGATCGAGGACGAGAACCTCTGGGTGGCCCGTACCGCCCTCCTGCACCAGCTCCGCCGCAAGGACTCCACGGACGCGGAGCGCCTCTTCGCCTACTGCCTGCGCCAGTCGGGGCACCCCGACTTCTTCGTCCGCAAGGCCATCGGCTGGTGCCTGCGGGAGTACGCCAAGACCGACCCGGAGGCCGTACGCGCCTTCGTCGAGCGGGAGCGGGGCAGGCTGGCGCCGCTCTCCGTGCGGGAAGCCACGAAGAACCTCTGAGACGAGGGAAAACCATTCGACGCGGGCGTCCTCTTCGGTGAGGATCAGACCCATGTTCCGGTACGCCTTCCTCGCAGCCACGCCCGCAGTCGCGGGCGCTGCGAAGGCTGCCGTCCCGACTCCCGACGCCCTCGACGGCGCCCGAAGCTGACCCTCCCCGGAGACTCCGGCGGACCCCGCAAGGGGAGGGTCGGTCCGGCCCCTGGGGTCCCCGTCCCGACCGTGCGCACCGCCGCAGGTCCGGGCAACAGCTTCGAGTTCCGGAGAAGGAACCGCCATGTCCAAGACGGCCTACGTCCGCACCAAGCCGCACCTCAACATCGGCACCATGGGGCACGTCGACCACGGCAAGACCACCCTGACCGCCGCCATCACCAAGGTCCTCAGCGAGCGCGGCACCGGCACCTTCGTTCCCTTCGACCGCATCGACCGCGCGCCGGAGGAGGCGCGGCGCGGCATCACCATCAACATCGCGCACGTCGAGTACGAGACGGACACCCGCCACTACGCGCACGTGGACATGCCGGGCCACGCCGACTACGTCAAGAACATGGTCACGGGCGCCGCCCAGCTCGACGGGGCGATCCTCGTCGTCTCGGCGCTCGACGGGATCATGCCGCAGACCGCCGAGCACGTCCTGCTCGCCCGCCAGGTCGGCGTCGACCACATCGTCGTCGCCATCAACAAGGCCGACGCGGGGGACGAGGAGCTCATCGACCTCGTCGAGCTGGAGGTCCGCGACCTGCTCTCCACGCACGGGTACGGAGGTGACTCCGTACCGGTGGTACGGGTCTCGGGGCTCAAGGCCCTGGAGGGCGACCCGCGGTGGACCGCCGCGATCGAGGCGCTGCTCGACGCGGTGGACACGTACGTGCCGATGCCCGAGCGCTATCTCGACGCGCCGTTCCTGCTGTCCGTCGAGAACGTGCTGACCATCACCGGCCGCGGCACCGTCGTCACCGGCGCCGTCGAGCGCGGCACCGTCCGCCTCGGCGACCGCGTGGAGGTCCTCGGCGCGGACACCGAGACGGTGGTCACCGGCCTGGAGACCTTCGGCAGGCCCATGGAGGAGGCGCAGGCGGGCGACAACGTGGCGCTGCTGCTGCGCGGGCTGCCACGTGACGCGGTCCGCCGCGGCCACGTGGTCGCGGCGCCGGGCAGCGTCACCCCGAGGCGGCGCTTCACCGCGCAGGTGTACGTCCTGTCGGCACGCGAGGGCGGCCGTACGACGCCGGTCGCCACGGGGTACCGGCCGCAGTTCTACATCCGCACCGCGGACGTCGTCGGCGACGTCGACCTCGGCGATGCGGCCGTGGCCCGGCCCGGCGACACGGTCACGATGACGGTCGAGCTCGGCCGCGACATGCCGCTGGAGGCCGGCCTCGGCTTCGCGATCCGCGAGGGCGGCCGTACGGTCGGCGCCGGCACCGTGACGGAGGTCGCCTGACGGCACGTGACCTGACGGCACGTCGCCTCGCCCGGCGGGTCGCGTCGCGCTCCCTCCCGTCCGCCCCGGGGACATCGGGTCCCCGGGGCGGACGGCACAATGGGGTACGTGGACGACGAGTGCGTGGACGACGGCCTCGCGTACGAGCGCGCGGATGAACGCACGGGCGAGGGCACTGCGGGTATGGGTCAAGGGGACGAAGTGGTGGCGGACGAGGCCATTCCGGTGGCGCGCACCGTCGATCACGGCGTCGCCAAGCTGATGCCCGACGTCGACCGCCCGCGGGCCTGGCTGCTCACCGTCGACGGCGCCCCCCAGTCGTACGTGGATCTGGACGAGCCCACCCACCTGGAGTTCGAGTACGCGCGGCGCCTCGCGCACGTCCTGGACACCGCGGCCGGGCCGGAACACCCGCTCGACGTCGTCCACCTCGGCGGCGGCGCCCTCACCCTGCCCCGCTACGTCGCCGCCACCCGGCCGGGGTCCCGGCAGGACGTGGTCGAGGCCGACCGGGGGCTGCTCGGACTGGTCGCCGAGCAGTTGCCGTGGGACGACGGCGCCGGAATCTCCGTACACGGGACCGACGCCAGGCAGTGGCTGGAGGCGGCGCCGGACGACAGCGCCGACGTCCTGGTCGCGGACGTCTTCGGCGGCTCACGCGTCCCCGCGCACCTCACCACCGTCGCGTACGCACGGACCGCCGACCGCGTGCTGCGGCCCGGCGGCGTCTATGCCGCGAACCTCGCCGACGGCGCGCCCTTCACCTTCCTCCGCTCCCAGCTCGCCACCTTCGCCGCGGTCTTCGAGGAGCTGGCGCTGATCGCCGAGCCGTCCGTGCTGCGCGGACGCCGCTTCGGCAACGCGGTGCTGGTCGCCGCGCACGAACCCCTCGACATCGCCGCCCTCGCCCGGCGCGCGGCCCGCGACGCCTTCCCCGCCAGGGTCGAGCACGGGGACGCGCTCCGGCGGCTCATCGGCGGCGCGGAAGCGGTGCGCGACGAGGACGCGGTGCCCTCACCCGAGCCGCCCGACGGGGCCTTCGGCATCGGCTGACGCGGCGACGGCGGGGCGCGGTGCGGGGGCGCTCGGCATTTCCTTGGTCCGGCGCGTCAGATCGCGTACGTCGGGGACGAACAGGACGGCCGCCGTCACCAGGACCACGAGCAGCGAGCAGCCCCACAGCGACGGGCCCCGCCCGAACGCGGACTCCGCGGGTCCGGCGAGGGCCGTGGCGAGGGGCACCATCGCGATCGAGCCGAACCAGTCGTAGGCGGCGACGCGCGACAGCTTCTCCTCCGGGATCTCCTGGTGCATCGCGGTCATCCACGAGACGCCGAAGACCTCGATGGCCACGCCGCTGACGAACATCACCGCGGCGAGCCCGGCCACTGAAAGGGGCACCGCGAGCGCCGCCGAGGGTGCGGCGAGGGGAAAGACGCAGAGGGTGCCGGCGAGCAGCAGCCTGCGGGGTTTCCACCGCATCATCAGGAAGGCGCCGCCGACCGTGCCCGCCCCGAACGCGCCGAGCGCCAGGCCCCACGGTCCCGCCCCGCCCAGTTCGTCCCGGGCGACCAGCGGCCCGAACACCGACTCGGCGGCGCCGACCACCGCCACCACCACGGAGAACTGCGCGACGATGGCCCAGAGCCAGGGGCGGCCCGTGAACTCCCGCCAGCCGTCGCGCAGATCCGCCAGGAGGCCGCCGCCGGGGGCGCGCGGAGGTATGTGGCTGACGTCGAGGAACATCCGCAGGGCGCCCGCGAAGGCGAAAGCCGCCGCGTCGACGGCGAGCACCCAGCCGGGGCCGAGCGCCGAGACCATCAGACCGCCGAGCGCGGCTCCGCCGAGGCCGGCCCCCTGCATCGCCATGCGGTACATCGCGAACGCCCTGCTGACCTGCTCGCCGCTGACCGAGGACATCAGCATGCCCTCGGCAGCGGGCCCGAAGAAGGCCTGGCCCACCCCGCCGAGGCCGCCGAGCAGCATCATCTGCCAGAGCTGCGGCTCGCCCGCGATGACGAGCACGGCGAACGCGGCCTGGGAGAGGCAGTTCAGGGCGTTGGCGGCGACCATGACGTGGTGCCTCGGCAGCCGGTCGGCGACCGCGCCGCCGATGAGCAGGAACAGGACGAGCGGCAGTGTCCGCGCGGCGGCCACCAGACCGACGTCCCCGCCGTCGCCCCCGGCGTCCAGAACCGCGAACGCCGCCGCGATCAGTGCCCCGTGGCTTCCGAGGTTCGTCACGATCGCGGCGGCGGTCAGCAGTGTGTAGTTGCGGCCCGCCCAGGAGGGCAGGCGGCGGCGCGGAGGGGCGTCGGGAGTCGTCACCCCGGGACTATCCCCGCCACCCGGCCGACTTGCCAAACCGTTTGTCCCCGTGGCGGAAGACCTGCCGAAGGCCTGAGGCCGTCCCGCTGCGGGCGGGTCGGACCGTCCCGCGGACTCAGGACTCCTCGGACGCCGCCTCGCTCCACCGCACGGTGCTGAGGATCTCCTTCACCGTGTCGTCGGAGATCTCGTCCTTGACGCCCTTGGCGCCGTAGAGGGTCCAGGCCACGTACTCACCGGCCTCGTTCTTGAAGCCGAACGTGGTCGCCTTGCCGTCCGAGTCGCACTTGGCCGAGGTGGCCGCGCCGCTCGTCGTGGACGTGGCGAGGCTGCCCTTGATGCCGGACTTGGTGGTGTAGTCCTCGACCTTGCTGATCTTGATCTTCTTCTTGTCGGCCTTGGTCTGCTCGGTGTAGCCGCCGAAGACCCACCACGCGGAGTCGTTGCGCGCGATGTCCTCGGTGTTCTTGGCGCCGTTCTGGCCCTTGGTGCCGACCGTGGCCAGCGAGATGTCGCTGGACTCGCCGTCCTTGTCGTCGTCCGACGAGCACCACTTCTCTTTGTAGACCGCGGGCGCGGACATGCCGATGATCGTCTTCGTGCCGTCGTCCTTGCGGTCGTCGAAGCCGACGAAGGTGTCCGTCGTCTCGACCTTCCAGTCGGCGGGGACGTCGAAGGCGGTGCCCCACTTGGGGTTCACCACGACCTGCCAGCCGTCGACCGTCGGCTTGTCCTCGCCGCCCTCACCGCGCTCGCTGCCGCCGCCGGTGGCCGTCGGGCTCGGCTTCTTGGTCGCGGACTTCGAGGGCTTCGCGGGACCGGCCTCGTCATCCTTGTCCCCGTCACCGCCGAGGACGAGGAAGCCGGTGACGCCGGCGGCCACCACCACGGCCAACGAGGCGACGATGGCGGTGATCTTCGTCTTGTTGCCGCCGCCACCGCCCTGGCCGCCGCCCGCCTGCTGCGGCATCGAGGGCGGCGTCGGAGCGGTCCACTGGGGCTGCTGGGGCTGCGAGTAGCCGCCCTGCTGAGGCTGCTGGTAGCCGCCAGGGGGCGGCTGCTGCTGATACCCGCCCGCCGGCTGCTGGTACCCCGGCTGCTGATAGGGGTTGGGCTGCTGGTACCCCGGCTGCTGGTACGGGTTGGGATTCTGGTCCTGCGGGTTCTGCTCGCCCCCGGGCGGCTGCTGTTCTGGCCACATGGCCAGTAACCATAGAGGTGCCGGGACGCCGGGTGCCACGGGCCCTCCCGCGTGACGGTGAGCAGGGCGGCCGCTGGTGGGGGACACGTGCGGAGATAGCGGCAAAGGGCACCACGATTCCCCCACCCGTGACGAACGGTCAGGACTTCATGGGCTCGCCATGTGTCCGCACCGTGCTGAGAATCTTCATGACCGTCTCCTCGGGGATCTCGTCCTTGACGCCCCTGGCCCCGTACAGGCTCCACGAGACGTAGGTGCCCTCGGAGTTCTTGAAGCCGAAGGTGATCGCCTTGCCGTCCGTGGCGCACTTGCCCGTCTCCGGCGTGCCCTGGGACCGGGCCCGGGCGATGCTGCCCTTGATGCCCGACTTCGTGGTGTAGGGCTCGGCCTTCTCGTCGACCGTGTAGCTCTTCTTGTCGGGCTGGGTGTACGCCGCGTAGACCCACCACCCGGCCTGGATGAGCGCGATCTCGTCGGTGTTCTTCGCGCCCTTGGCCCCCTTGGTGCCCACGGCCGCCAGCTCGTGGTCCTCGGTCTTGCCGTCCTTGTCGTCGTCGGTGGTGCACCACTTGGGCTTGAGGTACGCGGGCGCCGACATGGTCATGAGCGGGTCGCCGGTCTTGTCGTCCTCGAACGCGATCGCCGAGTCGGGGTTCTGTACCTCCCACTCCGGCGGTACGTCGAAGGCGGTGCCCCACCGGGGGTTCACCACGACGTGCCAGCCCTTGATGGTCGGCTTGAGCTCGTCGTCGGCGCCGCGCTCGTCGTCGTCACCGTCACCGGCGGCCGGCGCCTCGGACCCGGCTGCCGACGGTGCCCCGGCCGCACTGTCCTTGCCGCCCTTGTCGTCCTTGTCGCCGCCGAGCACCAGGAACCCGGTCACCCCGGCGGCCACGACCACCGCCAGCGCCGCCACGACGGACAGCACCTTGACCCGCTTCCCGCCGCCCCCGCCGCCGCTCTCCGCCGCGGGCACGGTGGGCACACTCCACTGCCCCTGCGGCCCACCGGCGGGCTGCTGATAGGGGTTGGGCGCCTGATACCCGGGCTGCTGATACGGATTCGGCTGCTGGTACCCCGGCTGCTGGTACGGGTTGGGATCCTGGTCCCGCTGGTTCTGCTCGCCCCCGGGCGGCTGTTCTCCTGGCCACATGGCCAGAAACGATACGGGGGCGGTCCGGCGGGGCCGCAGCCGCCCCGTGCGGGGATCGCGGGCCCGCAGGAGGGCGGCTGACGGAGCTTCAGTCCTCGGGCTCCTCGTACTCGCGTACCGTCGCGAGGATCTTCTCCACGGTGGCGTCAGGCACCTCGTCCCGCACGCCCTTGGCCCCGGCGAAGGCCCAGGAGGCGAACTCGCCCCCGGCGTCCTTGAAGGCGAACACGGTGGCCTTGCCGTCGGAGTCGCACTTGTCCTGCTTCTCGACACCAGCCGAAGAGGCCGTCACCAGGCTCCCCTTGAGGCCCGACGCGGTGATGTACGGAGTGGGCTCACTGACAGTGATCCCCTTCGTGGACGGCTGCGTGTATCCGCCGTAGACCCAGTCACGGGCGTCGCTGCGGGCGATGCCGTCCGTGCTCTTCGCGCCCCTGTTGCCGCGTGAGCCCGCGGCGGCGAGCGCGGAGTACTCCTTCTTGCCGTTCCGGTCCTCGTCGGAGCCGCACCACTCCTCCTTGAGGAGCGCGGGCGCGGCCATGGCGGCGAGCGGCTTGTCGTAGGAGTCCTTGTCGTCGGAGACGTAGTGGACCCAGCTCTTGGTCTGGGGCGCCCACCCGGGCGGCACGTCGAAGGCGATGCCTCGTGCGGGGTTCGTGATCACCTGCCAGCCGGCCACGGTCGGCTGCGGCTCGCCGCTGCCGTCGCGGGGGTTGCTGTCGGAGCCGGCCGATGACGTGGCCCCGGTCTTCGTCGGCTCCGGCTTCGCGGCGTCGTCCTTGTCGCCGCCGAGCAGCAGGAACCCGGTCACGCCCGCGCCCACGACCACGGCCGCCGCCGCGCAGAGCGCGATCACCTTCGTCCTGCCGCCGTTGCCGGGCGGCGGCCCGGGCGTCGCGGCCCCCGGCCCGGCGGGCATGGTCGGCGCGTCCCACGGAGCCGGGCCCGCCTGCGGGTTCGGCTGCGGGTTCGACTGCTGGTACCCCGGCTGAAGATAAGGGTTCGGATTCTGGTCCCGCTGGTTCTGCTCGCCCCCGGGCGGCTGTTCTCCTGGCCACATGAAGGGTCAGCCTAGGGGGACCGTGATCCGGGGGGTGGAGGGGCCTGGTCAAGTTGGCTACTGGTAAGTAACATCGCGGTCATGAGCGCAGACCAGATGACGATCGGCGAGATGCTCGCCGCCACGGTGCCGATGGCAAGGAGCCTGAACCTCGAGTTCCGGGAGACCTCGCCGGACAAGGCCGTGGTGGCCCTGCCCGACCAGAGCGAGTACCACAACCACGTCGGCGGACCGCACGCCGGAGCCATGTTCACGCTCGGGGAGTCCGCGAGCGGCGCCATCGTCCTCGCCGCGTTCGGCGCCCAGCTCTCCCGGGCCGTGCCGCTCGCCGTCAGCGCCGAGATCGCGTACAAGAAGCTGGCCATGGGGCCCGTGACGGCCACCGCGACGCTCGGCCGGCCGGCCGAGGACGTCGTGGCCGAGCTCGACGCGGGGCAGCGCCCCGAGTTCCCCGTCACCATCGAGATCCAGCGCGCGGACGGTGCCGTGACCGGCGAGATGCGAGTCGTCTGGACCCTGCGTCCCAACGACCCCAGCTGAAACAGCGGGGGAGAACGGCTCCGGAGCCCGGGACGCCTTCGCGTTCCGGACTTCGGCGTTCCATGGTGGTCGATTCGTCCAGGTAGGCTGCCCGGCGTCCGCGCACAGGCATTTCGTACGGGAGGAACCGGCGTTGCACGTCCAGGAGTGGCTGGAGCAGGTACCAGCCGTCAGCATCTACGCGCTGGTGGGAATCGTCATCGGCCTGGAGAGCCTGGGCATCCCGCTGCCCGGCGAGATCGTCCTGGTCTCCGCGGCGCTCCTCTCCTCCCAGCACGGTGACCTCAACCCGGTGATCCTGGGCATCTGCGCCACCGCGGGCGCCATCATCGGCGACTCCATCGGATACGCGATCGGGCGCAAGGGCGGCCGTCCGCTCCTCGCCTGGCTGGAGCGGAAGTTCCCCAAGCACTTCAGCGCCGCCAACGTCGGCAGCGCCGAGCGGTCCTTCCAGAAGTGGGGCATGTGGGCGGTCTTCTTCGGCCGCTTCGTCGCCCTGCTCCGCATCTTCGCCGGGCCGCTCGCGGGCGTCCTGCGCATGCCGTACTGGAAGTTCCTCATCGCCAACGTCCTCGGCGGCATCGTCTGGGCGGGCGGCACCACCGCGGTCATCTACTACATCGGCGTGGTCGCCGAGGACTGGCTGAAGCGCTTCTCCTACTTCGGGCTCGCCATCGCCGTACTGATCGGCGTCGGCTCGATGCTCTTCGTCAAGCGCCGGGCGAAGAAGGCCGCCGCCGAGGCGGAGGCCACGGAGACCGCGGGAACCGCGGGCGGTTCCGTCGCCGAGCCGCAGCGGCAGCCGGTGCCGGCCGTCGACTGAGTCACTCCCCGGCGTGCGCCGCCCGGTGCGCCTTGGCCAGTTCGACGTACATCGTGCCGTTGTAGGAGATGCCCTCGCGCTCCTCGTCGGTGAGCGGCCTGCGCACCTTGGCGGGCACGCCCGCGACGAGCGAGCCCGGGGGCACCACCATGCCCTGCGGCACCAGCGCCTGGGCCGCGACCAGCGACCCCGCGCCGATCACCGCGCCGTTGAGCACGGTGGCGCCCATGCCGATGAGGCAGTCGTCCTCGACCGTGCAGCCGTGCAGCACGGCGTTGTGCCCGACCGAGACGCGCTCGCCGATGGTGATGGGGAAGCCCAGGTCGACGTGGAGGCTGCAGTTGTCCTGGATGTTGCTGTCGGCGCCCACGACGATGGGCCCGCCGTCGGCGCGCAGCACCGCGCCGTACCAGGCGCTCGCCCCGGCGCGCAGCGTCACCTCGCCGAGCACGACGGACGTCGGGGCGGTGAAGGCGTCCGGGTCGATCTTCGGGTCCTTGCCGCCGATGCCGGTGATGAGTGCCTCGTGGCCCATCGGATGTCTCCCTCTTCGGTACGTCGTCACGCCTGAGCGCACGGTACGGGACGCCGGGGCGGGCACGGCCGTGTGGGGTGAAGATCACAGGTCAGGGGTGCCCGGGGCGCCGGGTCACTGAGTAACGTGAGCGCGTGCCGAAGAACAGGAACACGTTCTCATCCCTCGCTGCGGTGCCGCGCCGTCTCGCGCAGCGCGCGGTCCACACGGGCTGGGCGTGGGCGCAGCGGACGGGCGCGGTCACCGCCGCGCATCCCGGGCGGCTGCGGTTCGGCGCGATCGGCGAGGGCACGAAGCTGGCCTTCCCGCAGGGCACGGTCTTCGGGGAGCCGTGGATCAGGCTGGGCGACCACTGCATCGTGGGGGAGCACGTCACGCTGACCGCCGGGATGATGCCGGACCTGGACCTCGGCCCCGACCCGATCCTCCGCGTCGGCAACGGCGTCGTACTGGGCCGCGGCAGCCACGTCATCGCCGACACCACGGTCACCATCGGGGACGACTGCTACTTCGGCCCGTACGTCTACGTGACGTCCACCAACCACTCCTACGACGATCCGCACACCCCCATCGGCAAGCAGTGGCCGCGCATGGATCCGGTGGAGATCGGCCCCGGCTGCTGGGTCGGCACGGGCGCGGTGATCCTGCCGGGCGCCAGGATCGGCCGTAACGTCGTGGTCGCCGCGGGCGCGGTGGTGCGGGGCGAGGTGCCCGACCACGCGGTGGTGGCGGGGGCGCCCGCCCGTGTCGTCCGCGCCTGGACCGCGGAGCAGGGCTGGCAGCCGCCGCTGCGGACCCCGGCGCCGGTGCCGATCCCCGAGGGCATCACGCCGGAACAGCTCGTCGCCCTGGGAGAACTGTCGGACGACTGAGCGGTGCCCGGGGGGGGGGTGACGGGTCTGTTCCCGTGGGGTGTGCCGGAGCCGTCCCCGCAGCCGTCGGCCCGCGGGGTGCGCCGGTGTCGTCCCCGTGGGGCGTGACGAGGCCCCGCAGTACAGTGTGGTGAACCATCCAGGCCCACATTTTGGACGGAACGTGTCGGACCTCGACCAGCTCACCCAGTCGCTCGCGCGCAACCTCAAGCGCCGGCGCACCGAGCGGGCCCTCACCCTCGACGCCCTCGCGGCCAGGGCGGGCGTCAGCCGCGGCATGATCATCCAGATCGAGCAGGCCAGGACGAACCCCAGCGTCGGCATCACGGTCAAGCTCGCGGACGCGCTCGGCGTCAGCATCACCACGCTCCTCGACTACGAACAAGGCTCCCACGTCCGGCTGGTGCCACCGGAGCAGGCGGTACGCATGTGGTCCACGGAGGCGGGCAGCAGCAGCACGCTCCTGGTGGGCGCCGAGGCGCGGGGCCCCTTCGAGCTGTGGTCCTATCACCTGCTGCCGGGCGAGGGCAGCGACTCCGACGCGCATCCGCCGGGCACCGTCGAGCTCCTGCACGTGACGCGGGGCGAGCTGACGCTGCTCGTGGACGGCGTCGAGCATGTCCTCGCGGCGGGGACGGCCGCCACGTTCGAGGCCGACGTGCCGCACGGCTACCGCAACAACGGTGCCGAGCCGATCGACATGACCATGGCGGTCTCGGTGCCGCCCGCGCGGACCGCCTCGCGCTGAGGGCTGTTAGCGTGCCGCCATGCGCGCTCCCCTCGGTGACTTCGACATCGTCCGTCCCGCCCCGGAGGCCCTCGACCTGCTGGTGGCGCCCGTCGCGGAGGCCGTACGCGGCTGGAGCGGGGCCGTCCCGGCCGACGAGCTGGTCCACGTGGACACCGACCCTCGGTGGGCCGACACCGCCACCTTCCTGGAGCACTACGGGACCGAACTGCACGACCAGTCCGCGAACTGCGTCGTCGTCGCGGGCAAGCGGGGCGGTGAGACCACGCTCGCCGCGTGCGTCGTCCTCTCCGGCACCCGCGTGGACGTGAACGGCGTCGTCCGCCGCCGGCTCGGCGCGCGCAAGGCCTCGTTCGCGCCCATGGACACGGCGACCGGCGAGACGGGCATGGAGTACGGCGGTATCACGCCGATCGGGCTGCCCGAGGCCTGGCCGCTCCTCGTCGACGCCGCCGTCGTCGACCTGCCGTACGTCCTCATCGGCAGTGGCGCCCGGCGCGGCAAGCTGATCGTGCCGGGCAAGGTCTTCGCCGGGCTGCCGAACGCGGAGGTGGTCGAGGGCCTCGGCACCACCGCCTGAGCGCGGCCCGTCCGCTGGCAGCCTCGTCGCTGCGGAGTTCCGCGAAGCGTACGGAGACGACCGCGTCCAGCGCCCCGCGATGCGCCCGGCCCCGGGCCGCTGATGGCGCAGGGGATCAGCGAGGGGTGTCGCTCCCGCAGCTCCGGCCCGGGCGGTTTGACCGGCCGCGGGTCCGCCTCGTTCGGCGTGGTTTCACCGGCCGGGAGCTCGCCTCGTCCGACGCGGGCGCGGGTGGTTTCACGGCTGAGGGTCCGCCTCGCCCCGCGCGGGCGGCCCCTCCGGCCGCGCGCGTCCCGCCCCGCACGGGCGGCCCCTCCGGCCGCGCCCGCCTCGCCCCGCACGGGCGGTTCCATGGGCCCCAGGCTTCGGCCGCCCCGCACGGGCGGTCCCATGGGCCCCAAGCCTCGGCCGCCCCGCACAGACGGTCCCATGGCCCCCAGGCCCCGGCCCGCCCCGTTTCCGACGTGCGACGGACGCGTGGTTGACGTGCGTCCGAGGCGCGGAGTTCAGGCGGCACCGCCACCGTGCTGAACGTGACCGCAGTCCGGGGCTCATGTCCCGGCCCCACCGACTCTCCCCGCCACACCCGCGACCTCTCCCCGAACCGCGGCGTGTACGTCCGCCGGGCGGATCTCAACCTGAAGCGCAGCGCCCCAGCACCCCGCACCCCACGTCCCCCCCCAGACCCGAGAAACGGAAGTGTCATGCCCTCGACCTCGCTCGTCTCGACGGCTGCCGGCTCCTACGTCATCTCCATCGCGGACACCACCCAGCAGATCAGGGCCGCCCAGCGGCTGCGGTACCAGGTGTTCGGTGAGGAGATGGGAGCGGCGCTCAGCACGCCGCTGCCCGGCCACGACATCGACGCCCACGACGACCTCGCCGACCACCTCATCGTCACCGACACCTCGACCGGCGAGGTCGTCGGGACCTACCGGCTGCTGCCGCCCGGCCGCACCCCGCTGTCCTACTCCGACGGCGAGTTCGACCTGCGCGCCCTCGCGGAACTGCGTCCCTCCCTGGTCGAGGCGGGCCGTTCCTGCGTGCACCCCGACCACCGCTCCGGCGCCGTCATCAACCTCATGTGGTCCGCCCTCGCCCGCTACGTCCTCCTCTCCGGTCACCGGTACCTGGCCGGCTGCGCCTCCGTGCCCCTGGCCGACGGCGGCCGGGCCGCGGCCGGCGCCTGGCTGCTCGGCACCGGCAAGCACGCCTCGCCGCCCGAACTGCGCGTGCACCCCCGCAACCCCTGGACCCCCACGGCCCCGGCCCCCGAACGCCCCACCTACACCGACCTGCCGCCCCTGCTCCGCGGCTACCTCCGCCTCGGCGCGTGGCTGTGCGGAGCCCCCGCGCACGACCCGGAGTTCGACGTCGCCGACTTCTTCGTACTCCTGGACATGGAGCGCCTCAGCGCCCGGCACCGCAGGTACTTCCTGGGCGAGGACGCGTGATGAGTCCCATGAGCCCTTGGGCGGTCGAACGCGGCTGCCCCGCGAGCTGCGTCACCGAACCCGAGTCGCGCGTGTCGCCGGCCGAACTCGCCCGGCGTTACGCGGCGTTGACGTACATCCTGACCCGCGCCACCGCGCGCGGCGGCCGGCTCGCCGAACCCGCCACCCTGCGCGGGGAGGCCCGAGCGGTACTCGCGGCGCTCGGGGTCGGGCTCGAAGCGGGGCCGCCGGGGCGGCTCAGCGCGCCGGACGGGGCGGGCGCGGGCACGCTCGTCGTGGCCAACCACGTCTCCTGGCTCGACGTCGTCGCCCTGCTCGCCGTCGAACCGGTCGTCGTCCTCGCGAAGCGGGAGGTGGGCCGCTGGCCGGTGATCGGGCCCCTGGCCCGGCGAGCGGGGACCCGATTCATCGACCGCGACGGCAGTCCGCGCCAACTACCCGGTGTCGTTGATGAGTTGGCGGACGAACTGCGTGGTGGCACCTCGGTCGTCGTCTTTCCCCAGGCGACGACCTGGTGTTCCGAGGCGGGCGGGCGCTTCCGGCGGGCCGCGTTCCAGGCGGCCGCCGACGCGGGCGCGCCCGTACGGCCGGTGACGGTCGCCTACCGGCAGGGCGGCGCCCCCAGCACGGCCGCCGCCTTCCTCGGCGAGGAGGACTTCACCGCCTCGCTGCGCCGGGTGGCCGCCACGAAGGGCCTGACCGCACGCGTCACGGCGCACGCCCCGCTGCGGGGCACGGACAGACGGGCGCTGGCCGACGCCGCGCGGCGGGCCGTGACGCTGTGCCCCGCACCCGCACCCGTGTCCAGACCCGCACCCGCACCCGTCTCCGCATTCGTATCCGCGCCCGACCCCGCTACCGCAGCCGCTTGAAGTTGTCGCCGAACGTCCATCCCTTCGACCCGTCCCAGTTGATGGACCACGTCATCAGGCCCTTCAGGGCGCCGTTGTAGGTGTTCCAGGCCTGGGTGACCAGGCTCGGGGCCATGTATCCGCCGCCCGCGCCCGGCTGGGCCGGGAGGCCGGGGACCTGCTTGTCGTAGGGGACCTTGATGGTGGTGCCCTGGATGACCAGGCCCTTGTCGAGGCAGTCGGTCTGCTTGGTGAAGCCCTGGACGGTTCCGGCGGCGTAGGAGTCGCCGGAGCAGCCGTACATGCTGCCGTTGTAGTACTGCATGTTCAGCCACCACAGGCGGCCGTTGTCCGCGTACTTCTTGATGACGGGGAGGTACGCGCCCCAGATCGAGCCGTAGACGACGCTGCCCCCGGTCACGTACGCCGTCTCGGGTGCCATGGTGAGGCCGAAGTTCGACGGCATCCGGTCGAGCACGCCGTCGATGATGCGGATGAGGTTGGACTGCGAGGGGGAGAGCTGCTTGATGTTGCCGCTGCCCACGAGGCCGGTCTCGATGTCGATGTCGATGCCGTCGAAGTTGTACTTCTTCAGGATCGGCACGATCGTCTCGACGAAGCGGTCGGCGACCTTGCTGGAGTTCAGGTCGATGCCGGCCGTCGCGCCGCCGATGGACATCAGGATGGTGGCGCCGTCCGCCTTGGCCTGGCACATCTCGGCGGGCGTCGCGACCTTCACCGTCGAGTCCATGCCGTCCTCCCACAGGACGGTGCCGTCCGAACGGATCACGGGGAAGGCGGCGTTGATCACGTTGTAGCCGTGCTCGCGGATGCGGGAGTCGGTGATCGGCGTCCAGCCGAACGGCGGGTGCACGCCGTTGGACGCGCCGTCCCAGTTTTCCCAGTAACCCTGGAGCACCTTCCCCGCGGGCTTCGACTTCACCGCGCAGGTCTCGGCCCGCGGGGCGGCGGGGGCCGCCGCGGCGGCAGGTAGTTGTGCGACACAGGCCAGCGCGACGGCCGACCCCAGCAGGCGTAACGTCCGACCGAACACGCTGTGCTCCCTGGTTCGAAGGGTTCGAAGGGTTCGAGGGGTTCGAAGGGTTCGCGAGGAGACGTGCGGGTGCGAGGCGTCACGCTAGGCAGGTCCAGACCAGTCGTCAATAGGTCTGGACCAGGTCTGGGCGTCAAAGCCGCCGGAGGCCGGTCATCGGCTCCCGCCGCTCCGCGGCGGCGCGGCGTCCACCGGCAGGCCCTCCGGCTCCTTGATCCGCTTCATGATGATCTGCGAGTTGACCTCCGTGACGCCCGCGAGCGCCGTGAGCCGTTCGATCCAGAGCCGTTCGTACGCGGCCAGGTCCGCGACGGCGATGCGCAGCAGGCAGCCGGGGCTGCCGAACAGGCGGTACGCCTCGATGACGTCCGGAATGTCCTGGAGCGCCGCCTCGAACGCCTCGACCGTCTCGCGGTCCCGCCGGACCTCGATGGAGACGAGCACTTCGAAGCCGCGGCCGACGGCCGCCGGGTCGACGATCGCGCGGTAGCCCTGGATCACACCGTCCAGCTCCAGTTGGCGCACCCGCCGCATGCACGGCGACGCGCTGAGGCCGACGCGCTGGGCCAGCTCCTGATTGGTCAGACGGCCGTCGCTCTGAAGCTCGCGCAAGATATTGCGGTCGATGTCGTCCATGGCGCGATTATCCACCCTGTGTGTTGCGTGGGCGGTGGATATCAGCAAGCACATTGCGCTGTGTTCGATCTATCGTTGCTCTGAGGCTGCCCACCGCTGTGCCCACCGTGCGGGGGCTGACGGTCCTCGTGGTCCCCAGGGAGGTACGCAGACGTGGAAGCGCAGGAGCGACGGATCGTCGTCATCAGCACCGGCGGCACCATCGCCAGCCGCTGGCAGGGCACCGGCTTCGCCGCCGACGCCCCCGGCAGCGAGGTGCTCGCCACCGCCTCGATACCCCAGGGCATAACCTCCGAGGTCATCGACCTGTTCAACGTGAACAGCCCGCGTCTGACCTCCGCGCAGCAGCTCACCCTGCTGCGCACCGTGCACGAGGTGCTCGCCGACCCCGGTGTCGACGGCGTCGTCGTCACCCACGGCACGGACACCCTGGAGGAGACCGCCTTCCTGCTCGACCTGTACCACCACGACTCTCGCTCGGTCGTATTCACCGGCGCCCAGAAGCCGCTCGGCGCCACCGACGGCGACGGGCCCGGCAATCTGTACGACGCGCTGCTCACCGCCGCGACAGTCCGTGACCTGGGCGTACTCGTGGTCTTCGACGGCAAGGTGCACGCCGCGCGCGGCACCGTCAAGACGCAGACCGTCGCCGCCGACGCCTTCGCCGACCCCTCGGGGCCGCGCGTGGGCAAGGTCGGCTTCGGCAAGGTGTCGGTACTGCACCGCCCCGAGCGCCCCGCGCCCCTGCCGCTGCCCGACCGCGGGGCGTCGCTGCCCCGCATAGACATGGTCATGCACCACGTCGACGCCGACCCGCTGCTCCTGGAGACGGCGGTCAGGGCGGGCGCCCAGGGCGTCGTCCTCGTCGCCACCGGCGCGGGCAACGCGACCCCGGAATTCGTGGCCGCCGTCGCCGACGCCGTCGACCAGGGGGTCCTCGTGGCCCTCACCACCCGCGTCCAGGCGGGCCCGGTCACCGAGATCTACACCCACGGCGGAGCCGTCGACCTGGCCGCCGCCGGGGCCAACCTCACCGGCACCCTCCGCGCGGGCCAGGCGCGCACCGCGCTCCTCGCGGCGTTGCTCGCCGGGGGCGACGCGGCGGAGCGCACGGCTGAGCTGCGGCGGATTCTCGCCGGTGACGAGGCGCCCGCCGCCGTCGACCGGGCTGCCGCCTGAGCCGTGTGCTGCCGTGTGCCGCCGTATGCCGCCGCGGGGCCGTCGTGGCTGGTCGCGCGGTTCCCCGCGCCCCTGAAGGCCCTGAAGGCCCTAAAGGGCCTTCAGCGCCGCCTCCGCCGTGAACTCGGCGTGGCCGCCCGGGAACAGGAGGGCCGCCTGCGTGAAGGAGGGGGCCGCCGCGTGCGCCGCCACGTAGGGGATCGCGACGCAGCGCATGCCCGCCGCGTGGGCCGCCGCGGCGCCCGGTGCCGCGTCCTCGAAGACCACGCAGTCGGACGGGGCCACGCCGAGCAGCTGGGCCGCGGCGAGGAACACGTCGGGCGCCGGCTTGCCGCGCTCCACCTCCTCGGCCGAGACGAACGTGGTCAGCCAGGCGTCGAGCCCCGTACCGGCGAGGATCGCCGCGATGGCCGCCCGTGAGGAACCGGACGCCACGGCCATCGGCACCTTCGCGTCGTGCAGGTGCTCCACCAGCTTCCGCATCTCCGCGTATACGGGCGTCCCGGCGCGGGCCAGCGCCAGATAGCGGCGGTCGAGGTCGGCGAGGAGTTCGGCCACCGTGGCCGCTATCCCGTACTCGGTCCTCCATTGCGCCAGCGTCTCGTGGGAGCTGATGCCGACGTAGCGCTCGTTGTCGGCCCATGTGTACTCGCGGCCGGAGTGCTCGCCGAGCAAGGCCCGTGACGCCTCGTAATAGTTGGGCTCGCTGTCCACGAGGGTGCCGTCGAGATCGAAGATGACCGCGGTGGTGCCGAAGGTGCTCATGCCCCAAGGATGCCAAAGGCGCAGGTCGGGCAGCTGACCGAGGGTCAGCGCCCGCCGGAGGCCGCCCCGCCGACCGACTCGACCAGTGGAAGCAGCCGGTGCGGCACCCGCTCGCGCAGCGCCATCTCCGTCCGCGTGCGCACCACGCCCGGCAGTTGGATCAGCCGCTGGACGACGTCTTCCAGATGGCCGTTGTCCCGTGCCACGACGCGGGTGAGGAGGTCGCCGCCGCCGGTGATCGAGTGCGCCTCGATGATCTCGGGCACGGCGGCCAGCGCGTCGCCCACCTCGTCCAAGTGCCCCTGCGTGACCTCGATGTGGACGAAGGCGAGCACCGGGTGGCCGAGCGCGGCGGGGGAGAGGAAGGGGCCGGTGCCGGTGATCACGCCGTCCCGCTCCAGGCGGTCGATCCTGGCCTGGAGGGTGCCGCGGGCGATGCCCAGCAGGCGTGCGTACTCGCGCAGGCTGGTGCGGGGCTGTTCGAGGAGCAGCCGCAGGATGCGGGTGTCGAGTTCGTCGACGGCCATGGTGCCAGGTTCTCCCAGGTGGGACGGGGTCGCTGGCGGTGACTCTAGCCGCCCGCCCGAAGGCGCCGCGCCGCCGGGCGTCCGCGGCGGCGCGGGGTGTCCGCTACTTGGGCGTGACCCAGATCTGCCGCTTGTACGTGTTGGCCGTCCAGAGCTGGACCTTGGTGCTGTTGGCGGTGGAGCCGCCCGTCACGTCGAGGACCTTGCCGGACGCGACGTGCGCGATCTGTCCCCTGGCATTCACCGACCAGCGCTGCGAGGCGCCGCCGGTGCAGTCGGAGAGGGTGATCCTGTTGCCGTTGGTGCTCGCGTTGCCGTGATTGGTCAGGCACTTGCCCAGCGAGCGGATGGCGCCGTCCTTCTGCACGATCCACGACTGCCCGGGACCCTTGTTGCAGGTGTAGAGCTGGATCTGCGTGCCGTTGGCGGCCTTGCCGCCCTTGACGTCCAGGCACTTGCCGCCGATGCCGGTGACCTTACCCTGCGGAGGCAGCGCGGCACCGCCGCCGCGGGCGAGGTGCCGAAGGCCCTGCATGTCGTACTGCTGGACGTAGGTGCCCGCGCGCTTGTCCTGGTAGGCGTTGACGGGCGTGCACATCACCGGGGTCTGGCCGGAGTCGGTGCCCTTGACGCAGTCGCCGCGCGCCGCGCTGCGGTTGGCGTGGGTGAGGCCCATCGTGTGGCCGAGCTCGTGGCTGATGTGGTTGCGCAGGTACGTTTCGCCGCCCTTGGCGGGCGACGGCTTGCCGTCCGCGGTGAAGAACTCGTCGTCGATGTACGCGTGGCCGCTGGTCGCGGTCCCGGCGACGGAGGACGAGTAGAAGCCGCAGCTCAGGCTCTTGACGCCGGAGCCGTCACGGACGACCTTCCAGCCCGTGCTGCCGCCGTCGGCGGGCGGGACGCAGGGGTGGTGCAGCAGGCCGATGACGACTTCGCCCTTGGGCCTGGTGTAGTCCCAGCCGACCGGTTCGGTGTCGACGGTGATCGGCAGGTTGGTGACGCGCCGCAGGTCGGCGGCCGACCTCTTGACGTAGGGGGCCAGCCAGTCGACGGCCTTGGTGTCGTAGAACTTGATGGTGTAGCCGGTGCCGAGCAGCTTGCCGGGCCCGCCCGACTTCCAGCCATCGCCGTGCGGCGCGGCGGCCGCCGCACGCCTGGCGGAGGCGGCGGGCGCCTGGCCCAGGGACATGACGCCGTCCTTGAACGTCGTCCCGTCCGCCTTGGAGGCGCCGAAGTCCGCCTGGGCCGCGGGGGCCGCCGGTGGGGGCGTGGCTCCCGCGGGCTTGTCGTCGGTGCCGAACGCGGCGGGCGAAAGCTGTAGCCCGGCCACGACGGCCGCCGCGGCGCCCACCGCGGCCATGGCTATGCGGCGTTTGCGTGCGACGCGCTTGCGTGTGGAACTCAAGTCCCCGTTGTCCTCTCGCTGTGGAGCGTCTGCCGGCTCCGGGCGCGCCGTTGGGGGCGAGCGCCCGGAGCCGAGCAGATGATAGACGTGAACTACGGGGCGCATGTAGCCGGTTGGGGCGGAGACCGACGGCGCGGAGCGCGAACCGGCGGGGCGAGGCAGTCGCCCCAGCCCCCTTCCTCAGTGCGCGTCCTCCGTGGGCCGCAGCCCCTTGGGGATCTTCGCCCAGGTGAGCGCGGCGGCGGCCAGCGGAAGGGCGGCCGCCATCAGGAAGGTGGGCGTCATCCCGTCGGTGAACGCCCCGGCGGCCCGCGTGAGCAGCTCGGCGCCGGCCGGTCCGGTCAGCTCCGAGGCCACCCGCGCGGCCTCGCCGATCGAGTCGCCCACGGCCGCCGAGGTGTCACCGCCGAGCCCGAGCTCGGGCAGGTTCACGCGGTACAGCGCCGTGGCGACGCTGCCGAGGACGGCCACGCCCATGGCGGCGCCCAGTTCGTAGCAGGTCTCCTCGACGGCTGCGGCGCCGCTGACGTCCTCGGCGGGGGTGGCGGCCATCAGCGTCACGGAGGCGGCGGTCGTCGCGATGCCGACACCGCAGCCCAGCACGGCGAGCGCGACGGCGACCCCGCCGTAGCCGAGCGGTCCGGAGAGCTGGAGGAACCAGGGCAGGGCGAGGCCCGCCGTCATCAGGAGCAGGCCGCCGCCCATGACGTGGCGGATCGGCAGCCGGTGCATCAGGACCGGCGTCACGAGGGAGGTCATGACCAGGCCGAGCGGCGCGGGCAGCAGCCGGATGCCCGCCTCCAGCGGGGAGTAGCCCTGCCCGTACTGGAACCACTGGGTGATCAGGAACAGGGCCGAGCCCAGCGCGATCATGCCGAGGAAGATCGAGGCCGCCGCGATGGCGAACGGGCGGGAGGCGAAGAGGCGTACCCGCAGCAGCGGGTTCGCGAGGCGGAGCTGGCGGCGGACGAAGACCGTGAGCGCGACCGCGGCGACCACGAGGAGCGCCCAGGCCACGGGGTCGGCGGGCCCGCCCTTGCCGAACTGCTTGACGCCGCCGGCCAGCGCGAGCATGCCGACGACGGACTGGCCGACGCCCCACCAGTCCCAGCGGCCCTCCCGCGGCTGCCGGGACTCGGGCAGGACCCAGAGGCCGAGCGCGATGATCACCAGCGCCACCGGGATGTTGACGAGGAACGCCGAGTGCCACCCGTCGTGCTCCACGAGGAGGCCGCCGACGACCGGGCCGAGCGCCATGCCGCCGCCGAAGACGGCCGACCAGACCGCGTACGCGAGGGCGCGCTCACGGGCGTCGGTGAAGACCGCCCGCAGGATCGACAGGGTCGCGGGCATGATCGCCGCACCGCCCGCGCCGAGCAGCGCGCGGGCGGCGATGACCTGCCAGGCGGCGGTCGCGAAGACGGCGGCCAGCGAGGCGAGGGCGAAGACGCCGAAGCCGGCGAGCAGCAGCCGCTTGCGGCCGAACCGGTCGCCGAGGGCGCCCGCGGTGACCAGCAGGCCGGACAGTACGAGGGCGTAGACGTCGACGATCCAGAGCTGCTGCACGGAGCTGGGCCGCAGATCGGCGACGAGGGACGGGAAGGCGACGTTCAGGATCGTGGTGTCCATGGCGATCAGCAGCAGGCTGCCGGAGAGGATCGCGAGGACGGCCCAGCGCCGTGGATCACGCTGCGGGGACATGGTGTGACGCTCCAAGTTCGAATGAGACATCAATGTCTCACGTGGAACGTGCGAGTGTCCAACAATCGACCTTGGACGGGGCCGGAGGTCAGAGAACGCGCCGCAGCGCCTCCGGTGTCAGGTCCGCCAGCGTCGGGTAGCCGTCGACGGCCATGAGCAGATCGGCCTCGGCGAGCAGCGAGCGCAGGACGTGCGTGACGCCGTCCGCCCCGCCGATGCCCAGCCCGTACGCGTACGGGCGGCCCACCCCGACGGCGCTCGCCCCGAGCGCGATCGCCTTGACGATGTCCGCGCCGCTGCGGACACCCGAGTCGAAGAGGACGGGCAGTCCGTCAGCGGCCTCGACGACCTCGGGGAGCATGTCGAGCGCGGGCAGTCCGCCATTGGCCTGGCGGCCGCCGTGGTTGGAGCAGTAGACGCCGTCCACACCGCCGTCCCTGGCGCGGCGGACGTCCTCGGGGTGGCACAGGCCCTTCACGATCAGCGGCAGCGAGGTCAGGGAGCGCAGCCACGGCAGGTCGTCCCACGTCAGGGGGTTGCCGAAGAGCTGTACCCACGTCAGGACGGCGGACCGCATGTCCTGCTCGGGGTCGGCGGGGAGCTGGGCGCGGAAGACCGGGTCGGAGGTGTAGTTGGCGAGGCAGTGGCCGCGGAGCTGGGGGAAGTTGGAGGTGCTCAGGTCACGGGGGCGCCAGCCGGTGATCCAGGTGTCCATGGTGACGACGATCGCCTTGAACCCGGACTTCTCGGCCCGGCGCACCAGGCTCTCGGCGAGCGCGCGGTCGGTGGGCGTGTAGAGCTGGAAGAAGCCGGGGGTGTCCCCGAACTCCGCGGCCACCGACTCCATCGGGTCGGCGGACAGCGTCGAGGCGATCATCGGAACGCCGGTGCGCGCCGCCGCCCGCGCGGTCGCCAGATCGCCGTGCCCGTCCTGCCCGCAGATGCCGAGGACGCCTATGGGAGCCATGAACAGGGGGGAGGGAAGCGTCATCCCGAACAGGTCGACGGACAGGTCGCGCTCGGCGGCGCCGACGAACATGCGGGGAATGAGCCCCCACCGCTCGAAGGCGGTGACGTTGGCGTTCTGCGTCCGCTCGTCCCCCGCGCCGCCCGCGACGTAGGAGAGGACCGAGGGCGGCAGCGCGGCCTGCGCGCGGGACTCCAGGTCGGCGTAGGTCATGGGGAAGGCGGGGACCACGCCGCCCAGACCGTTGAGGTAGATCTCGTCCTGGTAGTCCTTGAACGGGCGGGGTGTCGCATTCATGGGCGGCCTTTCCTGGGCTCCTGGGCGGGTCGGACGAACGGGCTGCCGCCGGCGGCGCGTGGCACGCGCAGTGTCGGGTGAACCTGATGTCAAGGTCAATGTCCGCGGACCTCCGACGGGCCGCGCCACGACGTGCGGTGAGGCGTGCCGCACAGCCGGATTGGCGATCAGCGGACGGGGGCATTACCGAGAGGCAGGACCGGCGCCGCCCAGCACGATCCCGCCGGCCGCACAGGACGCGCCGCGATCCCGGACCTCGACCGCGGCGGTCACCGGTTTTGTCACAGGGAGGGGAAGTGATCCGCCATGCGTGCGCACCAGCGCGCCCGTAGGGCCACCGCAGGAGTTGAGTACGCACTGCCGCAGGAGGCCGCTTCGGCGGGCCGGGCACGGAAGCTGACCTCCGCTTTCCTCGTCAGGCCGCACCGCCGCAAGACAGAGGTGACCGCCGAGCGGGTGGACGACGCCACTCTGGTCGTCTCCGAGCTCGTGTCCAACGCGGTCGAGCACGCACGCGGCGGCTGCCGCCTGCGCATCGAGGTCTCCGGCGGCCGAGTGACCGTGGAGGTCCACGACGCGAGCCCCGTCCGCCCCCGGGCCCGCAGGGCGAGCACCGAGCGGGAGAACGGCCGAGGCCTGGCCATGGTCCGCGAACTGGCCCACCGAGTGGACGTCGTACGGATGGAACGCGGAGGGAAGAAGGTCCGGGCCGTACTGGCCTAAGGGGCAGCAGTATCCGACGTACGTGAGCGCGTGCCGTTCGGTGCGGACCGCAGGGCCCGTACGGCGATGACGGCGCGCGCCAGGGCCTGCACCCCGCAGAGCACGGCGAGGACGACCAGCAGGCGTCCCACGTCCGGGACGAACAGCAGGATCTGCGCCAGGTCCACGCCCGTGGCCCGCCGGGGCAGTACGAGGACGGCCAGGTAGGCCAGGAGCGACGGGCCGGTGACGGCGACGGCTCCGCCGACGAGAACGCGGCGCCTCCCGCGCGCGGCGGCGCCGCCCGGCCGTACCAGCCGCAGCAGCGACCAGCCGAGAGCCGCCGAGACCAGGACGACGGCCGCGGCGACGACGGCCGGCATGGTGCCGAGCATCGGGTCGGCGGCGGCCGGCCGGGGTTCGCCGCCGAGCAGGATGCGCAGGGCCCCGAAGGCGGTGGAGTTGAGCTGCTCGTCCCGCAGCGGGTGGTAGGCGTTGTGCTGTACGACGACCGCGAGGCCGCGGTCGGGGGCGAGCGCCACGGTGCCGTGGTAGCCGGGGGTCGCCCCGCTGTGCCACACGACGCGCTCCCCCAGGTCGTCGAAGGTGTCGTCGCGCCAGCCGAACCCGTAGCGGTGGGACGTGCCCGCCGGGATGGTGCCGGTGTGCATCCGCCGCAGCCCGGCGGGGGAGACGACGGCGCGCGCGGCGGGGCCTCCGCCGCCGAGCTGGGTGAGTGCGAAGCGGGACAGGTCGTCGATGTCGGCGCCGACATAGCCGTACGGCACGCCGGAGGAGTCGAAGGGGGAGTCGAACGGCCGGGGGTGCTGGAAGAAGTACCGGTGCCCCGGGGCGAGATGCCGCCGGGCGGCGTCGTGGTCGTCGATGATCGCGCGGTCCATGCCCAGCGGCCGCAGGATCTCCTGCCGCAGCCACGCCCCGTAGGGCCGCCCGGTGACGCGCTCCACCAGTGCGCCGAGGAGCATGTAGTTGGCGTTGCTGTACTCGTGGCGCTCACCCGGCGGGGTCACCGTGCGGACCCGGGCCACCCGCTCGACCCCGCCCGGCGCGTTGTCGAACCGGTCGGCGTTCACGAGCCCGTCCCGTTCGGTCAGTCCGCTGCTCTGGTTCAGTAGGTGACGCACCGTCATGCTTGCCGCTCCCGGGCCCGAGGGGCGGAACCAGGGCAGGTAGCGGCGCACGGGCCTGTCCAGCTCGACGGAGCCAGCCTCGGCCAGGTGCGTCACCGCGGTCGCCGTGACCGGCTTGGACAGCGAGCCGATGAGGAACGGCGTCCGGCGCGTGACCGCGTCACCGTTGCCGTCCTTGCCCCGCAGCAACCGGTGGACGACCTCGCCGTCCTTGACGACCGCGAGTGCCATGCCGGGTATCCGGGCCCGCCCACGCTGCTCGTCGGCGTAGGCGTCGACGCGTTCCATGACCTCGCGCGACCGGTCGCGAGGCCCGGCCGCCGCGGTGGCGCCGACGTGGCTCGAACCCGCCGTGACGAGGACCGCGGCCACCGCTAACGCGGCGCCCAACCGTCGCGCCTCGCCTCTGAGTTCCGCTCCCGGCCCGCCCATGACCCACCCCTGTCTCCATAACCGTATGGCTATACGGTTATGACGTTACCGTACGTCGGTATGGTTGACCCATGCCACGCGTCGCCGATCACGAAGAACGCCGTCAGCAGGTGGCCGCGGCGGTGGGGCGGCTCATCGCCGCCGACGGCCTCGGCGCGGTGACGGTCGCCAGGACCGCCGCGGAGGCCGGGATCTCCGTGGGGCTCGTCCAGCACTATTTCCGCAGCAAGGACGAGATGCTGCTGTTCGCGTACGGCCACGTCCTGGAGCGCTTCGAGCGGCGGGTGACGGATCTGATCGGACGCGCCGAGGTCGTGGGGACGCGGATCGAGCACATCGTCCTCGACGCGCTGGCCGAGGGTATGCCGCTGGACGCCGAGCGGCGCAGGGACTGGCACGTCGCGCTCGCCTTCACCGGCCGCGCGGCCGACGACCCACGCCTCGGGGAACTGAAGGTCGCCGCCCTGCGGCGCACCCGCGCCCACCTCGCCCAGGCGCTGGTGAACGCCAAGGAGTGCGGAGAGGTCGCCGCCGGGACCGACGAGCACGCCGAGGCCGCCCGGATCGCCGCGTACGCGGAAGGGCTGACGGCCCATCTCTTCGCCGACCCGGACGGCCTGCCGCCCGCGGCGGCCCTCGCCGCCCTCGCCGACCACCTGGCCGGCGTCTTCACCGGCGCCTGCGCGCTGCGACGCCGAGAGCCGGGGGAGCGGCCCACGACGTGACGGAACCGGGCCCCGCCGCCCCGAAATTCCGTTGTGGGCAAGCCGCTTCGCCCCCGAGAGTGGGGCGCATGACCACGTCTCCCACACCGCCGGCCGGCCTGACCGTCCGGGCGGCCACGCTCGACGACGCGGACGCGGTGTGCGCGCTGCTCAACGAAGTCGACCTGCTGGAGACCGGCCGTGCCGACACCGAGCCGGCCGAGGTGCTCGCCGACCTCAACCACCCCGAGGTGGACCTGGAGCGCGACTCCTGGCTGCTCACCGAAGACGGGCGGCTGATCGGGTACGCCCTGCTGTGGGACGAATCGCACGGCGAGCGGATCGACATCGATCACTACGTCCTGCCCGGGCGGCTCGACGGAGCCCTGCACCTCTTCGACCTGGTCGAGGACCGTGCCGCCGAGCGCGCGGCGGGCAACGGCGCCGCGCGCGCCGTGGTGCATCTGCACCTCAACACCACGCCCACCATGGACCTGCCCGCACTGCGTGCGCGGGGCTGGCGACCCGTACGGCGCTACCACGTGATGGCCCGCCCCATCGACCCGGAGACCGACCGGACGCCCGCGGCACCGCCCGGCGTCACGCTGCGGAACTGCCTGGCCGAGGACGACCGGCGGCGCGCCCACGCCCTGATCCAGGAGAGCTTCGCCGAGCACTTCGACTTCCAGCCGCGCACCTACCGGCAGTGGCTGGACGACATCGACGCCGGGCGCGCCGACTGGTCACTGGTGTGGATCGCCCACGTCGACGGCCTCGGTGACGCCGCCGTGCTGCGCACCCACGACAACCGCCCCTCGATGGGCTGGATAGGCAACGTCGGCGTCCTCGACAAGGCCCGCGGCCAAGGCCTTGGCAGCCACCTCCTGCGCCACGCCTTCGGGCACTACGCGGCGCTGGGCCGCGACCGGATAGGCCTCGGCGTGGACACCGACAACAGCAGCGGGGCGCTCGCCCTGTACGAGCGGCACGGCATGGCGCTCGACCACGCCGTCGACACCTGGGAACTGGTTCGTACGGTGTGACGACGCACGGCCCGCGTCCCCACGGGGGTGGGACGCGGGCCGTGCGGGTGTCGAGCGGTCAGCGCAGCGCGGTGCCGAAGAGCGCCGCCGTGTTCGGGGCCGCGACGTCCTTGGGGCCGAACGCCACGGAGCCGGTGGCGGTCAGGCCCGTGGCCGTGCCGCGCAGCGACCACAGGGCGCCCGCCCCGGCGTTCTCCCGCACGGAGGACGCGGCGAGGTCGGCGCGGCCGTCACCCGTGACGTCGGTCAGCGCCACGGCCGCACCGAACGCGTCGTCGGCCTCCGCCACTCCGGGAACGCCCGCCGTGTCCTGGTGGAACGCCTGCGCGCCGGTCCCGGTGACGCCGTTCTCGCCGCCGCGCACGAGGACGACCGCGCCCGCGTCGGCGACCGCCTTGACGTCCTCACCGCTCACGCCGAGCGCGATGTCCGCGTAACCGTCGCCCGTCACGTCCCCGACGGCGACCGAGCTGCCGAAGCGGTCGCCGTCCTCCTCGGCACCGGGCACGCCGGGCAGGTCCTGGTCGAACTTCTGCGTCTCGTCCGTGAGGCCGTCCGCCGAACCGAAGGCGACCACGGCCTTCGTCTCGTACCGGCTGTCGCCGACGACCAGGTCGTCGTGGTCGTCGCCGTTCACGTCACCCACGCCCAGCGCGCCGCGGGCGCCCGGCGCCGCGCCCCGCTCGAACCCGGTGGGGCTGCCGTACAGCACGCTGTTGCCCCACTCGCCGTCGCCCTCGTAGTCGTTCATGGCGATGTCGGAGCGGCCGTCGCCGTTGATGTCACCGACGGCCTGGGGGACCACCGGGCCCTTCACGGAGAGCGGGCCGTCCACACAGGTCTCGGGCTTCTCCGCGCAGACCGGGTTGGGGCGCTCGTCGCTGTCGTAGCTCCACCACTGCGACTTGTCCATGAAGTCGAGGGTCCTGGCGGGGGTGCCGGTCCGCTTGACCGGGCCCTTCCAGAGGCGGGCCTTCTGGTCGACCGGGTCGTCGCCGTACGAGCCCGCCCCGGAGAACAGGGCGAGGTCGGTCCTGCCGTCCCCGTCGAAGTCGCCGGCCTGCGGCGCGAAGCCGTGGTCGGCGATCCTGGTGCCGCCGGTCAGGCCCGACGGTGAACCCCAGAGGATCACCGCGCCCGCGCTCGCGCCCTTGCCGTCGGCGCCTATGACCAGGTCCGCGTAGCCGTCGCCGTCGAGGTCGCCCTTGGTGAAGGTGGAGCCGAAGGCCTGCTTCGCGGTGGCCGCGCCGGGCACACCTGTGGTGGAGCGGCTGATGACCTTCTTGTCGGCGGGGTCGAGACCGTTCTTCCAGCCGTACGTCACCACCACGTACCCGGCCTTGGCCTGCCCCGAGACGGTGCCGCCCGGCGCGCCGACGACGAGATCGCCGTAGCCGTCGCCGTTGAAGTCGTCCGCCGCGCCGGCGGCGGCCGCGCGCGGGGTGTCGGCGGCCGGAGCGGCGGCGTGGGCGGTGCCCTGCCCGAGGGCGAGGGCCGAGAGGCCCCCGCCCACCAGCAGGGAGGCGGCGATCACCGGCATGGTGAGACGGGCTGTGCGGCTGGTGCGCGACATACGGCGTACTTCCCTCGGTAGAGTTCCGCTGAGCGGCCTGCCGAGAGTTGACCGGTGGCCGCCGCCGAAGGTTGTACGCCGCCCCGGTCGCGGCGCCGCTACTGCGGCACGTTCAGGACGAAGTCGAAGTCCGCCTCCTTCGCGTTTCCGACGGTACGGACGTTCATCAGCAGCCGGGGGTCGAAGAGCGGGTCGGTGTTGTTGCGCGGCTCGCCGGGGAAGTAGAGCTGCGTCGTGAGGACCGGACGGCCCGGGGCCTGCACCTTGACGTGCAGGTGCCGGGTCCGCCCGGGGTACAGGCCCGGCACGACCGTGGTGAGCCTGAACGCGCCGTTGGCGTCGGTGAACTGGTGCCCGCGGAAGCGGAACCCGACGTTGTCGTACGTGCCGTAGGTGTCGGCCTGCCAGAAGTCCAGCAAGACCTGGCGTATGGGGCGGCAGGCCCGCCCGAAGACGTAACCGGTGACGGTGAGCCGCACCCCCGGCGTGCCCTGCTGGACGAGCGAGGTGCGCCGCGGGGAGTTGGGCTTGAAGTACGGGCCCTCCATCTGCGGGGGTGTCGGGTCGTCGCCGTCGTCACAGGTCGGGGTCAGCGCCGGGGCCTCGCCCCGCTCGCCCGCCGTCCGCGCGAGGGCCGGGACGCCCATGAGGCCCGCCACCGGCAGGGCCATGCCTGCCGCGGCGGCGGCTCTGAGCACCGTCTTGCGGCTCGGTCCCCGGCCGCGCCGCGGCCCGTTCTCGCCGCCCGCGCCGCGGGCGTCATCTCCGGCTCCGCTGCCGGTCTCGTCGTCCATCGCTCCTCCTGAGGGGGGTGGGGGTGGTTCCGGATCGGCTAAGAAGCTATGCCGAGGCGGCGGGCCGGGCGATGGACTGGAGCCGGTGGTCGTGGTGAATATCGCCGGTGCCACGCCGGAAGTCCCCCGGGCTCGTCCCGGTCTCGCGGCGGAAGAAGCGGCAGAAGTAGGCCGGATCGCCGAACCCGGCCCGCGCCGCTACCTGACGCACCGACAACTCCGTGTGCAGCAGCAGCCGTTTGGCCTCGTGCACCCTGGCCTGCCGGATGAGCTCCCCGGGCGTACGGCCGGTGGAGGTCTTCACCGCCTCGCTCAGATAGCCGACGGAGACGCCGAGCCGCTCCGCGCCCGTCCGCACCGAGTGCGAGGTCCCCTCGGGGCCGCCGAGCAGCGCCATGAACTCCGCGGCCACCGAACCCGGCCGCGACCGCGGCGGCGCGGGCGGTGCGGCGGCGGTCCTGCCCGAGGGCAGTCGCGCGGCCCGTACCACCAGGATGTGCAGCAGCGACCGCAGCACGCTGTGGAAACCCGTGGCGCCCGAACGGTACTCGCCGTCCAGGTCGGCGACGAGCCGCGCGGTCGACTCCGCGGCCTCGTCGGGCAGCGCGAGCGTGGCACGCCGGCCGAGCCCCCGCAGGAGGTCCCGGTCGGCGGGGTGGTCGAGGAGGAAGTCGTCGGTGAAGAGGATGACGCGGCCCTCGAGACCGGCGGCGTCCTCCCAGTGGTGGACCTGGCCGGGGGCGATGAAGCACAGGTGGGGCGGGCGCAGCGGGTAGCCGTCCAGGTCCACCACGTGCCTGCCGGTGCCGCCGGTGACGTGCACGATCTCGTGGAAGGTGTGCCGGTGGGGGAAGGCCGCCCGCGACATCGGCCCCATGGTGTCGAAGCTGCCGATGGCGAACGGCAGCGCGTTGGGCATCGGCACCTCCAGGCGGTGCGTCGGCATGCCGTCGCCGGACGGTTCTCCGTTGTTTCCCTCGCCGGGCAGAACCGTTGTGCCGCGCATGCGTACGCTCCTTGTCCCGAAGCCGTGGAGGCCGTGGAGGCCTTGGTCCGGACCAGTACCGGTCGACCGAACACCATGGCACGCGCGGCCCGTGCGGGGGAGAGGGCGTGTCAGACACGCGTCAGGGCCCGGCGGCACCATCGGATCGTCAGCGGGCCGGGGCGGCCGCCGAGAGCGCCCCCCATGGCCCATCCACGCGGAGTGAACTGCCGGGAGACAGCCGACATGGCCGTGAGACAGCTCGCACCACAGCGCGAAGGGAACGAACCGGACGCCGGGCGCCCACGCCTCGGCCGCGGCGGGAACCGGGGGAGGGGCGGGCGGGCCGCCCTGGCGTTCGCCGCCGTCAGCGCCGCCGTCCTGACCGTGTCACCGGCCTCGCAGAGCACCGCTTCGGCCTCGGCCGGCGCCGCCGCGGCCTGCCAGACGCGGGCCGAAGCCAGGCACACCGACTGGACCGGCATGCACTTCCTCGGTGACGTGGTGTGCGCGCACAACACCGGTTCGATCCGCGTGCAGTCCACCACCGACTCCACGGTGAACGGCCAGATCGCCTTCTCGCCGAGCTGGTTCGTCTGCTGGAAGCGCGGCAGCCCCTACCAGGGCGGCGACATCTGGTACTACACCCAGGGCGACACGGTCTCCGGCGCCAGGACGGCGAAGGGCTGGGGCTACCTCCCCGCCGCCGAACTCTCCTCGCCGACGCACCCCGTCCCGGGCCTGAAGCAGTGCACCTGGTCATGACACCGCCCCTCGCTCCCGCACCGCCCCTCGCCCCCGCCCGAGCCAACAGGAGTACGCGCATGAGCCGACCCTCCACGCCCGGCAAGCGCCGCACGGCCCTCGCGGGCGCCGCCCTCTGCCTGGCCCTGTCAGCGGCGGCGGCCCCCGCCGCCCAGGCGAGCCCGGCACCCGCGGCCGGTCCCGCCGACACGTCGCCCACCTGCTCACTGCGGCAGAACCAGCCGCACAGGGACACCCTCGGCAACGCCTTCAGCCTCGACCTGTACTGCGACAACCTGGCCTCCGACGCCTTCGGCCGCCCCGCGTTCAACGCGCCGGTCACCGGCCGCCTGAAGCTCTCCCCGAGCTGGTTCGTGTGCTGGACGCTGGGCGACGCCGCGCCCGACGGCAACAAGGTCTGGTACTACACCCAGGGCGACGAGGTGGTGAGCCTCCCCGGGATCAAGGGCTGGGGCATGGTGCCCGCCAAGGTCGTGCAGACCCAGAAGCACCCCTACCCCGGGCTGCCCCGCTGCCCCTGGGTCTGATCCGTACATCCCACGTACCCACCACAGTTCGGGAGACCACCGTGACTTCGCGACCCAGCAGAGCCCTCCGCACCCGTACGATCGCCGCCGCGCTGCTCGGCTGTGCGCTGATCGCGGGACCGGCCGTCGCCAGCGCCGGGGCGGGCACCGACGTCGGGACCAGGCAGGCCACCAACGGCGAGTGGCGCTACTGCCCCTACACCGGCGACCACCCGGAACTCGGCAAGGGCCACGCCAACGACGCCGTGGGCCATCTCCAGTGCATCCTGAACAGGGTCTACGGCTACAAGAGCGTCGCCCAGGACAAGATCTTCGGCGACGCCACGCTGGCCGCGGTCAAGAACTTCCAGCAGAGCGTCGGCCTGAGCGCGGACGGCTTCGTGGGCCCCAACACGTGGGCGGCCCTGCACCCGTAGCGCACGGCCTCAGTCGCCGCGCCGCAGCCGTACCGCGGCGACGGCGCCGCACACCGCGCCCACCGCGAGCACGGCCAGGCCCCGCAGCCACACCTCGCGCTCGACCTGCGTCGCGAGCACCACGCAGGAGACCGCGCCGAGAAACGGCACCACGAGCGGCGCCCGGAAGTGGTCGCGGGCCGCGGTGTCGCGGCGGCGCAGCACCAGCACCGAGGTGTTGACGAGGAAGAAGACCACCAGCAGCAGGAGCACCAGGGTCGAGGCGAGCGTGGCCACGTCACCGGTCAGCGCGAGCAGCAGGGCCAGTGCCGTGGTCGCGGCGATCGAGGCCCAGGGCGTGCGCCTGCCGGGCAGCACCTTGGTCAGGAAGGACGGCAGCAGCCCGTCGCGTGCCATGCCGTAGGCGAGGCGGGACGACATGATGCCGGTGAGCAGGGCGCCGTTGGCCACCGCCACCAGGGCGATGGCGCTGAACAGCTCGGTGGGGACGCCGCCCGCCTCCTTGACGACTTCGAGCAGCGGCCCGCTGGAGTCGGCCAGTGTCCTGGTCGGTACGGCCGCCGCGGCGGCGGCTCCGACCAGGGCGTACACCGCGCCCGCGGTGACCAGCGCGCCGAACAGGGCCCGCGGGTACGAGCGGCGCGGGTCGCGGGTCTCCTCGGCCACGTTGACGGACGTCTCGAAACCGACGAAGGAGTAGTAGGCGAGCACCGCGCCGGTCAGCACGGCCGCCGCGGGGCCGTGGCTCGCCGTCCCGAGCTGCGCCAGCCTGCCCACGTCGCCGTCGCCGCGCAGCACGATCCACAGGCCGAGCCCGACCACGATCACGAGACCGCTCACCTCGATGACCGTGGCCACGACGTTGGCCCGCGTCGACTCGCGGATGCCGCGGGCGTTCAGGAGCGCGAGCGCGGCGAGGAAGACGACCGTGACGAGCACGACGGGGAGCGTCACGAACTCGGACAGGTAGTCGCCGCCGAACCCGCGGGCCAGCGCGGCGACCGACACGATCCCCGCCGCGAGCATGCAGAACCCCGCGAGGAAGCCGGCGAAGGGCCCGTACGCCAGCGTGGCGTAGTGCGAGGCGCCGCCCGCGCGCGGGTACTTGGTGACCAGTTCGGCGTACGAGGTGGCCGTCAGGAGCGCCAGGCAGAGCGCCACGACCAGGGGCACCCAGACGGCGCCGCCGGAGTCGGCGGCCACCTGGCCCACCAGGACGTACACGCCCGCGCCGAGCACGTCCCCGAGGATGAAGAAGTACAGGAGAGGGGTGGTCAGGGCCTTCTTGAGCGGCGTCGGAGCGTCTGACGTCTGTGATGCGGTGCCGGAAGTTCTCACTCAGGGCCGTATACCCGCGGAGCCGCCCACCAGGCAGTACGTCCCCCGGACGCCCGCACATCCGCGAGGCGCACGGCTCTACACGTGGCCCCTGGCCGCCGCCGCGCGCCCGCCCGCGCCGAGCAGGCCCGTCGACGAGAACTCCGAGCGCGTCAGCTCCTGCCGGGCGAATCGGGTCACGAGCCCCGGCAGGGCGGCCCGCACCGCCTGCACGCCCCGCAGCCATCCCGGCACGTACACGCTGGTCTCCCGCCGCTCGATCGCGCGCACGAGGCGGCGGGCCACCGGCGCTGCGGGGTAGATCCTGCGGGCCGGCGGCGGCATGTGCGCCCGCAGTTCACGCAGTACGGGGTACTGGTCGGCGTCACGGATCATGTCCGTGTCGATCCAGTTCAGGTAGGCGATGCCCACGGCGACCCCCAGCGGGTCGAGTTCCGCGCGCAGGCCGTGGGCGAGGGACTCCGCGCCCGCCTTCGACGCGCAGTACGCGCTCATCATCGGGGCGGCGCCGATCGACGCCAGCGAGGCGATCTGGAGGTAGTGCCCGCGGGTGTGCAGGAGCTGGGGCAGGAAGGTGCGGGCGGTGATCGCGCTGCCCACGAGGTTCACCTCGATGACCCGCCGCCAGGTCGCGGGGTCGGAGTCGACGAACGGGCCGCCCTCGGCCACCCCGGCGTTCGCCACGACGACCGAGGCGGGGCCGAGCCGGCCGCGCACCTCCCGCGCCACGCGAGCCATCGCCGCGTCGTCGGTGACGTCCACGTGCCAGTGCCCCGATGCCGTCGGCAGCGCGGCGGCCACCCGGGCGAGCCCCCGCTCCTCCAGGCCGAGGAGCGCCACTTTCGCGCCGCGCGCGGCCAGCTCCGTGGCGACGGCCTCGCCGATACCGCGCGCGGCGCCGGTCACCACGGCCGTACGGCCGCGCAGGACGTGCTGTCGGTAGGTCACGGGCACTCCTCAGGTTGGCGGCCCCTCAGAACGCGACGCCCTCGGAGTCGGTGATGACCGCGTGCATGTTGCGCTCCATCATGAGCAGCGCGGCCTGGGCCAGGTCGGGGTGGATATGGGCCACCGCGTCCTCGGGCACCGTCACCCGCAGATGGCGAATGTGCGCGTCGAGGGCGGAATACAGCACGCATTGCTCGGTCACCTGCCCGGAAAGGACCACGTGGTCGACGTCGAGCTGGGAGAGCAGATAAGTCAGCGGTGTCTCGAAGAAGATTGAATGACGGGCTTTCACCACGAACAGCGACGCGTCATCCGGCCGCACGGGACGGACCAGCTCGGAATGCGGCCCGGACAGGGCGGTGTCGACGATCTCCCCGTGATGGGAGCGCCATTCGCCGAAATTGTCATTCACATAGATGACCGGTACACCCTCCCTCCGCGCCCGCTCGATCAGCCCCACGACCGAGGGCAACGCCTTGCGTACGGACGGGATGAGCTGCTCGGCGTCGGGGTGATCGTACGTATTGATCATGTCGATGACGATGAGCGCGCTTTTACCCATGCGCCCATGATGGCACTGCGGATGGCGGTCGCATGTTCTCGGCAGGGACGGCCCATCGCGTACCCCGCGGGGCCCCGGCCAATCGGCATTCCCCGCCCCGCCCCGGACGGCGCAGTGCATGTGTCTCCCTCCGGGGGACGGGGTACCCGTCGTCACGCGATATCGCCCCTGCCCAGTGCCACTCACCCTGCGCGTGGCACCGTACCGTCGAAGGATCGGAACCCAGTGAGCGAGAAGAAGAACCCGGTGGCGGCCGCCGCGGAGAAGGCTGTGGAAAAGGTCCAGAAGGCCATGCGCACGGGAAATGAGATTCCCGGCGCACCCGGCCCGGAGGCCGTGCCGGTCGCCGAACCCACGGAACCGCGGGAGCCGCTGCCGCCCAAGCCCGACCAGCGCGGCCCGGACACCTACAGTCCCACCGGACAGGCGACCGGGGTGCCGCAGGACAAGGTCGCCCAGGACGGCGCCTACCTGACCACCGCCCAGGGCGCGCGCCTGTACGACACCGACCACTCGCTGAAGGCGGGGCCCCGCGGCCCCGTGCTGTTGCAGGACCACCACCTGCGCGAGAAGATCACCCACTTCGACCACGAGCGCATCCCCGAGCGGGTCGTGCACGCCCGGGGCGCCGCCGCGCACGGCGTCTTCCGGGGCTACGGCTCCGCGGCCGGGATCACCAAGGCGGACTTCCTCGCCGAGGGCGTCGAGACCCCGGTCTACGTCCGCTTCTCCACCGTCCTGGGCTCACGCGGCTCCGCGGACACCGTGCGGGACACCCGGGGCTTCGCCACGAAGTTCTACACCCAGGAGGGCGTCTTCGACCTCGTGGGCAACAACATCCCGGTGTTCTTCATCCAGGACGCGATCAAGTTCCCCGACATCATCCACGCGGGCAAGCCGCACCCCGACCGCGAGATCCCGCAGGCGCAGAGCGCCCACGACACCTTCTGGGACTTCGTCACCCTCCACACCGAGGCCACCTTCCACACGATGTGGAACATGTCGGACCGCGGAATCCCGCGCTCCTACCGGATGATGGAGGGCTTCGGCGTCCACACCTTCCGCCTCGTCAACGCCGAAGGCGCCACCACACTGGTGAAGTTCCACTGGAAGCCGCGGCTCGGCGTCCACTCCATGGTCTGGGAGGAGGCGCAGATCACCGGCGGTGTCGACCCCGACTTCCACCGCCGCGACCTCGCCGACGCCATCGAGGCGGGCGCGTACCCGGAGTGGGAGCTGGGCGTCCAGACCTTCCCCGACACCCCTGACCAGATGTTCGAGGGCATCGACCTGATCGACCCCACGAAGATCGTGCCCGAGGAGCTGGCGCCGGTCCGCCCGATCGGCCTGATGACCCTCAACGCCAATCCGTCGAACTACTTCGCCGAGACCGAGCAGGTCGCCTTCCACCCGGGCCACCTCGTACCGGGCATCGACGTCACCAACGACCCGCTGCTGCAGGGCCGCCTCTTCTCCTACCTCGACACGCAGATCAGCAGGCTCGGCGGCCCCAACTTCGGGCAGCTCCCGATCAACCGCACCCACGCACCCGTCAACGACATGTTGCGCGACGGCATGCACCAGACCGCCGTGCACCGGGGCGTGGCGCCCTACCGGCCCAACTCCGCCGACGGCGGCTGCCCCTTCCTCGCCGGAGCCGACACCGGGGCCTACATCGAGGTGCCCGCGGAGGTGGCCGCCTCCCGCAAGGTGCGCGAGGCGCCGGTCACCTTCGACGACCACTTCAGCCAGCCCCGGCAGTTCTGGCTCAGCATGACCCCCGTCGAGCGCGAACACCTCGCCGCCGCCTACACCTTCGAGCTCGGCAAGTGCTGGGAGACCGGCATCAAGGAGCGGGGACTCCAGGTGCTCGCCAACATCGACCCGGAGCTCTGCTCCCAGGTCGCGAAGGGACTCGGCCTGCCCGCGCCCCGGCCCATCGGCCCGCTCGCCGATGTCGCGCCCAGCCCCGCCCTCTCCCAGGTGGGCGAGGAGTGGCCGGTCGACGGCCGCATCATCGGCATCGTCACCGACGGCGCCGACCTGGACGGCGTCCGCTCGGTACGCCAGGAGATCCTGGACGCCGGCATGGTCCCGCTGGTCATCGCTCCGGCCGGCGGCAAGCTGGGGCTCGACGGTGACCCGGTCGCCGTGCAGCGCACCTTCACCACCGCGCGGTCCATCGAGTTCGACGCCATCCTCCTCGCCGCCGCGCCCGCCCCGGCCCCCGACGCCTACGGGGCGCGCGACGCCAAGGTCGACGACAAGGCGGCCGGAGCGGGCATCGACCCCCGGGTGCTGCTCCTCGTCACGGAGGCCTTCCGGCACGGCAAGGCCCTCGGCGCCTGGGGCCCGGGCCTGCTCGCCCTCGAATCGGCCGGCCTGTCCTCCGGCACCGCGGGCGTGGCCACGGGCGAACCCACCGCCGTGCTGCGTACGGTCACCCAACTGCTCGGCGGCCACCGCGCCTGGGAGCGCTTCGGCCCGGCCCTCTGACGCGTGATCCGTTGGCCCGCCCACGGTCCAGTGAAATGGCCGTGTGGTGGGCCAATGGTCCAGTGGGCATGGCCACGGTTGAGCCAGGGGGCGATCAGATGGTCTGATGGTGTCGTCGATGGCGCTGCGGGATTCCGCGGCGCCTTTTTCATGCGGGTTCCTCTCGGAGAACCGCGGCGAACCGCACGGACCGGACGCGAAAGGGGCGGAGAGACAGTGTTGAAGAAGGTGTTCATGGCGCCGGATCCGGGACGGATGCGGCTGCGCTTCGCCTCCCGGGCCGTCCTCGGCATCGGCGGGGCGGTGGCGGTGTGCGGCCTGGCCGGGCATTCGCTCGTCGCGGCGATCACGGGCGGGCTCGCCGCGCTGCTCGCCCTCTTCACCGTCGGCGACGCCACGGTCCGGGGACAGGCGGTCACCACCGCCCTGCTGCCCGCCGTCGGATTCCCCGTACTCGCCGTCGCCGCCCTGCTGCACGACGTGCCCGTGGCGCGCGACGCCGCCTTCCTCGCCGTCATGGGAGCCGGCGTGTACGCGCGGCGCTGGGGGCCGCGCGGGCACTCCCTCGGGGTGTTCGCGTTCATGATGTTCTTCGCGACGCAGTTCCTGCACACGGTCCCCGGCCAGCTCCCCGAGCTGTTCGCCGCCGTCCTGCTCTCGCTCTGCACCGCGGCGGCCGTCCGGTTCGGCGCCTGGTGCTACGAACGCGGGCTGCCCCCGGCCGCCGTCCCGCCGCCCCACCCCGGCACCGGACTCGCCCGTACGACGACACGGCAGGCCGTGCAGGCCGTCGCGGGCGGCGCCTTCGCGCTCGCCGCCGGCCAGGTGCTCTCCGAACAGCGCTGGTACTGGGCCGTGGGCGCCACCTGGTGGGTCTTCGTCAACACCGCGTCCAGCGGGGAGACCCTGGTCCGCAGCTTCCGCCGGGTACTCGGCACGGTCATCGGCATCGCCCTCGGCCTGGTCGTCGCCGTGCCGCTGCACGGGGCGCCCGTCCCCTCGGCGGTCATCGTCGCCGTCAGCGTCTTCGGCATCTTCTACACGGCCGCCGTCTCCTACACCTGGATGATGCTCGCGGTGACCGTCATGGCCGGCGTGCTCTACGGCCTGCTCGGGGTGCTCGACCCGGCCCTGCTCGCCCTGCGGGTGACCGAGACCGGGGCGGGAGCCCTCGGCGCCGCCCTCGCGGTGCTGCTCGTCCTGCCCGTGACCACGCATGCCACCACCCACGCCTGGATCGAACGCGCCCTGCGCTGCGTGCACGCCTGCACCGCCGAGGCCGCGGCCCGGCTCGCCGGTTCGGGGACGGCCGACCCCGCGCCCCGCGTCGCCGAGCTGGAACAGCTCCTCGGCAAGGTGCGCCTCTCCCTCGCCCCGCTCGTCCACCCGCTCAGCCCGCTGCGGGCCCGCAAGGAACGCGCCCGGCGGGTCATCGCCCTGCTCGACGCCTGCGCCGACGAGGTGCGCGGCCTGGCCTCGATCGCCGCGGACCCCGAGGCGTCCCACGACGACCGGCTCGCCGCCGCCTGCTGGCGCGTGGAGTCCGCGGTGGAGGCGCTGACCGGGCCCGCCGGGGGCGCTCGCGGAGCGGCCGGGCCCGCCGAGGTGCCGCACGGCTCCGTCGCCGAACCGGCCCTCGCCCATCTGCACGGCCTGGAGAAGGCCCTCGCCGAGCTGGCCGACCCCCTGCACAGCTCCCCGCGGACACCGCTGATCGGGGCCTGATCGCGCCGCGGGGCTTCAGACGTGCCGTCCGGGGCAACAGGGAGTCATGAAGATACTCATCATCGTGGTGCTCGTCGCCCTCGCCGTGTCCTGGTACCTGCACTCCCAGAAGCGGCGCTGAAGCGAAAAGAGCCCCGGCTGGACGGGGGAGACCAGCCGGGGCCGCAGAGAGTGGCACGCGGAGGGCGGTCGCCTCTCGGCGAAAGGCTCCATGGGGCTTCAGCCGAACGATCTTCCCCATGGGCTATAGGTGAGGCCCGGGGACACTGTCCCCTCCGCAGCCACATATGGATGAACGGTGAACCAGCCATGAATGTTCCGCCGCCCGCCCGCGCGGGAGAGTGAGCTGCGACACACACGGTGACCACGGGCTCGCCCCTCCCCACCTGGTCTAGACCCACTGCTAGCGTCGGCCGCACGAGCGGCGCCCGGCACGCGGCGCCCCGGTCGAGAGGGGACAGCAGTGGTCGTGGGCAAGCAGGCCGGACGGGCCTACATCGGATCCTTCACCGCCGCCGGAGGCTTCGGGGTCCTCACCGCGGCCGTCGACGCGGACACCGGCGCACTGACCGTCCTCAGCACCACCGACGCGGTCGCCGACCCGTCCTACCTCGCCCTCTCGCCCACCGGGAACATCCTCTACGCGGTCAGCGAGACGTCCGACGGCGCCGTCGCCGCGTACCGCCTCGACGGGGACAAGCCGGAGCTCGACGGCAAGCCCGTACCGGTCGGCTCGGCCCCCACCCACCTCGACCTGTACGACGGCCACCTGCTCACCGCCAACTACCGGTCGGGCAGCGTCACCGCCGTACCGCTGCGCGAGGACGGCGGCCTCGCCGCCACCCCGTCCAGCGAACTGCGGCACACAGGGTCCGGCCCGCACCCGCAGCGCCAGCAGGGCCCGCACGCCCACCAGGTCCTCGCCGACCCCAGCGGCCGCTGGGCCGTCAGCGTCGACCTCGGGACGGACTCCGTGCGCGTCTGCGCGTTCGGCGACGACGGTCTGACCCTCCACCGCGAGGTCGCCGTGCGCCCCGGCTCGGGACCGCGGCACCTCGCCTTCCACCCGGACGGCGACCGCGCCTACCTCCTCAACGAACTGGCGCCCACCCTCACCACCTGCTCCTGGGACGCGGAGACCGGCGCCCTCAAGCCGCTCAGCGAGGTCTCCGTCCTCGCCGACGCCCCCGAGGGCGACGTCTACCCCTCCGAGGTCGTCGTCGCCCCCGACGGGCGGTTCGTGTGGACCGCCACGCGCGGCACGGACGTCATCTCGGTCCTCGCCCTCGGCGGCCCGGACGAGGCGCCCCGGCTCGCCGCCACGGTGCCGTGCGGCGGGCACTGGCCGCGTGACCTGGCCGTCCACCCCTCCGGCCGCCACCTCTACGCGGCCAACGAGCGCTCCGGTGACGTCACCTGGTTCACGATCGACCAGGGCACGGGCATCCCCCGCAAGGCCGGTGCGATCGACGCGCCCGCAGCCTCCTGCGTGATCTTCGGCTGAGCCCGCCCGGCCCGCGTACACGGATGGGCCCGCCCCCACATCGGGGCGGGCCCATCCGCGTACGTACGCGCGGTGCCACGCGTACGGGAAGTGCTCAGTGCACCGGCGCGCCCGAAGGCTGCTGCGGGGCGATGCCCAGCGCCGTCGTGTACTTCGACAGCGCCAGCTTGCCGATCGCCGGGTAGGGGCCGAGCGGGTCGGCGGACGAGCAGCCCGCTTCCTTCGCGGCCGCGTCGAGCAGGCCCTCGTCGAGCTCGGGGCCGATCAGGTACGGGGCCAGGGCGAGCTGGGCCGAGCCCGAACCGCGCAGCTGCTCGGCGATCGCCGCGACGGCGCCCTCCTGGTCGAGCGCGGCGGCCATCACCGGCACCGCGAGGCGCGCGGCGAGCAGCATGCCGGTGATCCCGGCGGCCTGCACGGCCTCCTCGCCGCCGACCGTGGCCAGGATGATGCCGTCCGCCGCGGTGGCCACGGTGAACAGCCGGGCCCGGTCGGCGCGGGCGAGGCCCGCCTCCGACAGGCGCACGTGCAGCGCCTCGGCGAGCAGCGGGTGCGGGCCGAGCACATCGGTCAGCTCGGCGGGGGCGTGGCTGTCCATGACGGACTGCCGGATGCGCCGCATCAGCGCGCTGTCGGGGCCCGCGAGCAGCGGCACGACGACCGCGACGGGGCCCTCCGGCTCTGCGGCCTCGGCGCCGGCCTCGCGCGCGCGCTCGAAGCGGGCGGTGCGCTCGGCCGTCGCGTGCGCGAGCACGGAGTGCAGCGAGGGGAACTCGGGGAAGGACGTGACGGTGGCGTCCTCCGTACCGTCGACGTAGCCGATCCTGGCGTCGAGGCCGGGCAGCTCGGAGCGGGCGATGCTCACGACCTCTTCGGCGAGGCTGCGCGTGGTGGTGCTGGGGGCGCCCGGCACGGCGAGAACCAGTGCGGGCGCGCCCTCAGGAGCCGCGACGGGCTCCGGACGGCGGTGCCGGCCCGGCTGACGGGGGCGCGGCATTCGTACGGGCAGGCCGGATGCGGGCCCAGTGGGGGAGCTCATGCGCCCGCATGCTACTGGCTTGCGGCCTTACGCTGTTCGGGGAGGGTGCAGGTGGGCGGTATAAGTCCGTTTTTGTCTGATGAATTACGCAGAGGTCAACTGCCCGCCCTGCCCGCCCCGCTCTTCCTGCCCATGGACGGAGAGCATGTGCGCGTCGCGCGGCAGCAGCAGCCGGTCAGCCGCCAGGTCGCCCGCGATGCGCAGGGCGCCGTCCAGCGGATCGCCCGCGGCGGGAACCTGCCGCGCCCCCGGCAGCGACTCCGACAATTCCCCGCGCAACGGGCCGAGCAGCGGCTCGCCCATCGCGAAGAGACCCCCGGTGAGCGCCACTTCGCTCACCACGTCCTTCGGACAGACGGCCGCGGCGGCCTCGGCGATATGCCGGGCGGCATCCCGGAGGATGCCGCGCGCCACCGCGTCGTCCGCCGCGCAGGCCGCGACCTCGGGCGCGAAGGAGGCGAGGACCGCGGGCCGGTCCGCCCGCGGATAGAGCTGCCCCGGCAGCCCGGCCGGCGGACCGAAGACGGCCTCCGCGCGGTCCCGCAGCGCCCGCGAACCGCCCCGCCTGCCGTCGTGCGCCCGCATCGCCGCTTCGAGCCCCGCGCGTCCGATCCAGGCCCCGCCTCCGCAGTCGCCGAGGAGATGCCCCCAGCCGTCGGCGCGACGCCACACGGCGAGATCCGTGCCGACCGCGACCAGCCCGGTGCCCGCGGCCACCACCGCGCCTGGGCGGTCACCCAGCGCGCCCGCGTACGCCGTCACCGCGTCCGCGGCCAGCGCCACCCGCCCCACACCCAGCTCCCGGCCGAACGCGGCGGGCAGCCGCGCCCGCAGGTCGTCGCCGAGCGTCGCCATCCCGGCGGCGCCGACCGCGACCGCCGAGATCCGTTCGCAGCCCGCCGCGGCCAGGAGGGACCGCGCCATGGGCAGCAGCAGCTCCATGAAGTGCCCGGCGTCGATGCCGCGCGGCCCGGTGCGCACCGGCTCGGCCGAGCGCACCGGCTCCGGGCACGGCACCCCCTCCGGAGTCCCGAGAGCGGCCCGCAGACCGGAGCCTCCCGAGTCGACGCCCAGTACGCACGCGGCCGCGGTCACGGCAGCCGCCAGTCCACCGGCTGCGCGCCCTGCCGTACGAGGAGGTCGTTGACCCGGCTGAACGGGCGCGAGCCGAAGAACCCGCGGTCCGCCGACATCGGCGAGGGATGCGAGGACTCCACCGACGGCAACTGCCCGAGCAGCGGCCGCAGATTGCGCGCGTCCCGTCCCCAGAGGATCGACACCAGCGGCTTGCCGCGCGCGGCGAGCGACCTTATCGCCTGCTCGGTCACCTCTTCCCAGCCCTTGCCGCGGTGCGCGGCCGGCTTGCGCGGGGCCGTGGTCAGCGCCCTGTTGAGCAACAGCACGCCCTGCCGCGTCCACGGCGTGAGGTCACCGCTGGCGGGCGGCGGCAGGCCCAGGTCGTCGCCCAGCTCGCGGTAGATGTTGATGAGGCTGCCGGGCAGCGGACGCACCTCGGGCGCGACCGAGAACGAGAGCCCCACCGCGTGACCGGGCGTGGGGTAGGGGTCCTGGCCGACGATCAGGACGCGGACGTCGTCGAAGGGCTGCTGGAAGGCGCGCAGGACGTTCGGGCCCGCCGGGAGGTAGGTGCGTCCCGCGGCGATCTCCGCGCGCAGGAAGTCCCCCATCCCGGCGATCCGTTCGGCCACCGGCTCCAGGGCCTTGGCCCAGCCTGGTTCGACGATCTCATGCAAGGGTCGTGGTGCCACGCGGTCACCCTACTGCCGTCACACGGCCCTCGATCAACCGATGGCCGCGGCCCGCACGCAGAGCACGTCCGGCAGGTGCGAGGCGACCGACTGCCAGGTGTCGCCGTCGTCGGCCGACGCGAACACCTCGCCGTTGCGATTGCCGAAGTAGATGCCCGCCGGGTCCATGCCGTCGGTGCACATCGCGTCCCTCAACACCGTGCCGTAGTGGTCCTCCTGGGGGAGCCCCGCACTCAACGGCTCCCAGCTCTCGCCCGCGTCCGCCGTGCGGAACACCCGGCAGCGGCGGTCCGCGGGGACCCGGTCCATGTCCGCGTTGATCGGGAACACATACGCCGTCCCGCCGCGGTGCGGGTGGGCCACCACGGCGAAGCCGAAGTCGGAGGGCAGGCCGCCGCCGATGTCCGTCCAGTGGGCCCCCGCGTCGTCGCTGCGATACACCCCCCAGTGGTTCTGGAGATACAGCCGGTCCGGGTCGGCCGCGTCCCGCGCCACCTTGTGCACGCACTGCCCGAACTCCGGGTCCTCGTCCGGCAGGAACACCGCGGAGACGCCCTTGTTCGAGGGGGCCCAGCTCGCACCGCCGTCCTGGGTGCGGAACACGCCCGCCGTGGAGACCGCGACGGTCACCGAACGGGCGTCGCGGGCGTCGGTCAGGACGGTGTGCAGGCCCTCGCCACCGCCGCCCGGCACCCACTGGGAGCGGGTCGGGTGCTCCCACAGCGGACGCACCAGCTCGAAGCTCTCGCCGCGGTCCTCCGAGCGGTACAGCGCGGCGGGCTCCGTGCCGGCGTAGACCACGTCGGGTTCGGCCGCCGACGGGTGGAGCTGCCACACCCGCTCAAGGGACGCGCCCGTGTCCTTCGGGAACTTCACCGCGGGCTTCGCGGGCTCCGTCCACGTCCGGCCGAGATCGTCGGAGTGGAAGACGGACGGGCCCCAGTGCGCGCTGTCACCCCCCACGAGCAGCCTGGGGCGCGGGCCACGGGTGTCGATCGCGACGGAATACACCGCCTGCGCGTTGAAGTACGGGCTGTCGTCGAACTCCCAGGCGCCACCGCGCCTGCGGCCGATGAACAGGCCCTTGCGGGTGCCTACGGACAGAAGGACTTCGGCCATGGCGGCCACCTCCGCGACGTCGTTGTCTCAGGTATCCGTCAGTCTGCACCCCACCACTGACAGTCTCCCCTCGACCGGCGTTCCCGCAGGTCGGACACCGTGTCCCCGGAGGCCGTGTCTCACACGCCGTGTCCCGGGCGCCGCGCCTCAGGCGTCATGTCCCCGCCCGCGCGGTCCGGCGGCGACAGTTCGGCCGCCGCGTCCGCGATCGCCGCGGGGCCCACCCGGCAGCACCCGCCGATCAGCCGCGCCCCCGCGGCCCGCCACCCGGCGACCATGCCGGGCTCGAACCGCGCCGGGCCGCGCCACGCCCGCGCCCCGGCGTCCCAGGACTCCCCGCTGTTGGGGTAGACGACCACCGGCAGGCCGGTGACGCGCCGGGCCACGGCGACCGCCGCCCCGACGTCACGCGGATCGCAGCAGTTCACGCCCACCGCGATCACTTCCTCCGCCTCCGCGGCGAGCGCGAACGCCTCCTCCAGCGGCTGCCCCGCGCGCGTGCGCCCGCCCGCCACGCTGTACGAAAGCCAGGCGGGCACCCCGAGGCCGCGCACCGCCCGCAGCAGGGCCCGCGCCTCGTCGGTGTCGGGCACCGTCTCCAGGGCCAGCACGTCGGGCTCCGCCGCGGCGAGCGTCTCCAGGCGCGGCCGGTGGAAGCGCTCCAGGTCCGCCATGGCGACCCCGTACCGGCCGCGGTACTCGGAGCCGTCCGCGAGCATCGCGCCGTAGGGCCCCGCCGAAGCGGCCACCCACACCTCACGGCCGAGGCCCGCGCCGGCCCGCCGCGCCAGCTCCACGCTCAGCCGGAGCAGTTCGGCGGTGCGGCGGGCGTCGATGCCGTGCCGGGCGAACCCCTCGTACGTGGCCTGGTAGCTCGCGGTGATGGCGACCTCGGCGCCCGCCTCGTAGTAGGCGCGGTGGGCGGCCTCGATCGCCGTCGGCTCGTCGGCGAGCAGCCGCGCCGACCACAGGGCGTCGCTCAGGTCGTGCCCGGCGGCCTCCAACTGGTTGGAGAGGCCGCCGTCGAGCACGACCGGGCGGTGGTTCAGGGCATCCGCGAGTCTCACACCGCCGACGCTAGCCGAGGCGCGGCGGCCAGGGGGAAGTGACAGGCCACCTGGTGCGCGCCGCCGTGCGGCGTGCCGGCCTCGGGCTCGGTGGTGGCGCAGATGTCCTGGGCGAGGGGGCAGCGGGTGCGGAAGCGGCAGCCGGAGGGCGGCGCGGCAGCCGAGGGGGTCTCGCCCTTGAGCGGGGAGAGTCCGCTCCGGTCGCCGTCCCCCGTCGAGACCACCGGCAGGTTGACCGTGTCGAGCAGGCCCCGCGTGTACGGGTGCAGCGGCTGCGCGTACACCCGCTCGGCGGGCCCCGCCTCCACCAGTTTGCCGAGGTACATCACGCCGACCGTGTCCGCCAGGTGCCGTACGACGGCCAGGTCGTGCGAGATGAACAGATAGGTCAGGCCGCGCTCGCGCTGGAGCTCCCGCATCAGGTTGAGGATCTGCGCCTGCACGGAGACGTCGAGCGCGGAGACCGGCTCGTCGGCGACGACCAGGTCGGGCGAGAGCGTCAGCGCGCGGGCCAGGCCCAGGCGCTGCCGCTGGCCGCCGGAGAACTCGTGCGGGTAGCGGTGCACGGCGCCGCGCGGCAGACCGACCGCGTCGAGCAGTTCCGCGACCCGTTCCTCCTGCTCGGCCCGGCCCCCGACGCCCTGGATGACCAGGGGCTCGCGCAGGATCTCGCCGACCCGCATCCGGGGGTCCATCGCGGCGGTGGAGTCCTGGAACATGAGCTGGACGCGGCGCCGGTGCGCGCGCCGCTCGGCCCGGGACATCCGGGACGGATCGGCGCCCTCGAAGCGCACGGCTCCCGCGGTCGGCTCCTCCAGGCCCGCGACGATCCGGCCGAGCGTGGTCTTCCCGCAGCCCGACTCGCCGACCATGCCGAACGTCTCGCCCCTGCGGATGGTGAGCGACACCCCGCCGACCGCGCTGACGGTGCCCCGGCCGCGCGAGAACGCGCCGCCCTTGAGCGGGAACTCCTTGACCAGCGTGTCGAGTTCGAGGAGTACGTCACCCGGCGCGGCGGCCGGCGGCGCGGGCGCGGGCCGCACGACGTCCGCGTCCGGAGCGGCCTCGTCGGGGACCGGGTGGAAACACGCGAAGCGGTGCTCCGTGCCCCCCGTCCCGTCGCCGGTGAGCCACGGTTCCTCGCTGTGGCACTCGTCGGTGGCGAAGGAGCAGCGCGGTGCGAAGCGGCAGCCTGCCGGGCGCGTGACGAGGCTCGGCGGCAGGCCGGGGATGGTGTGCAGCTCGGTGCCGCTGCCGGCGGCCCGCTCGGGCAGCGCGGCGAAGAGGGCCTCGGTGTAGCGGTGGCGGGGGCGTTCGAAGAGGTCGCGCACGCCGGAGTGCTCGGCGACCTTGCCCGCGTACATCACGGCGACGCGGTCGACGCGGTTGGCGATGACCCCGAGGTCGTGGGTGACGAGGATCATCGCCATGCCCAGGCGGGAGCGCAGGTCGTCGACGAGTTCGAGGATCTGGTGCTGTGTCGTCACGTCGAGCGCGGTGGTCGGCTCGTCCGCGATCAGCAGCTTCGGCTCGCAGACCAGGGCCATGGCGATCGCGACGCGTTGGCGCATGCCGCCGGAGAGCTGGTGCGGGTAGGCCTTCATGCGCTCGGCGGGCTGCGGCATGCCGACCAGGCGCAGCATCTCCTCGGCGCGGCTCCACGCCTCCTTCCTGCCGATGCCGGGCCGGTGCAGCAGGAGCGGCTCGGCGACCTGGGCGCCGATGGTCATGGTCGGGTTGAGGGAGGTCAAGGGGTCCTGGAAGACCATGCCGATGGTGTTCCCGCGTACGTCCTGGAGGACGGGTGCGGGGGCCGAGGCGAGGTCCTGGCCGTCGAAGAGGACCCGGCCGCCGGTGATCTCGCCGCCCGGCGGGAGCAGGCCGAGGACGCTCAGGGCGGTCATCGTCTTGCCGCTGCCCGATTCGCCGACGATGCCGAGGGCTTCGCCGGGGGCGAGGCTCAGGGAGACGCCGTCCAGGGCGTGGACGGTGCGCTCGCGCGAGGCGATGTCGACGTGCAGGTCCTCGATGGTGAGCAGCGGGTCGCCGCTCCGGGTGCCGGCCGTGTCTGCGGTCATGTCCGCGGTCATCTCTGTGGTTCTCCCTTACTTCCGCAGCCGGACTTCGAAGGCGTCCCGCAGCCCGTCACCGATGAAGTTGAACGCGGCGACGACCAGCACGATCGCGATGCCCGGCGGGAAGATCAGCCACCAGTAGCCGTTCTGGGTGTAGGTGATGCCGGCGGAGAGCATGGAGCCCCAGTCGGCGGAGGGCGGCGGGATGCTCAGCCCGAGGAAGGCGAGGTAGCTGACGTAGAGGATCGCGTCGGCTATCTGGAAGGTGCAGTTGACGATGACGGTGCCGATGGCGTTGGGCACGATGTGCTTGAAGACGGCCCGCGCGCCGCCGCCGCCCATCATCCGCATGGCCTGGACGTACTCGCGGTTGCGCAGGGACAGCGCCTCGCCGCGCACCAGGCGGGCGGGGGAGAGCCAGGCGACGGCCGCGATGATCATGATCAGAACGCCCTTGCTGGGCGTGATGATGGCGGCGACCACGACGAGCAGGAACATGGCGGGGATGGCGAGCGCCGCGTCGGTGATCCGCATCATGGCGGCGTCGGTCCAGCCGCCGAAGTACCCGGAGACGGCGCCGTAGACGGTGCCGAAGAGGGTGGCGAGGAGCCCCGCCGCCAGGCCGATCTCCAGCGAGGTCTGCCCGGCCACCATCAGGCGGCCGATCATGTCGTACCCGAGGTCGGTGGTGCCCAGGAGGTGACCGGGGCTGCCGGGCGGCAGGTTGGCCCGGGAGAGGTCGGTGTGGACCTGCTCGGTGTCGTACACCAGGGGCCCGAGGTAGCTGAAGGCGAGCAGCAGGAGCAGGACGACCACGCCGGTCAGGGCGAGCTTGTTGCCGGTGAAGACCCGCAGGGTGCGGCGGGCGAGCGAGGGCGTGGCCCGCGCGGCCTCCTCGTTCCCCGGAGCGGCCCCGGGGCCGGTGACAGGGACGGCGGTGCTACTCATGCCACGCTCCGGATCCGGGGGTCGAGGACGGCGTACAGGATGTCGGTGAGCAGGGAGCCGACGACGGTGGCGATGCCGACGACGAGGGTCACGCCGAGCAGTACGGGGAAGTCGGAGCCCTGCGCCGCGTTCCAGAACAGCAGCCCCATGCCGGGGTAGTTGAACATCGACTCGACGACGAGGGCGCCGCTGAAGAGGGTCGGCAGATAGAGGCCGAGCAGCGTCGCGAGGGGGATCAGGGCGTTGCGCAGGACGTGCCTGACCATGATGCGGCGGCTCGACTGGCCCTTGGCCATGGCGGTACGGACGTACTCCTCGGTGAGGTTGTCGAGCACGGCGGAGCGCATGTAGCGGCTGAACATCGCGATGATGCCGAAGGCCATGGTGACCACGGGCAGGATCAGTCCGGTGAAGTCGCCGAGCAGGTCGGTGATGGTCTCACCTTGTGGCGCCTCGGCCGGGAAGACCGGCATGACCTGCGCGAACAGGATGATCATGATGAGGCCGAGGAAGAAGACGGGCGTCGCGTACAGCAGGAAGGTGAGCCCGGTCAGCGCGTAGTCGGACGCCTTGCCGCGCCGGACGGCCTGGAGCAGGCCGAGGGGTACGGCGATGATCACGGCGAGGGCGGTCGAAAGGACGGTGAGGAGCAGGGTCTTCGGCAGACGCTGCCTCAGCAGGTCGAGGACGGGCGAGTTGAGCTTGAAGGACTCGCCGAGGTCGCCGGTGACCAGGCGCTTCAGGTACATCAGGTACTGCGTGGGCAGCGAACGGTCGTACCCCTGCTGGTGGTTGAAGTGCTCGATCTGCTGCGGGGTGCCCTTCGGGCCGAGGATGGCGCGCGCGGGGCCGCCCGGCAGCAGGTGCAGGAGCACGAAGACGATGACGGAGACGAGGAAGAGGACGACGATCGCCTGGAGGAAGCGCTTGACCAGAAAGCCGGTGAAGCCGGTCACTTCTCGGCCCCCTTCTTCTTGACGTAGTACCAGTGCTGGGGCGAGAAGGTGACGGTCGGGTTCTGCTCGATCCCGCGCAGGTCGTTGCGGATCACCGAGACCTGGTAGGCGGGGTTGGGCATCCACATCACCGGGAGCTGTTCGGCGAGGTACTCGCCGTACTCGTGCACGGCCGTCATGTCGGGGGAGTACTGCACGCCCCGGATGATGCGGTCGGCCCTCTTGTCGCTGTAGTTGCCGAAGTTGGCGGAGGCTCCGGTGGAGAAGAGCTGCTCACCGCTGGGGTTGAGCGGGTAGTACCAGCTCCCCGCGGTGCCGAAGAAGGACATGTCCCAGTCGCAGCCGGGGTCCTTCGCCGCGCAGGGCACGGAGTTGCCGAGCACGGAGTTGAGCGGCTGCTGGCGGACGGTCAGGTCGATGCCCGCCTTGGAGAGCGAGGACTTGAGTTCCTGCATCATGTTCGTCGTCTCGGTGGAGCCGGACTGGGAGAGCAGGGTCAGCTCCAGCGGAGTGCCCTTCCCGATGCCCTTGCCGCACTCGTCGTCGCCGGTCCCGGGGCGTACGCAGCGTGCGGTGCCGTCCTCGATCCGCCAGCCGTGGCCGGTGAGCAGCCGCTTGGCCGTGCCGACGGAGAAGGGGTACCGGTTCTTCTCCATGGCCTTGGAGAGGTACTGGCTCTTGGGGGTGACCGGCACGGGGCCGAGCGTCGGCGTGGCGCTGCCCTGCCAGATGACGTCGCTCATCGACTTCTGGTCGACGAGGTGCTGCATGGCCCGGCGGATGTAGAGCTGGTCCATCAGCGGGCCGCCGCGCGTGGAGTTGAAGTTGTAGACGATGTACGTCGCCGCCCAGCCCTCCCAGGGATCGACGCGGTAGCCCTTGGCCTCGAACTTCTCCTTCTGCGCCATCACCGACGGCGGGATGTAGCCGTAGTCGACGCCGCCCGAACGCAGCACGTTGTACTCGGAGTCGGCCGTGGTGAACGGCTTGAAGACCACCTTGTCCAGGTGCGGTCGCTCCGACTTCGGGCCGGTGTACTTCTCGTTCGGCACGATGGTGACCTGGCCGCTGTCGCGCCAGCCGGCCAGCTTCCACGGCCCGTTGACCGTCTTCCAGAGCGGATCGGTGGCGTACGAGCCGAGGCTCTTCGCGTGCCGGGTGAGGCGGGCGAAGACGGCCTTGGCGCCCGCGGGCGTGCGGTCCCAGTCCCCGATCCTGCCGCCGTCGGTCTTCGCGTCCCAGGCGTGCTGGGGCAGCGCCCGCAGCAGGGAGAGCTGGTTGGCGGTGAACCAGTCGGGGTTGTACGCGCGCGTCAGGTGCAGCCGTACGGTGTGGTCGTCGAGGGTCTCGAACCGCTTGACGTTGTCCGGCATGGTGCCCACCGAGTAGCTGCCCCAGTCCGCCTTGTTGGCCTTGACGAGGCGGAACCAGAACTCGATGTCGCGTGCGGTGACCGGCTTGCCGTCGGACCATGTGACGCCCTCGCGCAGCGGCACGGTGACGGTCTTGTTGCCGTCGCCGTACTTCGGCTCCAGGCCCAGCGTGCCGGGGCCGTGCGTGGTCAGCTCGCCCTTCGCCTCGTCCTGCACGGCGTCGTACACCGGCGTGAACATCAGCGAGTAGATCGCGTAGTTGTAGGAGCCCCCGTAGCCGGGCGCGCCGATCGGGAAGATCCAGTTGGGCGTCGCGGCCGGCGGCAGTGCCATGGTCGCGGTGCCGCCCTCGACGGGGGTGCCGCCGGTGGGGCCCATGTCGATGCTGCCGCCCTCGCGGGTGCAGCCGGTGAGGGCCACCACGAGGACGAGCAGCGCTGCCGCCGCGGACCGGAGTGAACGCATGGCGATGGGCCTCCAAGGGGTACGGGCCGGTCCCGTGCCGGAGAACGACGGGGCGGCGCCCGAACGCTAGGCCGCAGATGAAAAACAAGTCAATAGCTTCATTCGACAAGAACCGGAAGATCGGCCGGGGTAGCCAACTTGCTTCGATCAGTTCTAGTGTTCCTCTTGTCACCGAATGAACTCGCCGAATGAACTAGACGAACGAGCGCGGCGAATGACCATGACGGAAGAACGCGTGAGCGACGGGGGACGGCATGACCGGCACACCACTCGGCGAACCGGGATCGGCGCAGCACATCGTGCACCTGGTCTCATCGGGGGCGGCGTCCTCCCGCGCCGACCTCGTGCGCGAGCTGGGCCTCGCCCCCTCGACGGTCTCCCTGCGGGTGCAGGAACTCGTCGACGCCGGGCTGCTCAGCGAGTCCGGTGAGGGCGCGTCGCGCGGCGGCCGCAGGCCGCGGCTGCTGCGGGTGGCGCCGCAGGGCGGCGTGGCGCTCGCCGCGGACCTCGGCAGCCACCACGCGCGGCTCGGCGTCGTCGACTTCGGCGGCACCGTCACGGACGCCGTCGACCTGCCGCACGACATCACCGCGGGCCCCGAGTCCGCCGTGGACTGGCTCTGCGGCCAGGTCGACACCCTCATCGCACGCCAGCACGGCGAGGGCCACACCGTACGAGCGCTAGGCGTCGCCTTCCCCGGCCCCGTGCAGCCCGCCACCGGACGCGTCCTCAGCCCGTCCCGCATGCCCGGCTGGCACCGCTACCCGCTGCGGGACGTCCTGGCCGAGCGCCTCGGCATCCCCGTCACCGTCGACAACGACGCCACGATGATGGCCGTGGGGGAACACCGCGTGGCCCGCCCCGAACTCGACCACCTCGTGGTCGTCAAGGCCGGGCGCGGCATCGGCAGCGGCATCATCTCCGCGGGGCGCCCGCACGACGGGGCCAACGGCAGCGCGGGCGACATCAGCCATGTCCGCGTCGACGCCGCGGGCGACCGGCCGTGCAGTTGCGGCAACATCGGCTGCCTGGAGACCGTGGCCAGCGGCGCCGCCCTCATCCGCGAACTCGCCCTCCAGGGCGTCGAGGTGCGGGACACCGGCGATCTGCTGCGCCTGGTCGCGGACGGCGACCCGCAGGCCACCACCCTGGTCCGCACCGCGGGCCGGCACATCGGCACGGTCCTCTCCGTCGTCGTCAACTTCTTCAACCCCCAGGCCGTGGCGCTCGGCGGGGTACTCGCCACGGCCGAACCCCTGGTCGCCGCCGTGCGCGGCGTGCTCTACGAACGCTGCCTGCCGCTCGCCACGGCCGACCTGGAGATCACCACCACCGTCACCGGAGTCGACGCGGGCCTCCTCGGCGCCGGCCTCACCGCGCTCCGCGCCCACCTGCCGACCGCCCCGACCGCCCCGACCGTCCCGGCGCCCGCCGCCCCCGCACCCAAGGAAGAGAGCGCACCCGCATGACCACCTCCGCACACCGCCGCCTGCGCATCGGCATCGGCGGCATCGGCATCGAGTCCTCCACGTTCTGCCCGCACCGCTCCACCACGGACGACTTCCGCCAGACCCGCGGCCAGGACCTCCTGGACCGCTACACGTGGACGCGCCCCGAATCCGATCTCGCCGCCACCGTCGAATGGGTGCCGCTGCTGCACGCCACCGCGCTGCCCGGCGGCCCGGTGGAGGCGGAGTCGTACCTGACCCTCAAGGACGAACTGGTCACGCGCATACGGGAAGCTGGCCCGCTGGACGGCCTCGTGTACGACATCCACGGCGCGATGAGCGTCATCGGTCTGAGCGACGCCGAGGCGGACCTCACCGAAGCGGTGCGCGCGGCCCTCGACTCCGTGGGCACCCCGGACGGCACGGGCCGCCCGATGATCTCCACCGCCATGGACCTGCACGGCAACGTCTCGCGCCGTTTCGCCGAGCCCGTCGACCTGCTCACCGCCCACCGCCTGGCCCCGCACGAGGACGCCTGGGAGACCCGCGAGCGCGCCGCCCGCAACCTGGTGAAGTGCCTTCTCGGCGGGGCCAGGCCGCACCGCGCCTGGGTGCAGGTGCCCGTGCTGCTCCCCGGCGAGAAGACCAGCACCCGCCTGGAGCCCGCCAAGTCCCTCTACGCCTCGCTCGCCGCGATCGAGCGGCTGCCCGGCATCCTCGACGCCGCGATCTGGGTGGGCTACGCCTGGGCCGACGAACCGCGCTGCAAGGCCGCCATCGTCGTGACCGGGGACGACGCCGACCTCGCCGCCGCCGAGGCCGAGAAGCTCGCCCGCCGCTACTGGGACGCCCGCGCGGACTTCGTCTTCGTCGGGCCGACCGGCACGGCCGAGGAGTGCGTGGAGCGGGCCGTGGCCTCGGCGAAGCGGCCCTTCCTGATCAGCGACTCGGGCGACAACCCGACGGCGGGCGGCGCGGGCGACCTCGCGTACATGCTGGAGAAGCTGCTCGCGCACGACGCGATCCGCTCCGGCGAGGTCACCGCGCTGCACCCCGGCATCACCGATCCCGTGGCCGTGGCCCGCTGCTTCGAGGCCGGCGTGGGCGCCGAGGTCACGCTGAGCGTCGGCGGCAAGGTCGACGCGGGCCACGGCGGCCCGTACGAACTCACCGGCACCGTCGTCGCCCTCCAGTGCGCCATGGACCAGAAGGACCGCGCGGAGGGCGGCGCGTACGACCGCGGGGTCGACATGGCGGCCGTGCGCAGCGGCGGCCTCACCGTCGTCCTCGTCGGACGCCGCAAGCCGTTCCACACCCTGGCCGACTTCATGGGCCCGGCCGACGGCGGCCTGGGCATCGACCCGCGTACGTACGACATCGTGGCCGTGAAGATCGGCTACCTGGAGCCCGAGCTGTACGACATGGCGGCCGACTGGCTGCTCGCCCTCACCCCGGGCGGCGTCGACCAGGACCTGCCGCGGCTCGGCCACCACCGGGTGGAGCACCCGCTGTACCCCTTCGACGAGGACGCCTTCGGCACGGGGAACGGACCGGATCTGACGCCGGTCACACTGGCGCCGCTCGCCTGATGAGAAGGGGGTTCACCCGTGCGGGGGCGTCTGCGAAGGTGATCCCTTCGAGCCGCCCCGAGCGCTGAGGAGTCCCCCCGTGAAGCGTGCCGCCACCCTGTCCGCCCTGGTCTGCCTGCTGGCCGTCACGGCCGCCGCCCCCGCCTCGCCCGACGCGGCCCGGCGGCCTGACCGCCCGCACGGCAGCCTCCTCGACACCGTGCCGGAGCGGGGCGTCCTCAAGGTCTGCACGACCGGTGACTACGCCCCCTTCACCAAGCGGGACCCGAAGGACGGCACGTACAGCGGCATCGACATCTCCATGGCACGTGACCTGGCGAAGAGCCTCGGAGCCAAGCCGAAGTTCACCGCCACGACCTGGGCGAACCTCACCAAGGACGTCGCCGCGCGCCGCTGCGACATCGGCGTCGGCGGGGTGTCGGTCACCCTGCCGCGCGCCCGGCAGGTCTCTTTCGGCGAGCCCACGCGCGAGGACGGCAAGACGCCGATCGTGCGGTGCGCGGACAAGGACGAGTTCGGCGCGGGAACCCTCGCCGACATCGACGAGCCGGGCAGGACCGTCATCGTCAACCCCGGCGGCACGAACGAGGAGTTCGCCCGCGCGAACATCAAGCGGGCGACGATCAAGCTGCATCCGGAGAACACCACGATCTTCGAGGAGATCGTGGCGGGCCGTGCGGACGTGATGATGACCGACGCGAGCGAGACGCTCTACCAGTCGAGGATCCACCCCGAACTCTGCGCCCTCCACCCGGAGAAGCCCTTCACCTTCTCGGAGAAGGCCTACGCGACACCGCGCGGCGACGAGGACTTCAAGGAGTACGTCGAGCAGTTCGTGCACCTGGCCAAGCACGACGGCACGTACGCGAAGTACGAGGCCGAGTGGATGAAGTAGGTCATCCGGCGAGCCGCGCCGACGAGATCGCCGCCGCGGTCCGCTCCGCTCTCAGCGCCCTCCTGCGCAGCGCCGCTCGTTCCTCCTCGCCCGTGCCGCCCCACACGCCCGACGCCTGGCCCGTCCTGATTGCCCAGGACAGGCACTGCCCGCGCACGGGGCAGCGGGCGCAGACGCGCTTGGCGGCGTCGACTTCCCGTAATGAGGGTCCGGCGGTGCCGACGGGAAAGAACAGGTCGGGGTTCTCGTCGGCACACGCGGCCCGTTGCAACCACTCCATGGCGAGGCGGGTGCCCCTGCCCCACGGACGGAAACTCCGGCCTGATCGGCCGGTGCGCGGTTTGGCCGGGGGCCGCGGGGACATCCGGAGGGAATGACCGTACAGAAGAACACCGTGCTGGTACTGGACTGTTCGGAGCCCGAGGCGCTCGCCGAGTTCTACGCCGGACTGCTCGGTGCGGAGGTGCGGCTGAGCAAGGACCCCGAGTACGTGGAGGTCACCGGAGACAGCGGAGTCTGCCTCGCCGTCCACCGGGAGCGGGACTACATCCCGCCGAGCTGGCCCCGCCCCGAGGACTCGCAGCAGGCGCACCTGCGCATCATGGTCGCCCGGCAGGACATGGACGAGGCGGAGCGCGAGGCGATAGGCCTCGGCGCGCGTCCCGTGGACACCAAGAACAACCACGGGCCCCGGGACTCGCGCACCTACTCCGACCCGGCGGGCCACTCCTTCACGCTCGCGGCGGTTCCGGAGTAGCCCGCGGGGCCGGGTGGGCTCAGACCGAACGGTGGTACTGGTCGGGCACGTTGACCTCGGCGCCGAGTTCGCGTGCCGCGCGACGCGCCCACGACGGGTCGCGGAGCAGCTCGCGGCCGAGCAGGACCGCGTCGGCCTCACCGTTGGCGAGGATCTTCTCGGCCTGCTCCACCTCGGTGATCAGACCGACCGCGGCGACGGCGAGCTCCGTCTCGGCCTTGACGCGCGCGGCGAACGGCACCTGGTAGCCGGGCCCGACGGGGATGCGCACGCCCGCGGCGTTGCCGCCCGTGGAGACGTCGAGCAGGTCGACGCCGTGCGCCTTGAGCTCCGTGGCGAAGCGGACGGTGTCGTCAGCGGTCCAGCCCGCCTCCTCCAGCCAGTCGGTGGCGGAGATGCGGAAGAACAGCGGCTTGTCCTCGGGCCACACGGCGCGCACGGCGTCGACGACTTCGAGGGCGAAGCGGGTGCGGTTCTCGTAGGAGCCGCCGTACTCGTCGGTGCGCTTGTTGCTGTGCGGGGAGAGGAACTCGCCGATGAGGTAGCCGTGCGCGCCGTGCAGCTCGGCGATCTCGAAGCCGGCGTCCAGCGAGCGGCGGGCCGCGTCGGCGAACTGCGCCACGATCTCGCGGATCTCCTCGACGCCGAGCTCCGTCGGCACCGGGTGGTGCTCGTCGAAGGCGACCGGGCTGGGGGCGACCGCCTGCCAGCCGTGCGCGTCCGGGCCCACCGGGGCGCCGCCGACCCAGGGGCGGTCGGTGGAGGCCTTGCGTCCGGCGTGCCCGAGCTGGATGCCGGGGACCGTGTTCTGGCCCTTGAGGAAGTCGGTGATCCGGCGGAAGGCGGCGACCTGCGTGTCGTTCCAGATGCCGAGGTCGTAGGGGCTGATGCGGCCCTCGGGGCTGACGGCGGTGGACTCGACGATGATCAGGCCGGTGCCTCCGGCGGCCCGCGCCGCGTAGTGCGCGAAGTGCCAGTCCTGGGGCGCGCCCGCCTCCGGGCCCTCCGGCAGCGCCGAGTACTGGCACATCGGAGGCATCCACACCCGGTTGGGGATGGTCAGGGATCGCAGGGTGTAAGGCTCGAACAGCGCGCTCACGGCGGCCTCCATTCGTCACGGGCTGGTGTGCTGTTCGTACGATAACCCTCGTAGTACGGTGGATGTCAAACTACGAAGGTTCTCGTACAATGGCCCAAGGGAGATCCGGACGAAGGGGAGCCGTTATGACGACCGCCGCGAGCAGGACGCTCGCCCACCCCGAAACCGGGGAGATCACGCTCGAAGGCGTGCTGCACGCCCTCGCCGACCCCATGCGGATGCGGGTGGTACGGGACCTCGCGCGCGAGCAGGGCGCGGAGCTCTCCTGCTCCTACTTCGCGCTGCCCGTCAGCAAGTCGACGAGCACGCACCACTTCCGGGTGCTGCGCGAGAGCGGTGTGATCCGGCAGATCTACCGCGGCACCGCCAAGCTGAGCGTGCTGCGCCGCGACGACCTGGACGCGCTCTTCCCCGGCCTCCTGGACACGGTCCTCGCGGCGGCGTCCCGCCAGGCCGAGCGGCAGGCCGCCGCCGGAAGCTGACCCGCGCCCGTCGCGGACCCGCGCCCGTCACGGACCCCGCCTCAGCCGGGCGTGGCCCGCTCCGCAGCCCTGCGCAGGCCCTCCCAGTCCGGGATCTTCACCACGCCCCTGCCGAGCGAACGCCCCAGCTCGGCCTCGGCGCGCTCGATGGCCAGCCACCCCGGCCACTCCACCGGCCGCGGTCCCGCCGCGCGCAGCCCCGTCAGCGGATCTCCCGGCAGCTCCCTGCGTACGAGGTCAGGGGCGTCGTCCAGGAGGGACTGGACCGTCTCCTTGGCGCAGGGGCGGTTGGTGCCGATGACGCCGGTGGGCCCGCGCTTGATCCACCCCGCGACGTACTCACCGGCCGACGGCACCCCCGCGCGCAGCACCCGCCCGGCGGCGTGCGGCACCGTGCCCCGCTCCGGGTCGAACGGCAGCCCTTCGAGCGGCACCCCGCGGTAGCCCACCGAGCGCAGGACGAGCTGGGCGGGGATGTCCTCGTACCGCCCCGACCCGGTGACCCCGCCCCGGCCGTCCGGCAGCGTGCGCTCGAACCGCGCCCCGCCGACCCGGCCATCCGCACCCGCAGTCAGGGCGACCGGGCGCAGGAAGAAACGCAGCCTGATCCGCCGCGCGAGGCCGCGCGCGGGGCGCTCCGCCCAGCCGCGCAGCACCTCGACGTTGCGGCGGCTCGCCGCGGAGAGGCCCGAGGGGTCGGTGTAGGCGGGGTCGAGCGCCAGCTCCGCCGGGTCCACGACGACCTCGGTGTCCGGCAGCGAGCCGAGCTCCCGCAGCTCCTTGGTGGTGAACCTGGCCTGCGAGGGCCCGCGCCGGCCCACCATGTGCACCTCGCGGACCCGGCTGCCCGCGAGGATGCCGAGGGCCACGTCCGGCATGTCGGTGGGCAGCAGCTCGGCGACGCCGCGGGCGAGGATGCGGGCGACGTCCACCGCGACATTCCCCACGCCGATGACGAGGGCGGACTCCACGCCCCGCACGAAGCCGTCCGGGGCGAAACCCTCCGGCAGGGCGTCCGGATGCGCGCTGTACCAGGAGACGAACTCCGTCGCGGAGTGACTGCCGGGCAGCTCCTCGCCCGGCACCCCCAGCCTGCGGTCCGCCGCTGCGCCGACGCAGTACACCACCGCGTGGTAGAGGCTCAGGAGCCGGGCCGGGGGCAGGGCGCCGGGACCGATCTCGATGCCGCCCAGGAACCGGACGCGCTCGTGTTCGAGCACCGTGCGCAGGTTGTTCTGGAGGGACTTGATCTTCTCGTGGTCGGGCGCGACCCCGTACCGCACCAGGCCGTACGGGCAGGGCAGCCGGTCGAGCACATCGACCCGGACGTCCGGCACCCGGTCCTGCTGGACGAGCGACTGCGCGGCGTACACCCCGCTGGGACCCGATCCGACGACGGCGACGTGCAGCACTGTGGTGCTCCCTCCGCGAGGCGACCTCGGGACGGTTTCAGGATCGCATCCGGGGTGCGCCCTGTCAGGAGCGTGCGCGGCGCGGCATGCTTTCGCCGGGCCCGGGGGTCAGCCCATCTCGCGCATCCGGCTGATCTCGCTCGTCTGCTGGGCGATCACGTCGTTCGCCATCTCCTCGACCTGGAGGTTGTTGCCCTCGGAGAGCGCGTCCGTGGCCATCGTGACCGCCCCCGTGTGATGCGTGATCATCAGCTTCAGGAAGAGCTGGTCGAACGCCTCGCCCTTCGCGGCGCGCAACTGCTTCAGCTGCGCCTCACTGGCCATGCCCGGCATCGTCGCGTGGTCGTGCCCGTGCTGCTCGCGCGGGCCGCCGTGGCTCTTCAGCCACCGTTCCATGGCGCCGATCTCCGGTCTCTGGGCGGCGCCGATGCGGGCCGCGAGCCGCTTCACCTTGGCCGACTCGGCCCGCTTCGGGACGAGCGCGGTCATCGTCAGCGCCTGGCCGTGGTGCTCGATCATCATCTGCGTGTACGTGAAGTCGGCCGAGTTGGGGGTGTCGTCGTCGGTCCGCCGCTCCGCCGCCTCCTCCGCCGACAGCGTGGCGGCGCTCTCGCCCGGCTTTCCGGGGGCTATCACCGACGGTCCCGGCGAGGCCTTGCTCCGGGTGTCGGGTTCCGGGGCGGAGTCGCAGGCCCCCAGCGTGAGGACCGCGGCAGCCGCGAGCGCGGCGAGGGCGTACGTACGGCGGTTGGGGAGCACGGCGACCTCCGGTGACATACGGGCGAGTTGGGTCCGTCCTAGCACGTGGACGAGTGCTCGTGATCAAAAAACCGCATGACAAGCATGTTTCCCTCTATTGATCTGAGCATGATGAGAACGATACTGCGGGTGTCCGTGAACCGTTCAACTGTGAACGGCGACAAGGGAGGACGCAGTGACCCTGTTGAACAATTCCCGAACTCGGCGCAGACGCCTGGGAGTCGGTGCCGTGGCGGCCGGTCTCCTCGCCACGCTGCTCACCGTGGCGCCTGCCGGAGCGACACCCGACCCCGGTGACTCCGAAGCCGCGCCCAGGAGTGTCTCCAAGAGCGACGCCGCCGCGGCGCGCAAGGCCATCGAGCGCGGCGAGATACCCGGGCCGGACGAGATCGTCCACTCGGCCAACATCGAGCACGTGGCCAACGTCCCCAAGGACGCGCTGCCCGGCCCGAACACGGACATCGCCTTCCAGGGCCGTTACGCGTTCGCGGGCAACTACGACGGCTTCCGCATCTACGACATCAGCAACCCGAAGGCCCCGAGGACGGTCTCCCAGGTCCTGTGCCCGGGCTCGCAGAACGACGTCTCCGTCTCGGGGAACCTGCTCTTCCTGTCCACCGACTCCTCGCGCAGCGACAATTCCTGCAACAGCACCTCGCAGCCCGCGACGGAGAAGTCCTCCTGGGAGGGCATGAAGGTCTTCGACATCAGCGACAAGGCGAATCCCCGGTACGTCTCGGCCGTCGAGACCGCCTGCGGCTCCCACACCCACACGCTGGTGCCCAAGAAGCGCGACGTCTACGTGTACGTCTCCTCGTACTCCCCGAACGCGGCGTTCCCCGACTGCCGGCCGCCGCACGACGGGATCTCGGTCATCAAGGTGCCGCGCAAGGCCCCGCAGAAGGCCGCGGTCGTGAACTTCCCCGTGCTCTTCCCCGGTGAGGGACCCGACGGCGGCGGCAACCCGGGCGGACCCACCAACCCGGGCGTCAGCAAGACCACCGGCTGCCACGACCTGACGGTGCTGCCCTCCAAGGACCTCGCGGCGGGCGCCTGCATGGGCGACGGCCTGCTGTTCTCCATCGAGGACCCGGAGAACCCGAGGATCATCGACCAGGTCCAGGACAACGAGAACTTCGCGTTCTGGCACTCGGCGACCTTCAACCAGAAGGCCAACAAGATCGTCTTCACCGACGAGCTCGGCGGCGGCTCCGGCGCCACTTGCGACGAGGCCACCGGGCCGAAGCGCGGCGCCAACGGCATCTACGACATCAAGGGCAAGGGCGACAAGCGCGAGCTCGTCTTCCGCAGCTACTTCAAGATCCCGCGCCACCAGGCCGCCACGGAGAACTGCGTGGCGCACAACGGCTCCCTGATCCCCGTCAAGGGCAAGGACCTCATGGTCCAGGCCTGGTACCAGGGCGGCGTCTCCGTCTGGGACTTCACGAACTCCTCGAAGCCCAAGGAGATCGGCTACTTCGAGCGCGGCCCGCACAGCACCGACAAGATCACCTTGGGCGGTTCGTGGTCGGCGTACTACTACAACGGCCTGGTCTACTCGAACGACATCACCAAGGGGCTCGACGTCCTGAAGATCAACGACAAGCGGGTCAAGGCCGCGGAGCGCGTCCGTCTCGGCGAGCTCAACGTCCAGACGCAGCCCGACTACTTCGACTGAGGCCCCGCGGGCCGCTGAGGACGGAACGACAGCACAGAAGGTGTCCCGCCGGGCGGCGCCCCGTCCGGCGGGACACCGAGCTCCCACTCCAGGCCGTACCGCTGGAAGAGCTCGGCCCGCAGTGTCGCGAGCGGCATCGGGGCGCCCGGCATGAGCAGGGCGAAGACCGCGCCCATCAGCAGGGCGCGCAGCAGGGGATAGTCGCGGTCGACGTCGCACGAGCCGTACCGCTCGACGGTGTCGCGGAGCAGCTCCGCCAGGCGCTGCTGCTCGGCGCACTGCACGAAGCCCTCCACCTGGAGGATCCCCGCCATGTGCGTGCGCATGAGGAGCGGTTCGTCCCGGGCCAGGCCGAGGATCGCGTCGACCGCGCGGGCGAGGCGCTCCCGGCCGTCGGGCGTGCCGGGCCCGCGCTCCAGGGCGGCCTCCAGCGTGCGGTGCATCAAGCGGTGCACGGCCGACTGGAGGAGCCAGCGCTTGCCGGGGAAGTAGTACGACACCAGGCCCCGGGCCGCGCCCGCGCGGTCGGCGATGTCGCCGAGCGTCGTCGCTTCGTACCCGCGCTCGGCCACCAGCTCCACCGTCGCCTGAAGCAGCCGCTCCCGCGAACGCCTGCGGAGCTCTTCATTGACCGACGGGCTCCGCGGGGACATCCTGTAACTCCTGCGTTGACTGGCTCGGAGCCAATATACTCAGCGCGGGCCGGCCACGGGACCTTCTTGTGTCCCCTACGGGCCGGACGGGTCTGGAGCAGGCAACACCGCGGGGGAGTGTTGCCTGCTCACGGGCGGTTTCACGGCCGTGCGGGGGCGTCGTGGCCGACGAGGCCGAGCACCGCCCGCAGCGCGTCGGGCCGCTCGGCCACCGGCAGATGGTCCACGAAGTGCACCGCGCACCCCAGATCCGCGGCCCCGCCGTCGGCCCGCCGGTCGTCGCCGACCATGAGCACCTCGCGCGGATCGGCCCCCAGCGCGTCGCAGGCCACCGCGAAGAGGCGCGGGTCGGGCTTCTGGACGCCGTGCTCGTACGACAGGACGTACGCGTCGATGTGGCGGTCCAGGCCATGGGCGCGGAAGACGGGCCGCGGGTCCCACCCGATGTTGCTGACCACCGCGACGCCGACGCCCCGCTCGCGCAGCCCGGCGAGCACCTCGGCCGCGTCACCGTACGGACGCCACGCCGGCGGGGTCATGTGCCGGGTGTAGAGCGCGTCGTACAGGCGCGGATCGGGCAGCGGCACCTCGCGGGCGAGCCCCGTGAACGCGGCCCGGTGCTGCTCGGCGCTGCGGTCCCGCACCGCCCACAGCGCGGCCAGGTGACCGGGCACCTCGACCGGATGGGCCCCACCCGGCAGCGCGCCCGCCCGCTCAAGCGCAGCGGCGGTCCGCGCCGACTCGCCCTCGGCCCACGGCAGTCCGAGGCTGTCGAGCCCGGCGCGCAGCCAGTCCTCGGCGGACTCGATACGGAAGAGGGTCCCGGAGAAGTCGAAGAGCACGCCCTTGATCGTCATGAGCGGGATCCTCGGGGAGCGGCCGGTGGGTGGTCAAGAGTGCCCCCGGGCCGTTCCTCGGGGACCGGCCGCCTCCCGCCGTGCGGGCCCGTACGCGTACGTCGCGACGGTGAGGGCCACCACGAGGGCGCCGAGGAGCCAGCCGCCGATGACGTCCGTGGGCCAGTGGACGCCCAGCCAGATGCGGGTCAGGCCTACCCCGGCGACGGAGACCGCGGCCAGGGCGAGGGCCGTGCGCCACAGGGCGGGGCCCGCGCCGTGCAGGCGCAGCAGCCACAGGAGGAGGCCGCAGACGACGGCCGCGGTCATCGCGTGGCCCGAGGGGAACGCCGCGTAGTGCGCGGAGTCCACCGGGTCCGGCCACACCGGGCGCGGACGGTCGAGCGCCGCTTTCAGCCCCTGCTGCACCGCTGAGGCCAGCAGGCAGGCGCCCGCCAGCCAGAGCGCGAGCCACCTGGCGCCGCGCGCCGCCACCAGCCAGATGACCGCCACCGCGCACAGGGCGCGCATCGTCCAGGGGTCCCACACCCAGTCCGTCAGGATGCGGAAGGCCTGCGTGGTGTCGGGGTCGTCCACGGCCCAGCGATGCGTCGTCCGCGCGATGTCCTTGTCCAGGGTGAGCAGCGGGCCCCACTCCAGCTCCACGAGGAGCAGCAGCAGGAGCGCGGGCACGCCGCAGAGTGCGGCGATGAGTGTGGCGCGGTGGCCGGGCGGGCGGATCGGGGAGTCGGTCGGCGCGGAGTGCATACGGTGATCCTTGCCGACGGGGCGGTGCGCATGCCATCCCCGGGACGGCAGGGCCTGGCTCAGGACGTGGAGGCTGGTCAGCTCAGGGCGCGCAGGCCGGGTCAGCTCAGGGCGCGCAGGCCGGGGCCGAAGGTCATCAGGACCGGGATCGCCGGTACGAGCGCCGCGGTCGCCGTCAGGCGGAGCCTGTGCCCGGCGGTGAGACGCGGGCGGGCGGAGAGCAGCCGGTGCACGCGCTGCGGGACGTGGGCCTGCGGGGTCGGGCAGGGACCGAACACCCCGCGGTCCTCGTTCAGTTCGACCAGGGCGAGCGCGACGGTCAGGCGGCCGAAGCGGCGCGAGGCCACGTCGTCCGCGGCGAGCTCCACGAGGCGGTGCATCTCGTCACGGAACGCCGCGAACACCCGCATCCGCGGGAACCCGGCGGCCAGCGCGCCCGAGCAGTGCAGCAGCCAGTCGTGACGGGCCTGCGCGTGGCCCTGCTCATGGGCGAGCACGGCATCGAGCTGACGGCCCTTCAGGCGGCGCAGGGCGGCCGTCGTGACGACCAGTCGCGGGGCCTGGCCCGGCAGCCACCAGGCGTCGGGGCGCTCACCCTCCAGGACGACGAGCCGGTCAGCGCCCGGCTCCTCACCGGGCAACAGGGGAGCGCGGTCGCGCAGTTCGGTGCGGCGCGCCGAGCGCCGGAGCCGCGCGAGGGTGATCTCGCGGGTCAGCATCGCGGCGCTCCACACCCCGCCGCAGGCGAGCAGCACGGCGGTGGCCGCGGCCCAGGGTCCCGCGGCCTGGAGGGCGTAGGCCTCGACCACGGCGTGCGGCGCGGGGGCGAAGAGGTGGCCGCGCACGGCCTGCCACGCGGCGGCCGCGCTCAGGGCCATCGAGAGCACGCAGCACAGGAGGACGGCCGCGATCACGCACTGCCAGGCCCACAGCGCGACCACCGGTTCGCGCTCCGGCCAGTCGGTCCGCGCGAGCATGCGCGGTGCGACGACGGCGGTCAGGGCGCCCAGCAGCAACAGTGCGACGGGGACCATCATGGCGTCAGCCTATGAGGGCGGGGCCCGTGGAGGGTATGGCCTGCCCCGGCAAGTGACGGACGCCACGGCGGACACACGGGGCGCCGGCGCCGGAAAGGGACGGACAGACGTCCGAAAGCAGTAGCGCCGTTCCCCGATCGGGTCGCCCGCGGGGTGCCGTCGAGTGGCGTACGCCCCGGTGGCCGAGGGGCGCCGTAGTGTCCGGACGATGATCGAGACCATTGTGTTCGACGTGGGGGAGACCCTCACCAAAGACGACCGATACTGGACCTCCTGGGCGAACTGGCTGAAGGTCCCGAGCCATACCCTCTCCGTGCTCGTCGGCGCCGTCGTCGCCCAGGGCAGGGACGGCAGGGACGCCCTCAAGCTCGTCAGTCCCGACATGGACGTCGAGTCGGCGGAGCGTGCGCGCGAGGCCGCGGGCCGGGGCGAGCACATCGGCGAGGCCGATCTCTATCCGGACGTGCGGCCGGCCCTCGGCGCCCTGCACAAGCTCGGCATCCGCGTCGTCGTCGCGGGCAACGGGACCGCGCGCGCCGCCGAGCTCCTGCGCGACCTCGATCTGCCCGCAGACGTGGTCGCCACCTCGGGGGAGTGGGGCGTGGCGAAGCCGGACCCCGCGTTCTTCACGCGGGTGCTCGAAGTCGCCCAGGCGGGTCCCGCCGAGACGCTCTACGTGGGTGACCATCCGGCGCACGACGTCTTCCCCGCCCGGCAGGCGGGCATCCGCACCGCGCACCTGCGCCGGGGCCCGTGGGGGCACCTGTGGGCGAACGACCCGGGCGTGGCCGAAGCGGCGGACTGCCAGCTGGACAGCCTCACCGCGCTCGCCGCGATGATCGCCCAGAGGACCGCATCGGTCAGAGTGTGAGCAGCATCGCCAGCATGCCGATGCCCATCGAGAGCCTGCACGCGAGCGCCAGCTCGGGCCTGTCCCCCCACCCGAGCACCGGCGCTCCGCCGACCGTGCCCTCCCCGGCCGCGACCGTCCGGGCGGGGGCGAGCCGTACGCCGGACCGCAGGACGTACCCGGCGAAGTAGAGCAGGAGGACGCCGGTCAGCAGGGGGAGGCCCGCGCCGCCGTGGCCCGCGTGCCCGCCCGGCGTCGTGATCATCACCACCGACATGTAGACCATGGCCGAGGCGCCGATCAGATGGTGGACGTGGTGAGGGTCCCTGCGTGCCGCCCCCACGGAGTGCCACAGGCCGTGCAGCGACGCGGCGCCGAACACCGCCGCGCTGACGAGCCAGGTCCAGCGCGGCAGGGCGACCACCGCCGCGGGCACGGCCATCACCGCCATGCCGAAGCCCATGAGCGCCTCACCGCCCGCGGTGCGGCGCTGTTCCTCGATGCGGCTGCGCATCCGCAGCAGACAGTAGGCCCCGGTCGCCGCGCACAGCGCGACGAGCAGCCAGGCGGCCTGTGCGGGTCCGTGCACCGCGCACCTCCCCCGGTCGACGGTGTCGTCGGGTCGATGCCCAGGGCCGCGGAGGCGTATGCGGGCGCAGGGGGGTGCACGGGAAGCACACGGGAGGTGAGACGGGAGGTGAGGCCCCGCTGACGCCCCGCTCAGTCGCTCGCGCTCCGGCCGCCGGGCGGAATCTTTTGCGAGTAAAACACTTGCTAAGGTTTTAGGTATGAGCAGTACGCCGCCCTCCCCCACGCCCTCCTCGCCCTCGCCCGCCGCGCCGCACCCCTCCCCCCGTCCCGCCCGCGTCCGGCGGCTGCCGCTCGCCGGGGTGCTCCGCGCGAACAAACCGTCCGACATCTGGTTCAAGCCGGCGTGCAGCGTCGTCGTCGCCACCGCGATCCCCAACGTGACGCTGCTGGCGCTCGGACGGCTCGACCTGGTGATGTTCACGATGGCCGGGTCGTTCTGCGCCCTGTACACACACCACCTCCCGTACGCCGCCAGGGCGCGCGCTCTGGCCTGGGTCGTCGCCGGGATGGCGGCGAGTGTGGCCGTCGCCCTCGTCACCGCCTCGCTGACCGGCTCCGCCGTGGTCCTCGTCGCGGTCGGCGCGGTGCTCGCCGCCCTGCAGAAGACGCTGTGCGACGCGACCCGCGTCGGACCGCCGGGGCACCTGATCTTCACCTTCATCAGCTCCGCGACGCTCTTCGCCCCCAGCACCCTCGGCCAGGTCCCCGCCCACGTCGCGCTCACCCTCGCCGGCGGCGCCGTGGCATGGCTGGTCGGAATGGCGCCCGCGCTGGTGCGCCCGCACGGCCCCGAGCGCCGGGCCACCGCCCGCGCCCTGCGCGCCGCCGCCGCGTACGCGGACGCCGCCGGGGCTGACGGTGCAGGACCCGCCGCCGGGGCCGACGGTGCAGGACCCGCCGCCGAGCGGGCCCGCTCCGCCGCCGCCGGAGCCGTGCACGCCGCCTGGCAGTCGCTGCTCGCCACCGGCAGCCGCACCGCCGAGGCCCGCCGCGCCCTGGGCAGCCTCGTCGTCCGCGCCGAGGAGGCCCTCGCCGCGCCCGCCGCCGCTGACCCCGAAGCGCTGCGCACCTGGGCCGCGAAGCTGCGCGGTACGAGCGCCGTGCCGCGCCCCGGTGACGTACGCCCCGGTGAGCGGGACGAGCTGCTCGGCGTCGAGGCCGAACTGGCCGGGCCCGCCGTGCCGCTGTGGCGCCGCATCGGGCCCGGCTCCCCGCTGCTGCCCATCGCGCTGCGCACCGCGGTCGGCTGCGCGCTCGCCGGCTACGGATCACTCGCCCTCGGCATCGGCCGCCCCTACTGGGCCCTGGTCACCGCAGCCTCCCTCTACCAGGCGAACGTCACCCTCACCTGGAACCGCGGCGTGCAGCGCGTGGTCGGCAACCTCGTCGGGGTGCTCGCCTTCGCCGCCATCGCGCCCTTCGCCCACCTCGGCCACGCGGAACTCATCGTGAGCTGCCTCGCGCTCGGCTTCGGCGCGGAGGCGCTGATCACCCGGAACTACTGGATGGGCAGCGTCTGTGTGACGCCCATGGCCCTCCTGGTCACCGAGTTCGCGCGCTTCCAGCAGCCGGGCGAGCTGATCCTCGACCGCGTCGTGGACACCCTCGTCGGCGCCGTGCTCGGCGTCGCCGCCGCCGTCGTCGTCACCAACCGGCGCGCCACCGACCACATCGAACGCGCCCTCGTGACCGCCGAGCGGGCCAGGGAGCGGGCCGAGGCGGGCCTCGCGGCAGGCACCGGCCCGGTCGAGCCCGCGCGGCGCCGGCTCACCGCCGCCCTGGTCGACCTGCGTGCCGCCGCCGACGCCGCGGCGGGGGAGTGGTGGCAGCGCGCCCTGCCCGAACAGCGGGTGGTCGCCGCCGAGCGCGCCGGACACCGTACGCTCGCGGCGACAGTACGACGGAGCCGCGGGAACGGTCCGGCGGCGCGGGTCGGCGAAGGGGCCCCCGACGCCTGGGAGGGCGCACCAGCATGAGAGCAGAGAACGACCCGGCGGCGCGGGCCGGCGGCGACACCGTGGCCGCGGTGGTGCGGCAGTGGCGGGCGGTGCGTCCCGACATCGACACCGCCCCGATGGAGGTCATCGGCCGCATCAACCGCTGCGCGGCCCTCCTCCAGCAGGCCGAGGACGCCCCGCTGCGCCGGGCAGGCCTGACGCGCGCGGAGTTCGACCTGCTCGGCGCGTTGCGCCGCACCGGGCACGAGCTGACCCCCGGCGAACTGGCCCGCGAGACGTTCTCCTCGGGGGCCGCGGTCACCAAGCGGCTCAAGCAGCTCCAGGAGCGTGAGCTCGTCGAGCGCAGGGCCGACGCGCGGGACCGCCGGGTCGCGCACGTCCGGCTCACCGACGAGGGGCGCGACCTCGTGGACACGATCCTGCCGGAGCAGCTCTCCTACGAGACGGTCGTGCTGTCCGTGCTGGACGGCGCGGACCAGGAGCGGCTGAGCGCACTGATGGGCGAGCTCCTTTCGCGGCTCGAAGGGCGGCTCGGGGTGTGGCGGGGCTGATCCGCCGGGCCCCGGACCGCCGCCCGGGCCGTCACGCCGCGGCCACCCGCTCCTTGATCTCCTCCGGCGACAGGTACGCGTCCGTCATCTCGAAGTCCTTCAGCGTGGCGGGGCGCTGCGCCTGGAAGCCGGTACGGACGTAGTCGTCGCCCGCGACCGCGTTGAGACCCCAGTTGGCGGCCGTGCGGAAGCGGGCCGTCACGGTGCGCAGCGCGCCCAGGTGGTAGCCGCGCGCCACGATCTGCGCGGGCAGCCCGGAGAGCTGGACGCCCAGCGGCTTCGACACCGCCTGGATGCCGCCGAGGTCCACGACCAGGCCCATGTCCTTGTGCCGGTAGTCGGTGAGCGGGGTGCCGCGCAGCGAGGCGACGACGTTCTTCGCGGCGGCCCAGCCCTGGCGCATGGCGTGCTGCGCGGTCGGCGGGCAGGTCGCGTCGCCGCCCTTGACGAGGTCGGGCACGGCCGCCGCGTCGCCGAGCGCGTAGACCCCGTCCAGGTCCGGCACCGTCAGGTCGGGCCGGACGACGAGCCGGCCGCGGTTGGTGTCGGCGCCGAGCGTCGCGATCAGCGGGCTCGGCGCGACCCCCGCGGTCCAGATCAGCGTGCGGCACGGCAGGACCCGGTCGTCGGTGAGCGTGACGGTGTCCTCGGTCACCTTGGCCACGGACACCCCGAGCGAGACGTTCACGCCCCTGCGCCGCATGATCTCCATGGCCTTGTCGCCGAGCGGCCCGCCCAGCTCGGGCATCAGCTTCGGCGCGATGTCCACCAGGTGCCACTTGATCTGTGAGACGTCCAGGCGCGGGTAGCGCCTGACCGCGGCGCACGTCAGGCGCTGGAGGTAGGCGGCCGTCTCCGTGCCCGCGTAACCGCCGCCGACCACGACGAACTGGAGCCGCTGCTCGCGCTCCTCGCGGGACGAGCTGGCCGATGCCAGGTCCAGCTGGGAGATGACGTGGTCGCGGATCCAGGCGGCCTCGGCGAGCGTCTTGACGCCCACCGCGTACTTGTCGACTCCGGGGATGTCGAACTGCCGCGTGACGCTGCCGGGCGTCAGGACCAGGTGGTCGTAGCGCTCCACGACCTCCTCGCCGTTGATCTTCCGTACGAACACCGTCTTGGTCTTCGGGTCGATGCCGATGGCGCCGCCCGGCACGATGACCGTGCGGCGCAGCATCCGGCGCAGCGGCACCGCCACCGACTGCGGGGTGAGCACGCCGGCGGCGACGTGAGGGAGGAGAGGGAGGTAGAGCTGGTGATCCATGGGGCTGATCAGCCGCAGCTCGGCCTCCTGGGGGGCGAGCGTCTTCTCCAGCTTGTGAGCGCACTCCATGCCGGCGAAACCGCCGCCGACGATGAGGATCCGGGGAGCTGCCATGTGATGTCTCTCCAAGGGAGTGGGAGATCGTCTTCAGGGCCGTGGGGGGGCGTCAAGGAGTCGTCATGGATCTTCTGGACCGTACCTGTGGCCGTGTACCCCTGCATCCCGGATGGATTGGTCGTGTGACGTGGCTCACGTCAGTGACGTGCCGCGAGGTCAGATCCCGGGGCGGTAGCGGATCGGGTGGTCGTGCGGGACCTCGACGAGGACGATCCTGAGTCCGTCGGGGTCGTCGATCCACATCTCGATCAGTCCCCACGGCTCCTTCACCGGCGGCCGGACCACCTCGACGCCGCGCTCCACGAGTTCCGCGTGCGCCGCGTGGACGTCGGGGACCTGGAGCCAGAGCCGCAGCTCGGCGGGGAACGGCGTCCCGGAACGCCCGGAGAGCTCGAGGAAGCCGCCGCCGAGGAAGTAGACCGTGCCGCGCTCGGGACCGGTGCCGAACTCGCGGTACACGGCGAGACCGAGCGCCTCGCCGTAGAACGCGCGCGAACGCTCCGGATCGGTGGGGTGGAGAAGGGTCCGACTGCTCAGTACATGCACCATGCGGCCGCACCCTAGCCGCGCGTTAGGCTCGGCGGTGCATCGTGCCGCGCCGAGATCGGAGAACAGTCGATGGACACCGCCCCGCGTCCGCGCACCGGAGAACTGACCTTCCGTGACGCGGAACCCGCCGACGCCGGAGCCCTCGTGACGCTCATCGAGTCGGCGTACCGCGGCGACGCGAGCCGCGCGGGGTGGACCACCGAGGCGGACATCCTCGAGGGCCAGCGCACCGACCCCCAGGGCGTCATCGAGGTCATCGACTCGCCCGGGAGCCGTCTGCTGGCGGTCGAGCGGGACGGCGCGCTCGTCGCCTGCTGCCAGCTCGAACGCCGCGGCGAGCACGCCTACTTCGGCATGTTCGCGGTAAGCCCCGCCCAGCAGGGCGCGGGCCTGGGCAAGGTCATCATCGCCGAGGCGGAGCGCGTGGCCCGCGAGGAGTGGGACGCCCGCGAGATGCACATGACCGTGATCTCCGTACGCGACGACCTCATCGCCTGGTACGAGCGGCGCGGCTACCGCCGTACGGGAAAGATGACGCCCTTCCCGTACGGCGACGAGCGCTTCGGCATCCCGCAACGCGACGACCTGGAGTTCGAGCTGCTGGTCAAGGACCTGGCCCCGGACGTGGGCTAGGGCCTGTCGTTTGGATCATCTCGGCGTCGCGGGGTCTGGCACGCACTCCCCCACGCCTGAACGGCGCGGGGGGACCCCCACCGGCGTTGTCGTCGGTTGCCAACGCTCCGCGTTGTCGCCCTCCTCCGCCTTGCATCTGCACGCACCAGACCCCGCTCGAGCCAGGTCGAAAAGGCACCGCCCCTCCAGCCGACCTGATCCAAACGACAGACCCTAGGCCGTGAAGCGGCCCGTGCGCTTGATCTCGGGGTAGTCGGTGGTCGCGCCGTCGAGCTGGAGCGCGCGCACCAGGCGCAGGTCGTCCTGGGTGTTCACGACCCAGCCGATGATCCGCAGGTCGGCCTTCCTGGCGCGCTCGACGATCTCCAGGGTGAGGCGCCGGATGTTGAGCACGAGGGTGGTGGCGCCGACGGCCGTGGCGCGCTCCACGACGTCGGTGCCGTAGCGGCTCGCGACGAGCGCGGTGCGCACCCCAGGCACCAGGCGCGCGATCTCGGCGATCGCCTCGTCGTGGAAGGAGATGACCTCCACCCGGGCGACCAGATCGCGGCGGTGCATGACCTCCGCGAGGGCGCGCGCGGCGGCCACGTCCTTGATCTCGGCCTGGAGCGGCGCACGCACCGCGTCGAGCACTTCTTCGAAGACAGGGACGCGCTCGCCGCGGCCCGCGTCGAGCTCCCGCAGTTCGGCGAGCGTCTTCTCGGCGATCGGCCCCTTGCCGTCGGTCGTACGGGCCACGTCGGCGTCGTGCATGACGACGAGGGCCCCGTCCTTGCTCAGGTGCAGGTCGAGCTCGATGAGATCCAGGCCCGCGGCTTGCGCGGCGATGAAGGAACGAAGGGTGTTCTCGGGTTCGACACCCATGACCCCGCGATGACCGATGGTGAGGAAGTTCAAGGTTCACTCGCTTCCGTCGACGGCGGCTTGGTGGCCGCAGGGCGGGGGGAAGTGCCGCGCGGCAATGTCGCAGCCTAACGGCCCGCCTCGACGAGGGAACCGGTCGTACGAGGGTGGATGGAGGCGTCCGCCCTGGTCCCCACGATGCCGAGGACGAGGCCCGTGACGAGGGCGGCGACAAGGACTGCACGGGTGCTCACTGGTGCGCTGCTCCCTGCGGCGGTGACGGCTGACCCCGCCCGTCCTACCGGTCGGGGGCCCGCCACCGCGAGCCGCTTCACTCGCGGGTGGGCGCGTCCTCACCGGGGTTGACCAGGGGGCGCGGGACGGCGTCTCGCCGCTGCCGCCCGTGAGGCGGCCCGGGCGAACCCGGCGATCTCGTCCCGAGGGGCGGCGGGGCTGTAGACCGTCAGCGCGCCCTGCCGCTTGTCCAGCACCAGGGTGGCCGGCGCCGACGCGGTCTCGCCGTCGTACGCGAGGTCGGAGACGTCCTCCAGGCCGCTGATCCGCAGCCGCTCGACGCGCTCGGTGCAGAAGACCCGCGAGCGCCGCAGCGCCCCGCCGAGGGAGGAGAGGCTGAGCCGCGTACGGGCCAGCGGCGCCTGGGCGTCGACCGTACGGATGTCGAGGAGCCCGTCGTCCAGATGGGGCCGGTGCGAGGGGGCGAGGCCGTCCGGGACGTAGCGGCCGTTGCCCGCGAAGAGCAGCCACAGGACGCGGTCGTGGCCGTCGAGCCTGACCCGCAGCGGTGTCGCCTCGCGCAGCACGGCGAGGAGGGCCACGGCCGCCGCGGGCCACTTGCCGATGCGGCCCTCCAGCTTCTCGCGCCTGCGCACCAGTTCGGGGTAGAGGCCGATGCTGAAGGTGTTCACGAAGCCCGCGACGACCGCGTCGTCGCCGTCGTGGACCGTGGCCAGGTCCACCCGCACGGCCTCGCCGCGCTCCACGGCCTGCGCGGCGTCCTCGAACGTGGCCGTCCCCGCGTCGAGGGCGAAGTGGTTCAGGGTGCCCCCGGGAAAGACCGCCAGCGCGAGCCCCGCCGCCACGGCCCTGCGCGCCGCCGCGTTGACCGTGCCGTCACCGCCGCAGACGCCGAGCGCCCCGCCCGCCCGGGCGGCGAGCGCGACCCCCTCGTCCAGGGTCTTCCCCAGATCGTCGCCCGGACCGCAGCTGAGGATCTCGGCCTTCGGCAGCAGCAGTTCCAGATGCTGCCCGGCGGGCAGCCGGCCCGGCACGCCCTTGCCCGAGCCCGAGTTGAGGACGATCACCAGGCCCTCGCCCTCGGGCAGCGCGGGCGCCGCCACGCGGGTCCGCCCGTCCCGCTCGGGCCTCGGGCGCGGCGGCCACCAGTAGCAGGTCACCGCGGCGGCGGCCGCGCCGAGCGCACAGCCCGCGAGCACGTCCCCGGGGTAGTGGGCCCCCACGTAGACGCGGGAGAACGCCACGGCCGCGGCGACCGGCGCGACCACGGCGCCGTACCGCGACGACTCCAGGGCCACCCCCGTCACGAAGGCGGCCGCCGATGCCGCGTGCCCCGAGGGGAACGACGACGTCCACGGCGTCTTCACCGGGCGCCGCACCAGCGGCACCGCGGCGGGCCCGGGGCGGCCGCGGCGCACGGCGCACTTGGCGACCACGTTGGTGGTCAGCGAGGCCAGGGCCAGCGCGCCCACACCCCGGCGCGCGGCACGCCGGGCCACGGGACCGCCGACGAGCGCCAGCGCGGCGGCCGAGCCGAGCCACAGCCGTCCGTGGTTCGCGGCGGTGCTCAGGAGCGGCAGCACCTGGTCGGCGCCGGCCGGCCGCGCGGCCGCCACCCGGTCGAACCACCGCCGGTCGATCCTGCCCATGCGTCCCGTCATGGCCTCACTGCACCAGGGCATGAGGAACGGGGCCCGCGCTGCTCGCCCGAACGGGTCAGGCGCGCGCGAGCCCACCGCCCGACGGAGAATGCCGACATGGCGACAGAGCCGAAACATGGCGACAGAGCCGACATGGCGACAGCGCCGTCATGGTGACAGAGGGGAGAACGCTGACATGACGAAGGGCCGCTCTCTCGACATCCAGGTCAAGCGGGTCTACGACGCCGCGGAACCGGACGACGGCTCCCGCGTCCTCGTCGACCGGCTGTGGCCGCGCGGAGTCTCCAAGGACCGCGCGGAGCTGGAGGCCTGGGACAAGGAACTGGCGCCCTCCACCGAACTGCGCCACTGGTACGACCACGACCCGGCCAAGTTCGACACGTTCGCCGAGCGCTACCGGCAGGAACTCGACGACGCCGACCGCGCGGCCGACCTGGAGCGCCTGCGCGGCCTCGCGCGCTCGGGCCGGCTGACCCTGCTCACGGCGACCAAGGATCTGCCGCACGGCCATGTACGGGTCCTGGCGGACGTCCTGCGGTCGGGATGAACCGTAGCTCCCCACAGCCCTGCGGAGTTTGCCGGATCGGCAACAAACATCGGTCGTGGCGTCGCGCCCGCCGCATGCTCGTCGTGCACGCCACCGGTTCGCCGAACGCCCCCGGGAGGGCCCATGCCGCAGACTCCGACCGCCGCCGCCGAGCGCACGCACCGCCTCGTCCCCTCGCCCGCGGGCCGCGTCCACCTGGTGGAGCAGGGCTCGGGGCCACTGGTCCTGCTGGTGCACGGCTTCCCCGAGTCCTGGTACTCGTGGCGGCACCAGTTGCCCGCCCTGGCCGCGGCGGGGTACCGGGCCGTCGCCGTCGACGTACGCGGATACGGGCGCTCCAGCCGGCCCGATGACGTGGCGGCGTACCGGATGCTCGAACTCGTCGAGGACAACGCCGCCGTGGTGCGCGCGCTCGGCGAGGAGACCGCGGTGGTTGTCGGGCACGACTGGGGCGCGACCATCGCCGCCCACTCGGCGCTGGTCAGGCCGGACGTCTTCCGCGCGGCCGCCCTCATGAGCGTCCCGTACACGCCGCCCGGCGGCCCGCGCCCCAGCGAGGTGTTCGCGGGCATGGGCGGCGAAGGAGGGGACGAGTTCTACGTCTCGTACTTCCAGGAGCCCGGCCGGGCCGAGGCCGAGATCGAGCCGGACGTCCGCGGCTGGCTCGCGGGCTTCTACGCCGCGCTCTCCGCCGACACGATGCCCGCCCCCGGTGCCCCGGACCCGCACTTCACCGCGCCCGGCGGCACCCTGCGCGACCGCTTCCCCGCCGGAGCCGTGCCCGGCTGGCTGGGTGAGGGCGAACTCGACGTGTACGCGGGAGAATTCGAGCGGACCGGTCTGACCGGGGCGCTCAACCGCTACCGGAACATGGACAGGGACTGGGAGGACCTGGCCCGCTTCGCGGGGGCGCCCATCACCGTGCCGAGCCTGTTCATCGGCGGCGCCCTCGACGCCTCCACGACCTGGCTGGCGGACGCCATCAAGGCGTTCCCCGACACCCTGCCGGGCCTGAGCGGCGCGCACATCCTCGACGGCTGCGGCCACTGGGTGCAGCAGGAGCGGCCCGCCGAGGTGAGCCGGCTCCTGACCGACTGGCTCGACTCCCTGCCCGCCTGAACCACCGCTTCCGACCGTGATTCCGCCCACTGCTTCCCCCTGTCCGGCCTTCCGGGCGGCAACCGGGGTAGACGGGGGTCATGAAAGATCTCTTGAGGCATCGCGCCCGACGGCTGCTCGGCACCGACCACCGGCTGCTGTTCTGCTCGGTCGCCGCCGGCATGTGGGCGTTCGGCGGGGTGCGGGGGCGGCGCGCGGCGGTGCGGGGCCTCACGTCCATGGGCCTGGCGACGGCCACCGTCAACACCCTGAGCAGGAGCGCGGTGGGCCGCTCACGCCCGGTCCACGAGGCGGCCCCCCTGCTCCGGCGCCTGCCCCGCAAGCCGCTGACCGGCCCGTACCCCTCGGAACGCGCGGCCTCGGCGGTGGCCTTCGCGGCGGGCGCCGCCCTGGAGTCGCCCGGCTGGGGCGCGGCCCTGGCCCCGGTCGCGGCGTCCATGGCGTACGCCCGTGTCCACGGCGGCGCGCGCGCCCCGCGGGACGTCCTGGTGGGCGCGGCCCTCGGGATAGGCGCCGCCTACGCGGTGCGCGGCATGGTGCCCACCCGCGCCCAGCTTCCGCCGCCCGCACGGCCCCGCGTCGACGCGCCCGCGCTGCCGGAGGGCGAGGGCCTGATCGTGGTCGTCAACCCGTCATCGGGAGCGCAGCCCCAACTGGGCGACCCCGTACGGCAGATCAAGGGCGCACTGCCGCGCGCCGAGGTGATCCTCTACGAGGAGGAGGCGGGCGCCCTGCCCAAGGTCCTTGAGGAGGCGGCCAGGGACGCGGCCCGGCGCGGCGGCGTCCTCGGGGTGTGCGGCGGGGACGGCACGGTCAACGCCGCCGTCGCGCCCGCCCTGCGGTTCGACGTGCCGCTGATGGTGCTGCCCGGCGGCACGTTCAACCACTTCGCGGCGGACCTGGGCGTCGACACCATCGCGGACGCCTGCGTCGCCGTGGGCCGGGGCAGTGCGGTCCGCGCCGACGTGGGGCGCATCAAGCCGCTGGCCGGGCTCGGCCCCGCGGGCAGGACCCACGCCGAGGAGGCCCACTTCCTCAACACCTTCAGCCTCGGCAGCTACCCCGAGCTCGTCCGCAGCAGGGAACACTGGTCCCCGAAGATCGGCGGCCCGCCCGCCACACTGCTCGGCGTCGTCCGCATCCTGCGTACGGGCCGGCCGTTGCGCGCCGTGGTGAACGGCCGCCGCCGCTCCATGTGGCTGCTCTTCGCGGGCAACGGCGCCTACCGCAGTGTCGGCATCGCCCCGGTGCGGCGGCACGACCTGGCCGACGGGCTGCTCGACGTCCGCATCGCGCACGCGGGCCGCTTCGCCCGCAGCAGGCTGCTCGCCGCCGCCCTCGCGGGCCAGCTCGCCCGTACCCGCGTGTACGCCGCCGCCAAGCCGCAGCGCCTGATCATCTCCGGGCTGCCCGAAGGCACCCACATGGCATACGACGGCGAGGTCACGCCCGCCCCGCCGGCGCTCCTGATCGACAAGCTCCCCGAGGCGCTCACCGTGTACCGCCCGACGGCCGACTGACCCGGGCGGGCCCGCGCTCTCAGGGGAAGGTGACCGCCGGGTCGACGGGCGTCAGGACGAGCCAGCGGTGCGCCGTGTCGTCGAAGCGCCCGTACGTCATGACGCGTACGTCGACCGGGTCGGGCGCGACCAGCGGGAAGTACACCGGCCGGGGCTCGGCGCCGAGCGGCGCGAGGTCGGTCGCAGCATCCCACAGCGCCGCGACGCCGGGCTCGGCGCGCACGGCCGTCACCACCTCGGCCAGGCGTTCGTTCTCCGGCCAGCGCTGCCAGGCGAGGCGCAGCCGGCCGAGCAGCGGCCCCGCCCACTTCGTCTCCCACTCCCGGAGCTGATAGCGGGCCTGAGGTGAGAACGCCCAGGTCATGACGTTGGCGCCGGGGTGCATCAGCCAGGGGCAGTGCCGCGCGGCGACGGTGTTGGCGGCGACCACGTCCCACGCCTGGTCGCAGATCCAGCTCACGCGCCGCTGCTGGTGCAGCAGGTCGAGCATCGCCTCGTCGGGCGGCGCCGAACCCGCGGGACGCGTCGGCGGCCGGAGCCCCGCGCCGCGGTACAGGGCGTCCGCCTCGGCCGGGCCGAGGTCGAGGACGCGGGCCACGCCGGCGATCATCCCGGGCGCGTGGGCGCGGTCCTCGCCGCGCTCCAGGGCGCGGTACCAGCGTTCTGAGACGCCGAGCAGCAGGGCCATGTCGAGCTGGGTGAGGTAGCTGCGGTGGCCCCGGAACGGTACGGGTCCCGGCAGCTCGGCGGGGTCCCGCGCCATCCGCCAGGCGCGCAGCATCCGGCCGAGGTCCTCGCGTCGCGGGTCGGGCACGGTAAAGACCTCGCAAAGATGGGGTTGCCTGCCGGTGGCTGCCGCGTGCCCTGCGTGTTTCGCCGGCCGGGCGGGTGCAGGTTGACAGCGTCGCACACGGCGCCGGAGACCGGAACCGCGCAGTACCGGTACGCGAGCGTGCCGTTCTTCGAAGCCGCCCGGCATCCAGGGTGAGCCACGCCCGCCCCGTCTCTCCCCCTGACCACACCACCACGGCCCCACCCGACAACCGAACCGCTGCCCTCGCCCCACCCGACGACCGAACCGCTGCCCTCGACCCACCCGCCGACCGCCGCGACGACCGCCCGCGACGACCGCCCCGCACCCTACGGAGAACGCACATGAGCTACTTCCTCCCGGAGAACGATCCCGTGCTGACCGCCGCCCGCGGCCTGGCGCTCGCTCATCCCGGCATGATCGAGGTGAACAGCGGGCCGCTGTACCTGCGTGCGCGCGACCCGCACCCCGACCGCGCGGTCGCGCTGGTCTCCGGCGGCGGCTCCGGCCACGAGCCGCTGCACACCGGGCTGCTCGGGCGCGGCGGCCTGGACGCCGTCTGTCCCGGTGAGGTCTTCGCCTCGCCGCACAACCGGCAGATCTACGAGGCCAGCGCCGCCGCGGCCAAGAGCGGCGGTGTCCTGCACATCGTCAAGAACTACACCGGCGACGTCATCAACTTCCAGATCGCCGCCGAACGCCTGCGGCACGACGGCATCCCGGTGGCCACCGTCCTGGTCGAGGACGACCTGGCCACGGACAGCGCCGACAGCGCGACCGGCCGCAGGGGGACCGCAGCCACGGTGGTCGTCGAGAAGCTGCTCGGCGCGGCGGCCGACCGGGGCGCGTCCCTGGAGGAGCTGGCCGAGCTCGGACGGCGGATCGTGGCCCGGTCCCGCAGCATCGCGGTGGCCGCCCGCGCCCAGACCTCGCCCACGACGTTGGGCCCGGCGTTCACCCTGGACGAGGGCACCCTGGACTACGGCGTCGGCATCCACGGCGAGCGGGGCATCCGCACCATCGCCCGCCCCGCCGTCGGCGACCTCGTACGGCGGATGACCGACGACCTCCTCGACGCCCTGCCCGAGGGCCCCGGCGAGGTGCTCGCCCTGGTCAACGGCCTCGGCGCCACCACGGAACTGGAGCTGAACGCCATCGGCGTCCTGCTGCGCGACGAGCTGATCGGCCGCGGCCTGACCCCGGTCTTCGTCGTCCCCGGCACCTTCACCGCGGCCCTCGACATGGCGGGCTTCTCCCTCACCCTGACCCGCCTGGAGGACGGCTGGGCCGATCTCTGGACGGCCCCCACCCGTACCCCGCTCGTCCTGCCCCGCCCGCTGGACGGCGCCCGAGCCACCGAGGAGACGGCCGCGAGCACGCCGGTCCGGGCCGCACAGGCTGCTCCCGCCGAGGGCACCGGCGGCGACCGCGCCCTCCTCGACCGCTACGCCGCCACCGTCGCCCAGGTGCGCGACAACCTCACCAAGCTCGACCAGCTCGTGGGCGACGGGGACTTCGGCGACAACCTGACCGGCGGAGTGCGCCGCGCGGTGAAGCTCGCCGACGAGCGCGGCCTCGACGGCACGTCCGCCCTCGCCGAAGCCTTCCTCAACGACGTCGGCGGCACCAGCGGACCCCTCTTCGGGCTGCTGTTCCAGCACCTGGCGTCCGCCGTGCCCGCGGACGGCGGGGCGCCGGGGGCCGGTGCGCTGGCCGGGGCCGCGGAGGCGGGCTTCGCCGCCATCCACCGCGTCGGCGGCGCGAGCCCCGGCGACTGCACGCTGGTCGACGCCCTCGCGCCCGCCGCCGAGTCGCTCGCCGCGTCCGCCGAGGACGCCGACGCCGAGGCCCCGCTCACCGAGGCGGCCCAGGCGGCCATCCGCGGCGCCCTGGCCACCGCGGCCCTGCGGCCCCGGCGCGGCAGGGCCAGCTACGTGGGCGACCACGCCCTCGGCGTCCCGGACCCCGGCGCGCTCGCCGTGGCCCTGCTGTTCATGGCCCTGGCCGACATCCACGAGCCCGCCACGGCACCCCGGCTGCCCGCGCCGGGCCACATCACCCAGCCCTGACCGGGGCGCTGTACGCCTCGTCCATTGTCTGACTACAGTCAGGCAATGGACGAGGCGCAGATCGAGCAGGTACGGCGGTTCAACCGCACCGTCACCGAACGCGTGGGCGTACTCCACGACCACTACCTCGGCGGTCACCGGCCCGTCGGCGAGGCCCGGCTGCTCTGGCAGATCGGCGAAGCGGGCCAGGACGTCCGCGGGCTGCGCGAGCGCCTGGGCCTCGACTCCGGCTACGTCAGCCGACTGCTGCGCGCCCTGGAGGCCGACGGCCTGGTGACGGTGGAACCGCTGCCGGAGGACCGGCGGGTGCGCACCGTCAGGCTCACCGATGCGGGCCGCGCGGAGTACGCGCTGCTCGACGCCCGCAGCGACGACCTCGCCGAATCACTCCTGGCCCCGCTCGACGAGGGCCGGCGGGCCCGGCTCGTCGAGGCCATGGCCGAGGTCGACCGGCTGCTGACCGCCGCGACCGTCACGCTGGACGTCGTCGACCCCGGCCACCCCGACGCCCGGAGCTGCCTGCTCGCCTACTTCACCGAACTGCGGGGAGCCTTCGACACCGGCTTCGACCCCGCGCGCAGCCTGCTGCCGGACGCGGGAGAACTCCGGGCGCCGCACGGCCTGTTCCTCGTCGCCCGCGACCGAGGCGAGCCCGTCGGCTGCGCGGGCCTGAAGCTGCCGGCCGGCGCCCCGGCGGAGATCAAGCGCATGTGGATCGCGCCCCGGGCCAGGGGCCTCGGCCTCGCCCGCCGCTTCCTGGCCGCACTGGAGGAACAGGCGGTACGGCACGGCCGCGACGTCCTGCGTCTGGACACCAACAAGGCGCTCACCGCCGCGATCGGCCTCTACCGCTCCCACGGCTACCGGGAGATCCCCGCCTTCAACGACGAGCCGTACGCACACCACTGGTTCGAGAAGCGCGTCGCACCAGAAGCCTCCTAGCCACCGTCAGGCCGGGCAGGCGGTCTTCCCGCCACCGCGGAACGTCCGGTACAGCGGCAGGTCGCGGTCCCGCGCGGTGGCCGGGTACTCGACGACCGGCACCGGTTTGCACACCGCCCACTGGTCGTTCACCTTGGGCCCCTCGAACCCGTACGTGCCTGCCGCTCCCCGCAGGCAGTTGCTGCAACCGGTCGCGGTGATGCTCGGCATGATGAGGGTGTTGTAGACGTCGTTCTTGGTGAGCTTCAGCGGGGCCGTGCCGCCCTTGCCGTCGGTGCCCCCGCCGTTCTCGCGGTCCTCGTTGAACTCGCTGTACGTGCGGTCGACGGCGTCGGCGAGGAGCGTGAACGCGTCGTAATACATCACCGCGTAGCCGTCGTCCAGGAACTCGTCGTCGAAGCCGTGCTTCTCGTCGAGCGTCTTGTAGCGGTCCATGAAGCGGCCGAGCGCCCGCGGCGGGTCGTGCTTCTCCTGCCACCAGGCGGGGTCAACCGACGACGCGGCGACGATCGTCGCGTCCGCCTCCTTGAGCCAGCGGCCGGTCCCGTACGTGGTGAGGGTCGGTTCGAGCCCGATGCCCACCTTGAGGAGCCGCAGCCGCCCACTGCGTCCGCAGTCGCCCTCCTGCGCGAGGCGCTTGATGAAGGCGGGCAGGTCCTGGTCGCGCCCGGCGAAGAAGACGGTGTCCGAGCGGGCCGCGCAGATCTTCTGCGCGGCGTCGGTGAACCGCCGGGGGATTCCCTTGTCCATGCCCGAGGAGCCGGTGAAGTTGGAGTTGTGGCCGCCCTTGAAGTCGTACGCCTTGCCGAAGTGCTTCTCGAAGACCTCGCGCAGGTTCTGCGAGTAGACGTCCTCACTGCGGTTGTCCCAGACGAGGAACCCTTTCTTCGTCTGCGGCTCCTCCTTGAGGTACTGCTTCAGGGCACCGGCGAACTGCTCGTTGTTCGGTGAGGTCTTGAAGAACTGGTCGGCGTTCATGTCCGCCGCGGTGATGACGGGCCCGATGGTCGGAATGCCGGCCTTGCTGAGCGCCTTTATGGCCTGCCGGGTCTCGGGCGTGCTGCTGGGAATGCCGGTGACCCCGACCAGCGGGGCCTCCTTGGCCGCGGCGAGCTCGCCGAGCCGTTCGACGACGGGCTCCCACTGGTCGAGGTTGCGCCCGTCGGGCGCGAGCAGCAGCTGATAGTGCGGCCCGCTGGCGCTGTTGGCCTCCTGCTGGGCGGCCAGCGCCCCGGCCAGTCCCCGGCGGATCATGTCCGTGGTCATCGCGCTGGACTCGTCCGCGGAGAAGGGCATCATCAGCGCGATGCGTACGTACGGGATGCGGGCGCCGTTGTCGGTGGGGGACTCGGCGTCCCGGCGTACCTTCTCGTTCTCGGCGGCGACCGCCTCGATCAGACTCCGCAGGCGCGGATCGGCGTCGAAGGCGTGCGCGGTGACGCCGATGCAGTCGTCGCCGATCTCGGCCAGGTCGTCACCGCACCTGCCGGGCCCCCGTGCCCCGAGGGCGAGAAGGACGGCCACCACTCCGGCGACCACGGCGAGGCCGAGGACGCCGGCCCACTCGATCGGTCCCCACTCGCGGGGATGGCGACGGAACAGCATGCTTCCTCACTGTCCTGGAATCGGAAGAGGGCGCTTGTCGCGGGCCGAGGCGGGCCACCTGCGGGCCGCCTGGCCGAGCGCGACACGCCAGGAAGGGTGGCGCAGCGAGAGATAGGCCAGCTCGTGCTCGATGGCGGCGCACGTGTCGGGGTCCGGCTCGGTGTGCGGCTCCGAGAGATACCACAGGGCGTGCAGCAGGCGGTTGACGCAGCGTTCGACGTCGTCCAGGTGGGCATAGCGGCCGTCCAGCGCGCCGAGTGCCGTGCGCAGGCGGTCGTCCTCCCAGTCGCGGGCGGGCGGCGTCGGCGCCGTGGCGGCGTACTTCAGGCACAGCAGCCAGTGCCCCGCGCCCCGTTCGTCCTGCTCGGACTGGAACTCCTCCGCGAGGGAGGCCACCACCGTCTCCACGCCTCCGGCGGCGAGCATGTGCCGCAGGGCGTCGGCCTCGCCGCCCTCACCGCGCTGGGCGTGGTGGTTCTGGAGGAAGCGGTGGATCTCCTGCCAGCCGCGGCTGTCTTCGGGCCCCGGCGAGAGCCTGCGGGCCTCGTGCACGAGGAGGGTCCGCAGCAGCGGATCCGTCACCAGCGGGCTCTCCGGAGGCGTGAGGCGCTGCCAGTGCTGCTGTTCCAGGTAGTCGGTGACGGCGTTCGCGGGCAGTTGCTCGGGCCCTTCGAGACGCAGCCGTGTCGCGAGGGCCTGGGCGGCCGTGCTGTCCCTTGCGAGGGAGAGGAGCGTGAGCCGGTCGCGCTGGCGGCGGTCGGGCAGCAGCCGTTCGAGGAGCACCTCGCCGACGGGGCGGCCGTCCTCGGCGCACAGCTCAAGAAGGTCCCGCGGGGCGACGGCGCGGCCCGCGTGGGTCGCGGCACGGACCGCCGAGCACAGCGTGGTCGTGGCGGCGGGGTGGCCGCCGGTCAGCGTGTGCAGGGCCGAGGCGAGATACGGGTGGAGCGGGGCGCCCGCCGAGCCGGCCGCGAGCAGCGGCAGCACGTCGTCGCGGCTCAGCGGCGTCAGGGGGACGGTGAGCAGCCCCGCCGACGGCGAGGTGCCGAGGCGCTCCCAGCCCGAGGCGGCGGTCAGGTCCGCCAGTTCGCGCCGGACGGGTCCGGGGTCGCTCCGTGGCGCCTCGCCGAGCCGGGTGGCCACCACGACCAGTTCCTCGCGCTCCGGGGACTCGGTGTGCGCGCGGTGTTCGAGGAGCAGGTCGAGGAAGCGCCGCCCCGCGGGCAGGTGCACGTCGTCGAGGAGCACCAGCGGCCAGGGCTCGCGGTTCCAGCGCTGCAACCGGCCGTACGAGCCCGCGACGTCGTGCCGCAGCGCCGCCATCAGCGTCTGCTCGACCGCGCGCCGGTAGTCGCCGCCCTGGTGGTACCAGTCGCCGAGCAGCTCCAGGGGGTCGGTGCCCTCGTCGAAGCGGGGGAAGCGCCCGCGGTACCAGTCGCGCTCCGCTCCGGCCCGGTGCTGGTCGGTGTAGGCGCCGTGCAGGGCGCGGGAGACGGCCGCCGGTCCCGACGCCGGGTGCCCTGTCCGTGCCTCGGCCGCGCCGGCCCACGTCTGCCGCAGCTCCTGCTCGGGCCCTTCGGCCAGCCGGCAGGCGATCAGGAGCCGGGCGAGGCGCAGACAGACGGCGTCCCGCTCCGAGTCGTCCCCCGGCTCCCAGCTCGACACGGCGAACAGACCGGGGAGGAGTACGGGAAAGGGCCGCCGGTAGGACGGCGCGAGCTGCCGTGCCAGCTCGGTGAGGACGCCCACCAGATCGGTGGCGACGGCGGCGTCCGCGTCCGGTGCGGCCGCCGCGAACGCCGGGGGACCGGGCGGCGCGACACCGACGTGGGCGAGGGGGAGCCGGTTGCGGTAGTGCGCCGCCAGCTCCCGCAGGACCGCGGTGCGCCCCATGCCGTGACGGCCCGTCACCAGGACGACGGGCAGGTCGTGCTGGAACTCCCTGGCGGTACGGGCCCGCTCGTCGTACTTCAGGCCGGTGAGCCGGGGGATGAGCGCGCGCAGGAGAGGGTCCCTGCCGTACAGCGGGGTGTCTTCCGCTCTGCTCATCCGACTGGTTCCCGCCTCCGTGGTGCCGATACCCGTGCCAACCGTGCCTGGAGGGACAGAACTTACCGTGGGCGACAGGCCGTTTCCAGTCCGTTGATCAGGCCTGTGGATAACGGGAGAGCTCGACGTGGCCGGGCAGCGTCTCGGCGCCCCGTACGTCGCCGGGGTAGGTCAGGCGGACCTTGCGCAGCCGGGGCAGCGAGGCGAGCGAGGCGAGGTCGACATCGGCGGCCTCCGCGATGTGGACCTCCTCCAGGCCGGGCAGCCGCAAAGCGATCTTGCGCAACGGCACGGCGGTTCCGGTCCCCGCGTGCACGTCCAGGCGGGTCACCTGGGGCAGCCGCGTGCGCGGCGCGAACAGCAGCGCGCTGAGCTGAGCCGCGGTCAGCGCGAGCGTACGCAGCTCGGTCAGCTCGCCGAGCAGGGCTCCCCAGGAGTCGGGCGCGAGCCGCTCGCTCGCCTCTTGCAGGCGCAGTTCCCCCAGGTCGCGGCAGGCCACGATGTCCGCGAGGCGCGTCGCGGTCGGCGGCAGCGACAGCACCCGCAGCCGGTCGGGACCCGGCAGGTCGGCGAGGCCGCGCCAGGGCACGTCCGCGCCGATGAGCAGCGTGTCGAGCCGCGGGCACCCGGCCAGCGCGTGCAGCGGCTCGAAGCGCGGCAGGTCCCGCAGTTCGAGGCGGCGCAGGCGGGGGAGCCGGGTGAGCGCCGCGGGGTCCTGGACATTGCGGCACCCGCGCAGCCCCAGCGACTCCAGCTCCGCGAAGCCGTCGAGGACGTCGAGGGAGTCCAGGGAGAGGGCGTCGCGCAGCAGCAGTTCCCGCAGCCGCCGGGGGTCGAGCGCGGCGCGGATGTCGGCCGCCGAGAAGTCACCCTGAAGGCTGACGCGCCGACAGCTCCGCATGGACCCCAGCGCCTCCAACTGCTCGCGCGAACGCACGGTGACCCGGTCGTCCGGCGCGATGTCGAGGAGCGGTCCCACGACCTCATCGGCGTACGTCGCGGTGTCGAACCGGTCCCAGTGGTTCAGCAGTTGCGCGCGTACGGCGGGCTGGCCCGTGTGCAGGAACTGCCGCAGGCGGGGGATGGCGGCGTCCCCGCCGATCTGGCAGATCGCGTGCACGGTGGCCAGCTCCTCGTCGCCCGTCACGGCGTCCGCGGCCGGCAGCAGACCGAAGAGCAGCGGCCCCGTCCGGGCCAGCGCCCTGGCCTCGCGCAGACTGCGGGGCGGCAGGAGCCGCGCGGCCTGGCTCTCGATGGCCTCGCGCACGGCGGGCGCGACGCTGGTGGCCTGCTCCAGCGAGGCGAGCGCGAGGAGCCGCAGCCGGGCCTGGACGGCCGGGTCCTTCTCCCGCTCGCCCCGCTCGCGCAGCCGGGTGAGCAGCTCGCCGCGCTCGTGGTGGCGGGCCTGGGCGACGACCATCTGCACGACGTCCTCCCACTGCTCCAGGTGCGCGTTGTTCACCAGCATCCCCATGTCGCGCTCTTCGAGCACGGCCTGGGCGCCCAGGAAGTCCTGGAAGGTGCGGTGGATGAAGTCGACGGCCCCCGGGCCCGGTTCGCGGAGCAGCCCCGAGCGTTCGAGGAGCAACTGGAGGACGTCCTCGGCCTCGCCGAGTTCCGTCAGGCGTTCGACCGAGGGCATCAGTCGGCGTACGACGTCGACGGCGTCCGCACGGTCGAGCTGGGTCCGTTCGTTGCGGATCAGCCAGTAGGCGAGGCGCCGCAGCGGTTCCGTGGCGGACTTCTGGTCGAGCTGCGGGGTGTCGCTGCCGTTGCCGTAGACCTCCCGCTCCACGTCCCGCCGCTCCAGGAGCATGGCGAGGGCGGCTTCGTAGAGCGAGGCGCGGCCACGGGGCAGGAAGCCGCGGCGCTCCCGGTGCAGGGCGCAGATCAGCCCGCACATCAGCGGGTTCGTCGCGAGGCGGCTCAGCTCGGGCCTGCTGCGCAGGGCCAGCGTCAGCGATTCGCCGAGCCGGGCGGGCGCACCGGCCGCCGCGTGCCAGCGGTCGATGAAGCGCCGCATGTCGGCGGGGCGCATCTCGCTCAGCGCGAACTCCCGGAAGCCCTCGCCCTTCAGCCAGCCCTGTTCGAGGGCGGAGGGCCGCGAGGTCAGCAGCCACAGGTTGCCGGGGAAGACCGCGAGGAGCTTCTTCAGCCAGGCCTTGACCCGGTTGCGCTCGCCCTTGGGGATCTCGTCCGCCCCGTCGATGAGCATCACCGCGCGGCCGTGCCGCAGCACGCGCGCCGCCCAGCCGTCCGGCTCGGTGCCGACCAGGGGGCAGTCGATCCAGCGCAGGAAGTCCTGCGGCATCGGCAGCACGGCGCCCTTGCGGGTCAGGGCGCGCAGCGGCATCACGAACGGCACGCGCCCCACGAGCTGGGACAGGCCGCCCGGCACCCGGTCCTGCCGTGCGGTGGTGAGGGCGAGCCACTGGACGAGCGTCGTCTTGCCGGTGCCCGCCACGCCGCGCAGCAGGACCCGGTCGTGGGTGGCGAGGGCGGCCTCCACCGGAGCCGCCGTGCGCTCGGGCGACTCGCGGTCCGTGCCCGGTTCGCCGTCGGCCGCCGCGGCACCCTCGCCGGGGCCGCGGACCGGGACGGCCTCCAGGCTGAGGTAGGCGCTCTCCAGCGGCCACTCCTGGCCCTCGGGCTCGCGCAGGTCGACGCCGTGGATGGTCAGCCTGCCGTGGCTCTGGACCACGTAGCGCGCGTACTCCTCCTCGAAGCGGGTGTCCTGCACCGAGATGTCGGGGAGACGCTCCAGAATCCGCTGGAGCCGTTCGCTCTGCTCGCGGATCTCCCGGCTCTGCTCGACCTGGGTGCGCGCCGCGAACCCGGGCTGCTCGCTGAAGAACCGCACCACGTGCACACAGGCCGTCTCCAAAAGCCGGTCGTGGAAACGGGCGGCGTCGTCGCTGAGGAGCCTGCGGGTCTCCGGGCCCGCCCGCAGCGACAGCTCCTCGGCCAGCTTCTCCGGCCCCAGCGCGAAGGCCTGTACGTCGCTCATGTCGAGGTCGCCGAGGGCGTGCAGCGTACGGGTCAGCGCGAGGCCGACGGCGTCCTTCTCGTCGGCGCCGACCGGCGGGTCGTGCGGACCGGCCGACCGCACGGCCCTGCGCACCAGCTCCCGCGCGATGCGGTGCAGATCGTCCTCGGTGAGGGTGCGGTGCTCGCGGGAGAAGGCCATGAGACGCCGTACGGGGACGGGGCGGTCCCCGAACTCCGCGCCGGGCGCCTTCGCGGCCGGCAGCAGCAACCGTTTGAGCAGTGGGGCGATCACCGCCGAGGCGATGCGCAGCCCTACCGTGCCGCCGTCCACGCGCTCCCCTTCCACCGCTGCGCCCCCGAACTCCTCGCCGCCCGCGGGCCGATGACCGCACAAGCGTAGCCGCGGGAGCCGCCGGAGTATTCGAACGCCGTGATCGCTCAGCGCTGTTGGGGCGCCGTGGGCGGCGTGGGCGCGAGAAAACGCAAACGCTCCGCTGCCCGGCGAGATGCGGGGCACAATCCCCCGTAGGAGTGCCCATCACCGGACACCGCGAGCGGTGCGGCGCCGCGGGGAGCAGGGAGGCGCCGATGTCGACGCAGGCGCACCGTCTGATCATCACGCAGCTCGCGAGCTGCGAGGACTGCGCTGTCCTGCGGGTCACCGGCGAACTCGACCGGGGCGCCGAGGAACTCTTCATGGGCACGCTTGGCGCCTGCGTCGACGCGGGCCACCGGCACCTGGTCCTGGACACCACCGCCCTGTCGTTCTGCGACTCACGGGGCCTCAACTGCCTGCTCGCCATGCGGTGGCTGCTGCAACGCCGCGGCGGGAAGCTGCTGCTCGCGGGCGCGGGGCGGCGGCTGACCGAACTCCTCTCCCGCACCGGCAGCACCGATCTGATCCCCAGTCACCGGACCGTCGGCCTCGCCCTGGGCGAGCTGCCGGAGGCGCACCGTCCGGTCTGGCCGCCGGCCGCTCCGGCGCGCGAAGCGTGACCGTCTTCTCACTGAGCGTGAAAAACGGGTGAATGTGACGGAGGATCGGGGGTACCCGGCAGTCCACGACGTGCTTCCCCGCCGGGGGAGTGTCCTGGATCGCCTCAGGAGCGAGGATGACGACAACGACCGGTGCGGGCGCAGGTGGCACGGCCTGCGCCGAACGTGGGACCGCCGGCCCGCGCGCGGGCGGGGCGGCACCGCCGCCCGAACTGCCCGCCCCCGCCGCCTCGGTGGCCGCCGCCGACGCCAAGGAGCTCTCCAAGGCCCTCTTCGCGCGGCTCGGCGCTCTCCAGGAGGGCACGCCCGAGTACTCGTACGTGCGCAACTCGCTGGTGGAGCTCAACCTCGCCCTGGTGCGTTACGCCGTACGTCGCGTGGGCGCGCGCGGGGAGTCGTACGAGGACGTCGTGCAGGTCGGCACCATCGGGCTCATCAAGGCGATCAACCGGTTCGACCCGGGGCGCGGCATCGAGTTCCCGACCTTCGCCATGCCGACGGTCATGGGCGAGATCAAGAGGTACTTCCGCGACGCGACGTGGGCCGTCCACGTCCCGCGCCGCCTTCAGGAGCTCCGCGCCGACCTGACCAGGGCCACCGCCGGCCTGGAACAGGAGTACGGCCGGGCGCCGACCGCCTCCGAGATCGCCCGGCACCTGGACCTCGACGTGGAGACGGTGGCCGAGGGGCTGATCGCCGCCAACGGCTACGCCAGCACCTCCCTGGACCAGCCGGCCGACTTCGAGGGCGCCTTCTCCGACCACATCGGCCGCCCGGACGCCGGCCTGGAGAAGGTCGAGGACCTGCACGCGCTCAAGCCGCTCATCGCCGAACTCCCCGACCGCGACCGGCACATCCTCGCCATGCGGTACTCGGCGGAGATGACCCAGAGCGCCATCGGCGAGGAGCTGGGCATCTCCCAGATGCACGTCTCCCGCATCCTGACCCGTACCCTCGCGAGGCTGCGGGCGAAGCTCACCACGCTCCGCTAGGGGGCCCCGCCGGCCGCCTCGCGAAGCACTTCCAAGATCCTCACCGGGCGTGGCCCCGGGACAATCGTGAGGAGAGATCTTGCAGGACTCGACGCGGAAGTCCGCCAACGGACCCACGCTCATCGGTTCGGTCCAGCGCGCCCTGCGCCTGCTCTCGGCGCTGGAGCACCACGGGGGCCGGGCGACGGCCAAACAGCTGGCCCGCGACACCCGGCTGCCCCTGGCCACCGCCTACCACCTGCTGCGCACGCTCCAGCACGAAGGGGCCGTCTTCAACGAGTACGGGCACTACCTCCTGCCCCCTCCGGTGGTCACGTCCGTCCCGAACAGGGAGTTCGTGCAGACCTGGCTCGACAGCATCGGCAGGGACCTGCACACCGTCACCTACCTCGTGGTGCACCGGGCCGGTGACATCGACGTCACCGCGGTCTCCTGGCACCCGCTCTGCGGCTTACCCGCCGACCCGGAGCGGCTCTCCGCCACCGCCTACGCGCATGCCGCGGGGCAGAGCCTCCTCGCCCGCCTCGGGGAAGAGCAGCAGCGGGCGCACCTGGCACGCCACCCCGTGGAGCCGCTCACCCCCCATACGGCCGCCGACACCGAGGCGGCCCTGCGCAAGCTGGCCCGGATCCCGCCGTTCTCCCCGGTGGTGGAGCTCGAGGAACTCGCCATCGGCTACGCGTCCGCCGCGGTGCCGGTCTCCGTCGGAGCGGTCCACGCGGCGGTGGCCTTCTCGGTGCGCATGGACCGTTCCGGTGAACTGGGCAGCATGACGGCCTGGCTGAAGGCACGCACGGAGGACGTGCTGCGCTCCCTTGCCTAGGACTTCACGACGCGGCGGACGTTCTCGACGCGGCCGCAGTTCTGTTCGAGCTGCTTGGCGCGTTCCTCGGCGAAGGCGGCTCCCAGCTCCTCGCGGCGCTCCGTCGCGACGTTCTCGCGCGCGCCGTTGAGGATCGTCCGCTCCTCCTCGTCGGCGTGGTGGGTCACCGCCTCGACGAGCTTCTCCAGCTTCTCGTCCCACTCGTCGGAGCCCACCTCGTCGACCTCCAGGAGGGCGAGCAGCGCCTCGTTGCCCTCCTCGTGCTCCTCCACGCCGTGCTCGACCTCGCCGTTCTCGATGTCCCGGTACCGCTTGAGCGCGGGGTAGACCTCGGCCTCCTCGGCGAGCGCGTGCGCGATGAGCAGGTCGGCGAACTCACGCAGCGCCGCGGCACGGTCCTCCTCCACGCTGCGCATGAGGCGGAAGAGGTCCTCCATCCGCCGGTGGTCCCGGAGAATCAGGGCGACGACGTCGCCCGACTCGGCCTTCTTCGCCATGGCTGTGCTCCTTCTCGGTTCACGCGGTGGTGCGCCCGGTGGTGCGCCTGGTGCGCCCGTGCGGTGGTGCTCCGAGCGATGAGTACCCCGGACGCGGCCCTAGGCTTCCTGTCCTGCCCCCCACTACCCCGAATTCAGGAGCGCACCGTGTTCGATCCCGCACCCGGGAATCCCTACCCCGACAGCGTCCACGCGGACGGGGCGCCCGCCGCGCACGCCCTGCTGGCACCCGTGCTGGGCCTCCTCGGCACCTGGCGCGGCACGGGCCGCGGCGAGTACCCGACGCTCGACGAGGACTTCACCTACGAGCAGGAGGTCACCTTCAGCCACGACGGGCGCCCCTTCCTCCGCTACGACTCCCGGGCCTGGCTGACCGACGCCGAAGGACGGCCGCTGCGCCCCTCGGCCAGGGAGAGCGGCTGGTGGCGGCTACAGCCCGAAGGCCGGGTGGAGGCGCTGATCACGCAGCCCACCGGCATCGCGGAGATCTCCGTCGGCCGGGCGGCCGACGGCACGGTCGACCTCGCCACCCACGAGGTGGCCCTCACCCCCACCGCCAAACAGGTGGACGCCACGCGCCGCCGCTACACTCTGGCCGGGCCCGGCACGCTCACCTTCGAGCACGACCTCGCGGCGGTCGGGGTCCCGCTGCGCCACCATCTGGCGGCGCGGCTGACCCGCGACGACCACCCGGCGTCCACACCCGGACAGAAGCGGTAGATCGGGCCGCCGCCGTGCCTCAGTACCGCAGGGCGGCGACGATCCGGCCCTGTCCGGCGAGGGCGTCCGCCGGGACGAAGCGGACCTGCGCGCCCGTTTCCATGGCCTGTTCCACCACTTCGTCGACGATGTCGTCGTGGGCGTCCAGATCATCGGCGTCGGCCGGTACGAGATGCCCGTCCGCCTCTCGTACGGTCGCCCGGTAGGTGTCCTCCACGGCGAGCAGCCGCACCCGTCCCTCCGTGGCGTGGTGCCAGACCTCGTCGAGCCCCGCGGCGAGCCGCTTGTGGTCGCGGGCGTCCTCCAGCTCGCGGAGCGTGGTGCCGAGCTCCGACTCGTCCCGCGCGGCGAGCAGGGGCGCCATCGCCTGCCGCACCTCCGCCGCCGTGCCCCCGGCGAGCCCGCCGTACGGGACGGGCGTGGCCCCTTCGGTGAACATGCCGAGCTCGTCGAGGAGGGAGAGGGCGGCGGCCTCCCCGGCGACGTACACGGGCCGGGGCCGGACGGCGAGGATGCCGCCGATCGCCCGGACCGCCTCGCGCAGGAAGCCGCGGGTGTGCTCGGAGCGGAAGGTGCTCGGCAGATCGCCGATCCGTTCCTTGCGCTCGGCGTCGGGGTCGTCGAGGTCACGGGTCAGCGGGAAGCCGTCGGCCGCGTGCTCGGTGACGTCCGCCGCCGTGCCGTCCCACAGCGTGACGCGGCCGGCGGCTACGGCGAGCAGCCAGTAGGCGTGCTCGGCGGCCTGGGCCGCCACGAGGTTGCGGGTCAGGAAGGTGTCCGAGAGCACCACGCGCGCGGGCACCGTCCGGGCCAGCGACCACACCTGGTGTTCGCCCGGCGCGGCGAAGAGCGCGAGGCCGTCCTCGGTGTGCACCGGGTCGATCTCGGCCACCGCGCGGTCCAGCGCCGTGACGACCTCGGCCCGGCGCTCCTGGGTGACGGCGGGGTCTTCCCGGAGCCGCTTGCCTGCCTCGGCCACCAGATTGCGCAGCCGCACGGCGTCCTGTGCCTTCTCCGGTCCCGCGCGGTGGGTGGGCAGCAGCACCGTGACCGCGGGGTAGGGGCGCGGCCTGCGGAGGTCGGCGAGTACGTCCGGGGTGAGGGAGGGGTGCATGGCGGCCTTCCGGAACGGGGGCGGCGGCGATGAAAGCACCATATGCCGGACAGGGGGCCCTCGCTTCCCGGCGGTCGGCGGCCTCGTACCCCCAGGAACGCCTCCGTCCCCGCCGGCCCGCATGCGCGGGGCGGGCGACGGGGACGGATGGCTGCTGCGATCAGCCGGTGGCGGCGGGAAGCATGCCCTCGCGCAGGTTCGCCAGGGTCCGGGAGAGCAGCCGGGACACCTGCATCTGGGAGACGCCGAGGCGCTCGCCGATCTGGGACTGGGTCAGCTCCTCCACGAAGCGCAGATGCAGGATCTCGCGGTCGCGCTCGGGCAGCTCCGCGATGAGGGGCGCGAGCGCGTGGAAGTCCTCCACCAGCTCCAGGCCGGGATCGATCTCGCCTATGAAGTCGGCCAGCGGCGTCTCGTCGGTGGAGTCGCCGTGCAGGACCGCGTCGAGAGAGGAGGAGTTGTAGCCGTTGGAGGCGAGGCGGGCCTCGGTGACCTCTTCGGGGGTCAGGTTCATCAGCGCGGCCAGCTCGTCGACCGTGGGGGAGCGGCCGAGGCGGCTGCTGAGCTCCTCCGTGGCCTTGGCGAGTTCGACCCGGGCCTCCTGGAGGCGGCGGGGAACGTGCACGGCCCAGGACGTGTCACGGAAGAAGCGCTTGATCTCACCGACGATGTAAGGGACCGCGAACGTGGCGAACTGGACCTCGCGGGAGAGCTCGAATCGGTCGATGGCCTTGATGAGGCCGATCATGCCGACCTGGACCACGTCCTCCATCTCGTCGCTGCGGTTGCGGAACCGCCCTGCGGCGTAACGGACCAGGGACATGTTCAGTTCGATCAGCGTGTTGCGGACGTACTGGTGCTGATGTGTCCCCTCCTCCAACACGGCGAGCTGGTCGAAGAACAACTGGGACAGGGCGCGGGCGTCCTTCGGCGACACCGCCTGCGGGTCGACGATCTCCGGCAGGTCCGTGACCGCCGGCACCTCCGCGACGCCGGTATCCGTCTTTGTTCCGATGGCCATCGTCATGTCAACCTCTCAGTTCGCCAGCCGACGTCCTCTCCTACGGGCTGGTGGCGCCCGGTTACCCCTCCTTCCGCGCTTCATGTCCCCGACGACGGCGCGGAGTCGGGTGACGTGGGCCACACGGCTCCCGGGCGGTGGTGCGGAGGGGCGGCAGGGGGCGGCCGTGCACGTTAAAGACGTGCACGTTAAAGACCCGGGTTCGGGGGCAAGAGGGTCTTTCGTACAGTCCACCCCTGAACGAGGAGGGGCGTATGCGGACGGACCATGCACGGCACAGTGTCAGGCCGTTGGACCGCGCGGTCTTCGGCAACCGGCCGGAAGTCGTGGCGCAGGCACGGGACTTCGCCCGCGCCTTTCTCGGCGGACTCAGTCCGGCCCTGGAGGAGCAGGCGGCGGCGAGCGTCGAACTCACCGTCTCCGAACTCGTCACCAACTCGGTACGGCACGCCCACGGCACCTCGTGCTCGCTGCGGCTCGCGGCCGACCGGCAGACGGTGACGGTAGCCGTCACCGACGCGGACCCCCGCCCCCCACGAGAGCGCACCCCGGACCTGGCAGGCGGCACGGGCGGCTTCGGCTGGCCCATGGTCCGAGGCCTGGCCAGGGCGGTAACGGTCAGCACGGGTCCCCAGGGCAAAACGGTACGGGCGCACTTGCCGCGGTAGCGAGACCACGGCGCCCCGACGCCGACCGCGCCCGCCGCCGCCCCGCCGAGTACGCCGTCACCGAACCCCACCGCCCCACCGCCGTGGCAGAAGCAGCCGCCCCAGCCCCGTGAGGCAGGAAGAACTGCGGTGAATGGGGGGTTGTGCAGGATACTTTCCCGGCCCCCCCCCTTGTCGCGGAGAACCATGCACGCATACGGTGTCCATACGCGAGGTTCTCCCGTGGAAGGTGGGTCATGACGGAAATTCTTGTGCAGGCGGGTACGGAGGGTGCGGTTCCTTCCGCTGAGGAGCGGGTGGTGGACCACCCGGCGTGGCCGGTGCTCAAGGAGGCCGTGGAGGAGATCAGGCCCTGGCAGTCGCAGGACGGCTCCATCGACTTCGACGCGGAGGGCGCCCCGGCGAGGGCCGTGGCCGATCTCGCCGTGGACCGCGTCGTCTCCGCGGTCGAGGAGCTCGCCCCGCTGCTGCCGCACGACGCCGCGTACCACAAGGCCCTCGTGGGCGACCTGCGCCGCTGGTCCGACGGCGGCTTCGAGGTGCCGGACTTCCTCGACTCGCTGCTGGCCTTCCAGCCCGCGGCGCACCGCGAGGACGGCCTGCAGCACCTCGTCGTCTTCCCGATGTACACGCAGAACGGCAACCCCGACCGCAACCTCGAAGCGGTCGTGCTGCGCATGGTCTGGCCCGAGTGGTTGGCCGATCTTGAGCGCACGCGCTACGACAACCCGCTGTTCTGCGGCATCACCTTCGAGGACTTCACCTCCGGGTACGACACCAACTCGGCCGTCCTCTTCCCGGAGACCATCGCGGTCCGCGAGGCGCCCGAGCGCTTCTCCTGGGGCGGCATCTTCTGCGACCGCGAGGCGGCCCGTTTCCGCCGCGTCACCGAGGCCGCCGTGGACCTGCTCGGCCTGGAACTGCCCGAGGACATCCGCGCGATGGTCGGCGACCAGGACCGCTGCCAGCAGGCGTTCGTCCTGTGGGACATGGTCCACGACCGCACCCACAGCCACGGCGACCTGCCCTTCGACCCCTTCATGATCAAGCAGCGCCAGCCGTTCTGGATGTACGGCCTCGAAGAGCTGCGCTGCGACCTCACCGCCTTCAAGGAGGCCGTGAAGCTGGAGGCCGACGGCGTCCCGCAGGGCCGCGACGTGCAGTACGCGGTGCTCTTCGACCGGATGTTCCGCTTCCCGGTCACCGGCGAGCGCGTACGCAACTACGACGGGCTCGGCGGCCAGCTCCTCTTCGCGTACCTCCACAAGCACGACGTCGTCCGCTGGACCGACAACCAGCTCAGGATCGACTGGGAGCGCGCGCCGCAGATCACCAACCAGCTCTGCGGCGAGATCGAGGACCTCTACCGCGCGGGCATCGACCGCCCGAAGCTGGTCCACTGGTTCGCCGCGTACGATCTGGTGTCGACGTATCTCGCCCCGCACCCGGGATCCCGCTGGGCCAAGGGCCCGGACGCCCTGGACACCTCGCTGCCGCCGCGCAAACTGGTGGACGAGGTGCTTCCCGACGAGTTTCCGCTCAGCATGTTCTATGAGGCGCTCTCCAAGAAGCTGAAGCACGTGATCGCCTCCACCAAGGGGATCACTGCTTCCTCGGGCGCCGAGAAGGTCGCCGCGTGAGCGGCCGCCAGGAGGAGGCGAGGAAGATGTCCGCACTCGATGGGGCCGTGGTCGCGGTGGCCGGAGCCGCAGGACCCGCCGGACGAGCCGCTCTGCTGAGGCTCGCCGAGGCGGGAGCCACGGTCGTGGCCTCCGACGCCGACCCGGTCCGCCTCGCCGAAGCCGTGGACGCCGCCCGGTACGCGCACGGCGGCGCCACCGTCATAGGCGACACGGTCGATCTGCTGGACCTGGACGCGGCCCGGGAGTGGGCGACGCGCACGGAGAAGGAGTTCGGGCGGATCGACGGCCTGGTCCATCTCGTCGGCGGCTGGCGCGGCAGCAAGAGCTTCACCGAGACCGACCTCGCCGACTGGGACTTCCTGGAGAAGCTCCTGATCCGCACGGTCCAGCACACCACCCTCGCCTTCGAGGAGGGGCTGCGGCGCAGCGACCGCGGGCGCTATCTGCTCATCAGCGCGGCCGGCGCCTCCAAGCCGACCGCGGGCAACGCGGCGTACGCGGCCTCCAAGGCGGCGGCCGAGGCCTGGACGCTCGCCCTCGCCGACGCCTTCCGCAAGGCGGGGGGCGAGCAGGGCCCGCGTGCGGCGGCTGCCATCCTGGTGGTCAAGGCGCTGGTGCACGACGCGATGCGCGCGGAGCGGCCCAACGCGAAGTTCGCGGGCTTCACGGACGTCAAGGAGCTGGCCGATGCCATCGCCGACGTCTGGGAGCGGCCCGCCGGTGAAGTGAACGGAAACCGCCTGTGGCTGACAGAGAAGCCGTGACCGAACGCGACCGGGCCGCCGTGACCGCCGCCAGGGAAGCCGTGAACCCTCCGAAGACCGACGCCCGGCGTCACCACGACGTCGGCCTGCGGGGCTTCGCGAGCGACAACTACGCGGGCGCGCACCCCGAGGTCATGGCCGCCCTGGCACTGGCCAACGGCGGCCACCAGATCGCGTACGGCGAGGACGACTACACGGCCCACCTCCAGCAGGTGATCCGCGGCCACTTCGGACCCACCGCCGAGGCGTTCCCGGTGTTCAACGGCACGGGGGCCAACGTCGTCGCGCTCCAGGCGCTCGCCGACCGCTGGGGTGCGGTGATCTGCGCCGAGTCCGCGCACATCAACGTGGACGAGGGCGGCGCCCCCGAGCGCATGGCGGGGCTCAAGCTGCTCACGGTGCCGACGCCGGACGGCAAGCTCACGCCCGAGCTGATCGACAAGCAGGCCTTCGGCTGGGACGACGAGCACCGGGCCATGCCGCAGGTCGTCTCCCTCGCGCAGAACACCGAGCTCGGCACGCTCTACACGCCCGACGAGATCCGCGCGATCTGCGACCACGCGCACCAGCTCGGCATGAAGGTGCACCTCGACGGCGCCCGGATAGCCAACGCCGCGGCGGCTCTCGACGTGCCCATGCGGACGTTCACGAACGCGGTGGGCGTCGACATCCTGTCGCTCGGCGGCACGAAGAACGGCGCGCTGTTCGGCGAGGCCGTCGTCGTCATCAACCAGGACGCGGTGCGCCACATGAAGCACCTGCGCAAGATGTCGATGCAGCTCGCCTCGAAGATGCGCTTCGTCTCCGTCCAGTTGGAGGCGCTGCTCGCCAAGGACCTGTGGCTGCGCAACGCCCGGCACGCCAACGCGATGGCGCAGCGCCTCGCGGAGGGCGTCCGATCGGTGCACGGCGTGGAGATCCTCCACCCCGTGCAGGCCAACGCCGTCTTCGCCCGGCTGCCGCACGACGTGAGCGAGCGGCTCCAGAAGCGCTACCGCTTCTACTTCTGGGACGAGGCGGCCGGGGACGTGCGCTGGATGTGCGCGTTCGACACGCGCGAGGAGGACGTCGACGGGTTCCTCGCGGCGCTCAAGGAAGAGATGGCGGGCTGACCGCCGCCCGGGCCACCCCGCAAGGCGCTGCATAGTTATGCGGCCCATCGTAAAGTCATTGACTGACGGTGGGTCGTATTTCTATGCTCGCGTGCCATGCAGCTCATCCAGCGAGACCCCGACCTGTCCGCGTATCTGGCCGCCGACGAGGCCATCGACCACCATCACCCCGTCGTACGCGAGACCGCCGCACGCCTCGCGAGAGAGGCCACGGATTCCTACGCGTACGCCCGCGCCGCATACGTCCACGTACGGGACACCGTTCCGCACTCCGCGGACAGCGGCGACATGCGCGTGACCTGGCGGGCCTCGGACGTCCTCGAACAGCGCACCGGCATCTGTCACGCCAAGGCACACGCCCTGGCCGCGCTGCTGCGCGCCGAGGACATCCCGGCCGCGCTCTGCTATCAGCGGCTGGCCTACGACGGGGGAACCGGGCACTGCCTGCACGGGCTCGTCGCCGTGCGGTTCCGAGGCGCCTGGCACCGGCAGGACTGCCGCGGCAACAAGCCGGGCGTCGACGCGCGGTTCTCCCTCACGGGGGAGCGGCTGGCCTGGACACCGGACACCGACGCGGGCGAGGTGGACCACCCGGGCCTCTACGCCGTGCCGGACCCGGGTGTCCTGCGGGTCATGCGGAGCGCCCCTGACAGGTCGTACCTGTGGGAGAACCTGCCCGACACGCTCCGGGCGCCCGAGTGACTCAGCCGGCCTCGAGGGCCTTCACCTCGGCAGGGGTCGGCGCCGTCCCGCCGAGGTGCGCCGGCATCCACCACGTGTCGTCAGGGCCCTTGGGGCGTACGGGATAGGCGCGCTGGGCGGCTTCGAGCAGCTCCTGGCACCGCTCGCGCAGCCGCCGAGTGATCGCGCCCGCGTACTGGTCCTTGGGTGCTTCGATGGGCTCGCCCACCCGGATCGTGATCGGCGTGTGGCTGCGCTTGAAGTTGCGCGGCTGGCCCTTGGTCCACAGCCGCTGCGTGCCCCACAGGGCCATCGGGATGAGCGGGACGCCCGCCTCCTGGGCCATGCGCGCGGCGCCCGACTTGAAGGACTTCAGCGTGAAGGACTGCGAGATCGTCGCCTCGGGGAAGACGCCGATGATCTCCCCGGAGCGCAGCGAGTCGAGCGCGTGCGCGTACGCCGTCTCGCCCTGCTTGCGGTCGACGGGGATGTGCTTCATCCCGCGCATCAGCGGCCCGGAGATCTTGTGCCGGAACACCGACTCCTTGGCCATGAAGCGCACCAGCCGCTTCTGCGGCAGGGCGGCGAGGCCGTCGAAGATGAAGTCGAGATAGCTGATGTGGTTGCTGACGAGGACCGCGCCGCCGGTGCGTGGGATGTTCTCCGACCCCTTGCAGTCGATCTTCAGGTCCCATGCCTTGAACAGCGTTTTCGCGGCACCGATGACCGGACGGTAGACAAGCTCTGCCATGGGTGGGGAGGGCCCTTCGTGTCTGCCTTGGGAGGGGGCTCCCGGCGGGAGGTTACGCAGCCGTAGGTTTTTCGGCGTTGCGCAGATCGTGCCCCAAGAACGGACGAGTGACCAGCCTTGGTGCCGCCAATCCGGGAGATTCTCGTCACGTCGGAATTCTTACGGCCGCACAAGCGCTGAACTGGGACGGAACCGGATCAAGGAATGCGCGGGCGGGAGGCAGTACGTGCCAGGAGGCGACATCGGGCAACGGCTCGGCGCGGCGGACATCGGGGAGGAATTGGGGGAACGGGCGACGCTCGTGCAGTTCTCCAGCGCCTTCTGCCGGCCCTGCCGCGCCACTCGCGCGGTCCTCGCGGACGTGGCCGGGATGGTTCCCGGCGTGGCCCACGTGGAGATCGACGCCGAGGAGCACCTCGCACTCGTACGGGAGCTGCGGGTCGAGAAGACGCCGACCGTGTTCGTCCTCGACGCGCTGGGCCACGTGGTGCGCCGCGCCGCGGGACAGCCCCGCAAGGCCGATGTGATCGCCGCGCTCGGGGAGGCCGTATGACCCCCCGCGGCCCGAGCGGCGGAGCGCCGGTCAGTGACGCATCTTTCATCCGCAGGGCTGGGCTTGACTGTACGAGCCGACTGTCGCGAGCCTGCTCACATGTCCAGGGACCCCCTTCCATGAGGACGACTCAGTGACGGCATCGCCCGCCATCGGCGCCCGCACGGCCACCCCCGACCTGCTGCGCTCGGTCTTCCGGCGGCACGCGGCGGGGGTCGCCGTGATCACCGCGGCCCACGGCGGCCGCCCCGTCGGCTTCACGGCCACCTCGCTCACCTCGGTCTCCGCCGAGCCCCCGATGATCTCCTTCGGCATCGGCACCGGCGCGTCGAGCTGGCCCGCCGTCAGCGCGGCCGAGCATGTCGGCGTCCACATACTCGGCGAGCACCAGCGGGAGCTCGCCGGCACGTTCGCGCGCAGCGGAGCCGACCGCTTCGGCGCGCCCACCGAGTGGCACGAGGGGCCCGAAGGGGTACCGGTGCTCGGCGGCACGCTCGCCTGGATGGTCTGCCGGATCGTGGCGCGGGTGCCCGCGGGCGACCACCGGCTCGTCCTCGCGGAGGCCGTCGCGGGGGACCCGGCGGGCGAGGGACGGCCGCTCCTGTACCACCACGGACGCTTCAACGCGCTGCGCGACTGAGAGTTCCCGGAAACGGGGGTTCGCGGCCGATCGCGCGGCGTTGGGAAGGTCACAGTTCAAAGCGCTTGCTCAGCGGGAATGAACTGGGTGTACTCATGAGTAATATTTCGATCGGAGCAGGGGCCTCCCCGACCGGAGTCCACCGCTTCAGGCGCCTATGCTGCCTGCAAGAAGGCAGTGGCCGAAGCCAAGGCAGCAGCCCAGTAAAGACGATGCAGTAGGAGAGCCGGCGTGAGCTTGAGGATCGTTGTCTGTGTGAAGTACGTGCCCGACGCCACCGGCGACCGGCACTTCGCCGATGACCTGACCGTCGACAGGGACGACGTCGACGGCCTGCTGTCGGAGCTCGACGAGTACGCCGTCGAGCAGGCGCTGCAGATCGCCGACGAGGCGGACGACGCGGAGATCACCGTGCTGACCGTCGGCCCCGAGGACGCCAAGGACGCGCTGCGCAAGGCGCTCTCCATGGGCGCCGACAAGGCCGTCCACGTCGAGGACGACGACCTGCACGGCACCGACGTCATGGGCACCTCGCTGGTGCTCGCCAAGGCGATCGAGAAGACCGGCTTCGACCTGGTCATCGCCGGCATGGCCTCGACCGACGGCACGATGGGTGTGCTGCCTGCGATCCTCGCCGAGCGCCTGGGCGTCCCGCAGGTCACCCTGCTCTCCGAGGTCTCCGTCGAGGACGGCGTCGTCAAGGGCCGCCGTGACGGTGACGCCGCCTCCGAGCAGCTCGAGGCGTCCCTGCCGGCCGTCGTGTCCGTGACGGACCAGTCGGGCGAGGCCCGCTACCCGTCCTTCAAGGGCATCATGGCCGCCAAGAAGAAGCCGGTGCAGGCGTACGACCTCGGTGACCTGGACATCGAGGCCGAAGAGGTCGGTCTTGAGGGCGCCTGGACCAAGGTCGAGTCCGCCACCGAGCGTCCGGCCCGCACGGCCGGCACGATCGTCAAGGACGAGGGCGAGGGCGGCAAGCAGCTCGCCGAGTACCTCGCGGGCCAGAAGTTCATCTAGCCGCCGGCGGGCCCGGGGTATGCCCAGGCCGGCCCAGAGGCTCGAAGAGCCCGCCAACCGCCTCCCAGATTCTTCGCACTCGCAGGAGATTGAAGTCCCATGGCTGAAGTTCTCGTCTACGTCGACCACGTGGACGGCGCCGTCCGCAAGCCCACCCTTGAGCTGCTGACCCTGGCCCGCCGCATCGGCGAGCCCGTCGCCGTCGCCCTGGGTGCCGGCGCCGAGGCCACCGCCGCCACGCTCGCCGAGCACGGCGCGGTCAAGGTCCTCACCGCCGACGCCCCCGAGTTCGCCGACTACCTCGTCGTACCGAAGGTGGACGCGCTCCAGGCCGCGTACGAGGCCGTCTCCCCGGTCGCCGTGCTCGTGCCCTCCTCGGCCGAGGCCAAGGAGATCGCGGGCCGCCTCGCGGTCCGCATCAAGTCCGGCATCATCACCGACGCCGTCGACCTGGAGGCCGGTGACGAGGGCCCGGTGGCCACGCAGTCCGTGTTCGCCGCCTCGTACACCACCAAGTCCCGCATCTCGCAGGGCACCCCGGTCATCACGGTCAAGCCGAACTCGGTCGCCGTCGAGGCCGCCCCGGCCGCGGGCACCGTCGAGGCCCTCAGCGTCTCGTTCTCCGAGAAGGCCACCGGCACCAAGGTCGTCGCGCGCACCCCGCGCGAGTCGACGGGACGCCCCGAGCTGACCGAGGCCGCGATCGTGGTCTCCGGCGGCCGCGGCGTCAACGGCGCCGAGAACTTCTCGATCATCGAGAACCTCGCCGACTCGCTCGGTGCCGCCGTCGGCGCCTCCCGCGCCGCCGTCGACGCCGGCTGGTACCCGCACTCCAACCAGGTGGGCCAGACCGGCAAGTCGGTCTCCCCGCAGCTCTACATCGCCTCCGGCATCTCCGGTGCGATCCAGCACCGCGCGGGCATGCAGACCTCGAAGACCATCGTGGCCATCAACAAGGACGCCGAGGCCCCGATCTTCGACCTGGTCGACTACGGCGTGGTCGGCGACCTCTTCGAGGTCGTCCCCGCGCTCACCGAAGAGGTCAAGACCCGCAAGGGCTGATCCCGTCGCGCGTACGAGGCCCCCGTCCCGCCCGTGTGGCGTGACGGGGGCCTTCGCGCGTCACAGCGTCAGGGTCGCCTGCACCGGCAGGTGGTCGCTCGGGTACTGCCCGCCGAGCGAGAACGTGTTCATCGACACCGCGTGGACCTGCGCGCTGGGCCGCGTCAGAATCCAGTCGATGCGGTTGCCGTTCGGCGTGAGCGGCTTGTAGCCGTGGTACGTGGCGTACGCCCTGCCCCGCTGCTTCGCCACGTCCCAGGTGTCGACGAGACCGGCGCGCAGCAGCGTGTCGTGGACGACGTTCTTGTGGGCGGTGGCGTTGAAGTCGCCCGTCACGACGACGGGCAGGGAGGCGTTGAGGCGGCCGACGCGTTCGGCGATCAGCGTCGCCGAGCGGGCGCGCGCGTTCTGGCTGATGTGGTCCAGGTGCGTGTCGAGGACGTACAGCTCGCCGCCGGTGTTCAGGTCCTTGAAGCGGACCCAGGTGGCCATGCGGACCGAGCGGCCGCCCCAGGTGTTGGACGCGATGACGTACGGGGTGTCCGAGAGCCAGAAGTGCTCGTACTCCAGGGGGAGGAGCCTCTTGGTGTCGTAGAAGACCGCCATGAACTCGTCGCGGCTGCCGCCGCCGCTGCCCGTGCCGATCCAGTCGTAGTCCGCGCCGAGGTCGGACTCGATGTCGCGGAGCTGCGAGTAGAGGCCCTCCTGGGTGCCGATGACGTGCGGCTTGGCGCGGAGCAGCAGTTCCTTGGTCACCGGGCGGCGCTGGGCCCAGGTGTGCGGCGGCTTGTCGCTCGCGAAGCGGAGGTTGAACGTCATGACCTCCAGGCGGGCCCCCGGCGCCTGCCTGCGGGGCAGCGCCTGTGCCGCGTACGCCGGACCGCCGGACAGTGCTCCGCCGGACACGGGGAGCGCCGCCGTCGCGGCGAGCGCGGCCCGCAGACCGGTACGGCGCGAGAAGCGGGAGTCGATCGGCACACGGTCTCCTTCGGTTCGGGCCGCGCGGTCCTGGCCGTGGCCGCGCGGGGATGGGGCCACACTGACCAAGAGGGCCGCCCGCGCGGTCCGGGACACGCGTGAACCGCCGTGGTCCGCTACGGATGCAGGACACGGGAGGGTGTTGACCAGCACCAAGGTCACGGATAACTTCGCTATACGGATTACTGATTCCGTGAAGCGGAAACGCCGGGCGCGGCACCGAGTGTGTGGAGGATGCAGCAATGGGTCAGCAAGAGCAGGTGGCGACGAGCCTCGCCGGCGCGGTCAGCGAGGGCATCAGCGCTTCCCTCGCCCCCGTGGACGCGGAGCTCGACCGCCGCTACCCCGGAGACCCCGGCACCCGCCAGCCCGTCCACACCGTCTACGTCCCCGGCGAGCAGTTCACCGCCGAAACCATTCGCGGCTGGGGCGACCAGGCGCTCGCCATGCTCGACGAGCACGCCCCGGACGCCGCGACCCTCGCCTCGGTGCTCGGCCTGGGCGACGACCTCGCCGACGCCGTCCACACGCGCGTGCGCGCCAAGCTGGAGCGCGAGCCGATCGAAGACCTGCGCATCGACTTCGAGGACGGCTACAAGGGCGCCGACGAGGACCAGGACGCCGCCCGCGCGGCCCGCCTGGTGGCCGAGGCCTACAAGAACGGCACGGCCGCCCCGTACATGGGCATCCGCATGAAGTGCATGGAGGCGGCCGTGCGCGACCGCGCCATCCGCACGCTCGACGTCTTCCTCTCCGGCCTCATGGAAGCGGGCGGCCTGCCCGACGGCCTCGTCCTCACCCTGCCCAAGGTGACCTACCCCGAGCAGGTCACCGCGATGGTGCGCCTCCTGGAGGAGTTCGAGAAGGCACGCGGCCTCGAAGCGGGGCGGATCGGCTTCGAGATACAGATCGAGACCAGCCAGTCCATCCTCGCCACCGACGGCACCGCCACCGTGGCCCGCATGATCCAGGCCGCCGACGGCCGCGCCACCGGCCTGCACTACGGCACCTTCGACTACAGCGCCTGCCTGGGCGTCAGCGCCGCCCACCAGGCCAGCGACCACCCGGCCGCCGACCACGCCAAGGCCGTCATGCAGGTCGCCGCCGCCGGCACCGGGGTGCGGGTGTCCGACGGCTCCACCAACGTCCTGCCCGTCGGCTCCACCGAGCAGATCCACGACGCCTGGCGGCTGCACTACGGCCTCACCCGGCGCGCCCTGGCCCGCGCCTACTACCAGGGCTGGGACATGCACCCCGGCCACATCCCCACGCGCTACGCCGCCGTGTTCGCCTTCTACCGCGAGGGCTTCGAGGCCGCCGCCGCGCGCCTCGCCGCCTACGCCGGTCACCACGCGGGCGGCGCCGTCGCCGACGAGCCCGCCACCGCCAAGGCCCTCGCCGGATACCTGCTGCGCGGCCTGGACTGCGGCGCCCTCGACGCGGGCGAGGTCACCCGCCTCACCGGCCTGACCCTGGCCCGGCTCCAGGGCTTCGCGGGCCCGCGCCGCGGCGACCTGACGGGCAAGTAGACCGCTGCCCCGTACCGCTGACGGCGGAAGCCGACGCCAGACTTCACGATCCGACGCGGAAGGCCGCGGGCCGCGGGTCGGCAGGTGATTCCGGCGGGTGCTTCGCCGTGCCCGCACCCCTCAGCCATGTGAACGAGAAGAGGGCAGCCGCGGCCATGACGACGGCCGCGCCGACGGCCGCGAAGGCCATCCCGTGCGTGAAGGCGTCGCGCGCGGCCGCCAGAACGGCATCGGCGGTCTCGTCGGGCAGTTGGGCCGCGGTGGCCGTCGCGCCGCCCAGCGTTTCCCGTACGGCTTCGGCCTGCGGCACGCCGGAGGGCAGCGCGTCGGCCATGTCCCGGCTGTAGACCGCTGCCCCGATGGAGCCGAGGATCGCCATGCCCAGCGCTCCGCCCAGCTCCTGGCCCGACTCCAGCACGGCCGCGGCCGATCCCGCGCGCTTCGGTGGGGCCGCGCCGAGGGCGAGTTCGTTGGCGAGGGTCATGGCGGCGACCAGGCCGCCCGCGTACAGGGAGGCGCCGACGAGGGTGTACCAGAGTGCCGAGTCGGTGCGTACCTGGCTCAGCCAGAGGAATCCGCAGGCGGAGAGGAGGAAGCCGCCACCCATGACGTACGCGCGGTCCACGCGCTGTGCGAGCACGGCTCCGGCCGGGGCCATGACGGCCACCCCAGCGGCCGGTACCAGGCTCCACAGCGCGGCGTTGAACGGGCTCCGGCCGAGTACGGACTGCAGATACTGGGTGAGGAAGACGGCCATCCCGACCGTGGCGAACATCGCGAGGAGGTTGGCGAACACCGGGCCGCCGAAGTCGCGCCGGCCGAGCAGGCCAAGGTCGATCATCGGATGAGTGAGGCGCTTCTGCCGGCGCACGAAGACGAAGCCGAGCACGAGCCCCACGCTGATGCCGAGAGCGGGCAGCGTCTCGTACCCGTCCCGGGCCGACTCCTTGATGCCGTAGATGACCAAGAGCACAGCGCCGAGGGACAGCGCCGCGCTCAGCAGGTCGAAGCGCCCACGCCTCGCCGCTTTGAACTCCGGCACCAGGAAGGGCACCAGCACGAGCAGCAGCACCATCGCTGGCAGGTTGATCAGGAAGACCGCACCCCACCAGAAGTGCTCCAGCAGCAGACCGCTGACCACGGGCCCCAGTGAGATGCCCGTCGTCATGACAGCGGTCCACAGGGTGACCGCCTTGCCACGCTGCTTCTCGTCGTGGAAGAGGTTGCGGATCAGCGCGAGAGTCGAGGGCATCAGAGCGGCGCCGCCCAGACCCAGCAGTGCCCGTACGGCGATGAGCAGTTCAGCCGTGTGCGCGTACGCGGCGGCGACCGAGGCCGCTCCGAAGACCACCGCTCCCGCGAGCACCAGCGCGCGCCGTCCGATCCGGTCGCCCAGCGCACCCATCGTGATGAGCAGCCCGGCGAGGACGAAGCCGTATATGTCGAGGATCCACAACTGCTGCGTCGCGCTGGGCTCCAGGTCGTGACTGACGTAGGGGATCGCGAAGTACAGGACCGAGACGTCCATCGAGACGAGGAGCAGGGGCAGCATCAGGACGCCGAGGGCGGTCCATTCCTTGCGCCCCGCGCGGGGGCCGGTTGGATTCTCCATGACGGCAGAGAACCGGCAGCGCGGCGTACACCACAAACAGATGCCTAGTGCACTCCGGCACCTCGGGGCGGTGAGCAGCCTGAATGCCGTGTGAGTGCATCTGAATGCCATGTGAGTGCACTAGTACAGTGCACTCATGGCTCTGGAACCGCCCTACCTCCGCATCGCCGGCGACATCCGCCGGCGTATCGCCTCGGGGGAGCTTGCGCCCGGCACCCGAATTCCTTCCACCCGGCGCATCACCCGGGAGTGGGGCGTCGCGATGGCGACCGCCACGAAGGCGCTCGCCACCCTGAACCAGGAAGGTCTGGTGCGGGCCGTGCCCGGCGTCGGCACCGTGGTCGCCGAGCCAGGACGGGAGAGGCCTGCGGCTCCCCGCCACGGACTCACCCGGGACCGCGTCATCCGCGCCGCGATCGCTCTCGTCGACACCGAAGGGCTCGCCGCGCTCTCCATGCGCCGCGTCGCGACCGACTTCGGCGTCTCCACCATGGCGCTCTACCGCCACGTCCCGAGCAAGGGCGAGCTCGTACGGCTGATGTCGGAGGCAGTGTTCGACGGAGAACCACTGGGGCCGCGACCGGCCGGCTGGCGTGCGCGACTGGAACGGGAGGCGCGGTGGTTGTGGGGCCTGTACCAGCGCCATCCCTGGCTGGCGCGAGCCATGGCCGCGCTCACCCGGCCGATGGCCTCGCCCCACGCGATGCGCTACACCGAGCGGGTCCTCAGTGCCCTGACCGGCGTGGGGCTGACACCGACCCAGATCCTCCACGTCCACCTCGCCCTTCTGGGGTACGCCCAGGGCGTCGCGGCGGCCGTCGAGCTGGAGTCGCAAGCCCGGCAGGACACCGGAATGACCCCGGAGGAGTGGATGGCCTCCAACGAACCGCGGCTGGAGACGATCCAGGCCGCCGGGGCCTACCCGGTCCTGTCGACTCTCTTCGCCCAGGAGGAGTTCGACCTCGAACTCGTCACCCTCTTCGAATTCGGGCTCGCGCGGATGCTGGACGGAGTCGAATCGCTCATCGAGAAGACCGGAGGCCAGGACCAATCGGTCCAGACCTGAGTTCGGGCTCAGACACAGCTTCCCCCCCCCGGCCCAAGGGTGGTGACGCCGGCGCTCCCGGGCCCCTCGCTCCCGGCCCCGCGCTCCTCAGCCCGCGGGCGGCAGCTCGCCCGAGCCGCGCTGGATGAGCCGCGTCGGCAGCTCGACCCGCTCCGGAGCCCCGGACGCGCCGTCGAGCTGCCGGAAGAGCCGCTCCGCCGCCGTCCTGCCGAGCTGCGCCGCGTCCTGGGCGACGACACTCACGCCGGGGTCGAGCAGATCCGCGAGCTCGATGTCGTCGAAGCCGACCAGCGCCACGGGGCGGTCGAGAGCGGCCAGGACCCGTACGACCGTCACGGTCACCCGGTTGTTGCCGGCGAAGATCGCCGTCACGGGATCGGGACCGCCCAGCATCTCCTCGGCCGCCGTCCGCACCCGCTCCGGATCGGTCACGCCGAGCGAGACCCACGCCTCGTCGACCGGGATCTCCGCGTCCTCCATCGCGGCACGGTAGCCGCGCAGCCGCTCTATCGCGGTGTGGATGCGCGGCTGGTCACCGATGAAGCCGATGCGGCGGTGCCCGTGCCCGATGAGGTGCGCCACGCCGTCCCGCGCCCCGCCGAAGCTGTCGGAGAGCACCGCGTCGGCGTCGATCTTCCCGGCGGGCCGGTCGACGAAGACGGTCGCGACACCGGCGGCGATCTCCGGCTCCAGGTAGCGGTGGTCGTCACCGGCCGGAATGATCACCAGGCCGTCGACCCGGCGCGCGCAGAGCGCGAGCACCAGCTCCTGCTCGCGGTCCGGGTCCTCCGCGCTCGACCCGTTGATCAGCAACGCCCCGTGCGCCCGCGCGACCTCCTCGACCGCGCGGCTCAGCGGGCCGTAGAACGGGTCGGCGAGGTCCTCCAGGACGAGCCCGATGCTGGCGGTGCGGCCCTTGCGCAGCACGCGCGCGCTGTCGTTGCGCCGGAAGCCGAGGGCCTCGATGGCCTCCTGCACACGGCGTTCGGTGTCGGGGGTGACGCCCGGTTCGCCGTTCACGACGCGGGAGACCGTCTTCAGGCCGACTCCCGCACGTGCGGCGACGTCCTTCATGGTGGGACGGTTGCCGTAGCGGCTGGCGGGTCGTCTGGCGGCGGTCTCTGCCACGGTGCGCTGTCCTGTCCTGTCGTCACTGGGTGGTCCAGGGTGGTCCATGGGTCTTCCATAGGGGTGTGGCGTCGAGCATAGGGCCTGGACAACGTTGTCAGATGCGGGGGAGACTGACCTTCGCACTCTCCGGCCTGCTCATACACAGGAGACCCGACACAGATGCACATGGACCTCGTCGCCGCACTCGACATCGGCGGCACCAAGATCGCCGGCGCCCTGGTGGACCGCAGGGGGCGCATACTGCTGCGCGCCCAGCGGCCGACGCCCGCGCGCGAGGACGGCGACACGGTGATGCGGGCGGTCGAGGAGGTCCTCGGCGAGCTGACCTCCAGCGGGCTGTGGGGCAGAGCTTCCGCCGTCGGCATCGGCAGCGCGGGTCCGGTGGACGCGTCGGCCGGCACGGTCAGCCCCGTCAACGTCCCCGGCTGGCGCGGCTACCCCCTCGTGGAACGGGTCCGCGCGGCGACCGGCGGCCTCCCCGTCGAACTGGTCGGCGACGGCGTGGCCATGACCGCGGCCGAACACTGGCAGGGCGCTGCCCGTGGCCATGACAACGCGCTCTGCCTGGTCGTCTCCACGGGTGTGGGCGGCGGCCTCGTCCTCGGCGGGAAGCTCCACCCCGGGCCCACGGGGAACGCCGGTCACATCGGTCACATCAGCGTCGACCTCGACGGCGACCCCTGCCCGTGCGGTGCCCGCGGCTGCGTCGAACGCATCGCCAGCGGCCCGAACATCGCCCGCCGCGCCGTGGAGGGCGGCTGGCTCCCGGGCCCCGACGGCGACACCTCGGCAGCGGCGGTGGCCGACGCCGCCCGCGCGGGCGACCCGGTGGCCATCGCCTCCTTCGAACGCGCGGCCAAGGCGCTCGCCGCCGGCATCGCCGCCACGGCCACGCTCGTCGAGATCGACATCGCGGTGATCGGCGGGGGAGTGGGCAAGGCGGGCGACGTCCTGTTCACTCCCCTGCGCCGGTCGCTGCGCGAGTACGCCACGCTGTCCTTCGTACGTGACCTCACCGTGGCGCCCGCGCTGATGGGAACGGACGCGGGCCTGGTGGGAGCGGCCGCGGCGGCGCTCAGCGGTGGGGCGAGTGGTGGGGCCAGTGGGGCGAGTGGGGCGAGCGGGGCGACGGAGACGGTGGGGGTGCGGTCCGCGGTGGGAGGCTGACATGTGTGCCCGGGTCACAAATGAGACCCGGGCACACAAGCCACCTGTAACCCAGTCACATCGCAGCCGAAACGCTCAGCAGCTGAGCGTCGCCTCCGCCCAGTCCGCGTGGTCCGAGTCTCCGCCGTCGCCGCCGTCCGTGACGACGAGGCGTACGACCTGTGCGCCGCTCACGTCGGCCGACAGGTCCTGGGCCGGCATGGCGTTGGTGAGGACGCCGGTGGAGGCGACCTTCCTGGTGTCCGCCCAGATCTCGAAGGCGACCGTCCCCCGCGTCAGCTTCTCGTCGTCGACGCCGACGGCGGCCGTGACCTTCTCGCAGGCCGCGCCCGCGTAGTACTCCACGCTGCTCGGCGCGTGGACGCCGAGGCCCTTGGCGTAGGTCGTGCCGCCGATGGTGAGCGGGTTTCCGTCGCCGGCGGCGTTCTCGCCGTTGCTGGTGTTGCGTTCCACGGGGCCCCAGCCGTTGGACGCCGAGATCCACGGCAGGTCGCCGAGCGCGGAGCTGCCCGCGGGAGGTGCGACGACCACGTTCGCCGTCAGCGGCAGTACATGCCCGGCCCGGGTGCCCTGCGGTGAGCGGTAGGTGACCTTCAGGGTCAGGTCGTACGCCCCCGGGGACGTGCCCGCGGGCGCGGTGACGGACCAGGCCGTGGTGAGCTTCTTGCCCGTACGCAGCGAGCCCGCGGTCGTGGACGAGGTGGCCTTCAGGCGCCAGCCGGAGGGTCCGTCGAGCGTGACGGAGACCCGGTGCGCGGAGGTGCGGCCGAGGTTGGTGACCTCGGAGGTGAGCCCCGTCCGCTTGCCGGCCTCCACCATCGCCGCGCCCCGCGCGCCGAGTTCGACGGCCGGCGGCTGCTTCGCCCACTCGCCGTCGGCCGCGACGCGCAGCAGGACGGTGCCGTGCGCGGGCACGGTCGCCGAGATGCGGCCCGCGGTGTTGTAGCTCTTGTGCCGCCACAGATCGCGCAGCGTGTACCCGCCGGCGTCCCGCAGGCCGACCGCCTTCGCGGTGGTGGAGATGGACTGGGCGGTACCGGTCTCGTTGAACAGGGCGACGGCGCGGCTGCCGTCCTTCATCTCCTTGGCCACGACCCAGCGCCCGTCCTGCGACGAGAGCACCTCGCCCTGCCGGCCCAGCGGGTCCTGGTCGACGGCGATGACCTCTTCGTTCCCGAGGATCTCGAAGGTCTCGGGAGAGGCCTTGCGCAGGTCGGAGCCGATGAGCAGGGGCGCGGCCATGATCGACCACATCGAGAAGTGGGTGCGGTACTCGGTGTCGGTCATGCCACCGTTGCCGACCTCCAGCATGTCCGGGTCGTTCCAGCGCCCGGGCCCGGCGTACTTCGCCAGCGGCAGGTTCTGCTTCATGATCGACAGCATGGAGCCCCAGCTGTCGCTGATGTCACCGGTGGTGCGCCACAGGTGCCCGACGTCGGCTGCCCATTCCCAGGGTTTGTTCTCGCCCCACTCGCAGATGCTGTAGACGATGGGCCGTCCGGTGGCCTCGGAGGCGTCCTTCAGCGCGTCGCGCATCGCGATGTACCGCTGCTTGGCGTCGACGCCCTGGTTGTTGCAGTTGTCGTACTTGAGGTAGTCGACGCCCCACTCCGCGAACTGCCCGGCGTCGCTGCGCTCATGGCCGAGCGCGCCGGGGAAGCCCGCGGAGTTGCAGGTCTTGGTGCCCGCGCTGGTGTAGATGCCGAGTTTCAGACCCTTGCTGTGGACGTAGTCGGCGACGGCTTTGATGCCCTGCGGGAAGCGCTTGGGGTCGGGCACCAGCTTGCCGTTCGCGTCACGCTCGGGCAGGGCCCAGCAGTCGTCGAGGTTGACGTATTCGTAGCCCGCTTCCTTCAGGCCCTTCTCGACGAAGATGTCCGCGATTCCCTTGACCATCGCCTCGTCGAACTCGGCTCGGCAGTGCGTGGTATTCCAGTTGTTGAAGCCCATGGGCGGGGTGGCCGCCAGGCCGTCGGGGAGCTTTACGCCCGAGGCGGCGGCGGCCCGCGCCGCGGGGGCGTCGAGGGTGGCGGACCGTTCGCCGCCGTCACGCGCGACGGCGGGAGCGGCGAGCCCGCCCGCACACAGCAACACCGTGGTCAGCGATCCGACCACTCTTCGGCCGGTGGTACGGCATGGGAGATGACGCATCGTTACGTTCCTCCGTACGTACTCAAGGTGACGGTTTGCATGTACGTGTCATGCTGTGCGCGCTTACGGTAGGGCGTGTTGAACTCTGTTGGAAGAGGGGCCGTAACGGTTCGGGCGCCCCGTGCCAAAACCCTTCACGACCGTACCGCCCGGGAGTGAGATCTAGCCCTCGCGTTCGGTTGTGTTCGGTTGCACCCCGAGAAGGGGGACATGGCACAGTCCTCGGGCAGCAAGAAGAACGAAGTCACCATGGGGTCCAACTCCTCGGACGCCGTGCCGAAGAAGGCGTTCCGGGACAGATCTCGCAGTTCCTGGACCGCGATACGAGGCCGGACTTCGCACAGACCGTGATGATCAAGGCGCTCCAGGATTTCATCGGCGACCCGGATGACGTCGACGGCCTGGTCAACAGCATCGAAAGGCAGTCAACGTCATCGTCGGAGTGATCACCGTCGGCGAGGCGAGCCGCATCGGATTCGGCTCGGCCATCGCGGTCGTCCTGCTGATCGTGTCGCTGGGGTTCATCGTGGCGTTCCTGGTCCAAGAAACGCTAGGTGGGACGTCCCGCTCTTCCTGGCCGCCGTCTCGCTGGTCTTTCTCGCGCCCCTGCTGCTCGCCGTCCACGCCTCGCTGCGGCCGTACGAGGAGACGGCGGAGCACGGCTACTTCTCCTGGCCGGACCGGCTCTCCTTCGATTACTACCGCGAGGCCTACACCGAATCCGGTATGGGCGCGTACTTCACCAATACGTTGCTGATCGCCGTGCCCGCGGTGATCGTGACGCTGTTCCTCGCCTCTTTCGTGGCCTTCGCCGTTTCGCGGGTACGCATACGTGGCGGAATGGTCCTGCTGATGCTGTTCACCGCGGGCAATCTGCTGCCGCCGCAGGTCATCGTTGTCCCGCTCTACGCGCTCTTCCTGAAGATCCCGCTGCCCTGGTGGATGTCCGACTCCGTGACGCTCTACGACTCGTTCTGGGCGCTCATCCTCGTCGACGTCGGGTTCCAGATGGGCTTCTGCGCTTCTGCGTATTCGTGCTCCCCAACTTCATGCGCAGTTCTGGCGCATCACGCTGCCGTTGTGTCGTCCCCGCGCTCGCGGCCCTCGCCACGCTCGAATTCACCTGGATCTACAGCGACTTCCTCCCGATCACGTCCTCGCTGAACAATCTCCGCGGTCAGTTCTTCACGGACTACGACCTGCTGGCCGCGGGCTCCGTCCTGGTGGCGCTCCCGACCGTGCTGGTCTTCCTGCTGCTGCGTCCGCCGACGTCAGGCGTCCGTCGAACGCATGTCGTCTGCAACCCCTCGGGCCGCTCCCGAGTCCTTTCCGGGTATCCCGTACGCACCCTGGGGGGAACATGCGCAACCGGCTCCGCGGCATCGCCGCCGCCGTCCTCGTACTCGGCGCGCTCGCCGCCTGCGGCACCACCGAGGGTGATGTCGCCGTCGGCCCCCAGGCGACCGTCTCCGCCGGTGGGTCCGGGAGTGGGGACACGATCAGCCTCACGGGTCTCGAAGGCGGCAGCGGACTCGACGTCACGGTGGTCAAGGTCGCCGACCCCGCGAAGTCCGCCGAGAGGTCCAGCGCCCCCGGGAAGGGCAAACGGTGGCTCGGCATCCAGTTCCGTCTGGTGAACACCGGGACCAAGGCCTACGCCGACAGCCCGCAGAGCGGCGTCCAGGTCGCCGACGCCGACGGACAGTGGTTCCGGACGACGTTCGCCGAGATCACCGCGGGACCGTCCATGTCGGCCGACGTACGGCTGAGGCCCGGGGCCAAGGCGCTCGGCTGGATGGTCGTCGAGGTGCCGGCGGACGTCACGGCGACGGCCGTGCAGTTCACCATGGATTCCGGCATGGCCGACCACACGGGCGAGTGGCAGCTGAGGTAGGGCCGTTCCCGGAGCACCGGACACAGCCGTGCCCCGCCCGCGGAGACCGACGACGCCGGACACAGCCGTGCCCCCGGCGCGCGGCAGGGGGCACGAGAGGGCCGTAGGAGCCGGAAGACCGGCAGGCCGGAGGGGCAGCGTCAGGAGCCGCCGCGCTTCATCGAGCCCCGCACGCCCTTGGCCTTGTCACGGGCGGAGCCCATGGCGTCCTTGGCCTCGCCCTTGGCGCGGTCCGCCTTGCCCTCGGCCGCACGCCGGTCGTCACCGGTCACCTTGCCGGCCATCTCCTTGCCCTTGCCCTTGAGCTTGTCCATGCCACCACGTTCACCCATGACTGCTCCTCTGTTCGCACTGGGTGTTACGTGCTCAACGTAAGACGGCGTGTCGCGGCGCGCGCGTTCAACCGTCACCCTGTGTGACGGGGGCTGTCGCGGGTCGGCGGCGGCGGTCGCTCGCTACTCCTCCTCCGGAGCCAGCAGAGCCGCGCGCAAGGTCGGGGCGGGGGCGAGGACTTCGGTGAGGTGGGTCAGACGCAGCATGCGCAGGGTCAGCGCGTCGGTGCAGACGATGCGCATCGTGCCGCCCCGGGCCGTCACGCGGCGGTGCACCCGCGTCAGCAGTGAGATTCCGGAGCAGTCGAAGAAGCCGACCTCACTGAGGTCGATGATCACGACCGCTTCGGGTCCGGCGGCCACGGCGTCCAGTAGCGGGAACGTGCGCTGATACGTCACGAGGTCGATCTCGCCGTGCAATTCGACGACGATGGCCCGGTCGATTCCGTACACCCGGGGCGGCCGATTCACCTCGCCGCAGGTATATTCGCTCAGTTCGCTCTGCCGCATCCATACCCCCAGTGTCGGCGCCGCTCCGCCCTGGCGAGGGCAGCTCGACGGGAATGCCTCTTCAGGGCACCGGGGACTGGGGCGCCTATCCGGGTGACGCTAGCGGGGACTCGGGTGTTCTGGAGTGCCGGAACGATTCACGAAAGTCCGGTACCACGCGTTGGGGTGAACTTGGCGCCAATCGCTTGACATGGTTTCCGGCTGTCGAGTTGCCCCCCTGTCAGTGCTTGGTTTCCGTGGCAGGGTGTTGCGGGCAAGCCACAGGGGGCCGACGGAAGAGGGGGAACCGTGATCGTCTGGATCAACGGCGCGTTCGGTGCGGGCAAGACCAGTACCGCACGGGAACTGATCGAGCTGATCCCGAACAGCACACTCTTCGACCCCGAGATCATCGGCGGCGCACTGTCGCACTTGCTGCCTGCCAAACACCTGGCGGAAGTCGGCGACTATCAGGACCTGCCGATCTGGCGCCGCCTCGTCGTCGACACGGCGGCCGCGATCCACGCCGAAGTGGGGGGCGTCCTGGTGGTGCCGATGACCCTGCTGCGCCAGGAGTACCGCGACGAGATCTTCGGCGGTCTCGCCTCGCGCAGAATTCCCGTGCGCCACATTCTGCTCGCCCCCGAGGAAACGATCCTGCGGGCGCGGATATCCGGGCGGGCGGTGCCGCCGGACCTGCCCGACGGCGATGTGCGCGTACGGCAGTGGTCGTTCGACCACATCGAGCCCTACCGGGCGGCTCTCGCGGGGTGGCTGGGCGCGGACGCCCACCGCGTCGACACCAGCTCGCTCACGCCCTGGGAGACCGCGGTCCGCCTCGCCGAAGCCGTGCGGAACGGGGACGCGTCCGTCTGCGACATCGTGCAGACGCCGGAGCCCACCGCGGAGACCCTCGCCGCCGGAGTGCTGCTCTTCGACGAGCAGGACCGGGTGCTGCTGGTCGACCCGACGTACAAGGCGGGTTGGGAGTTCCCGGGCGGCGTCGTCGAACCGGGCGAGGCTCCCGCGCGCGCGGGCGTGCGCGAAGTGGCCGAGGAGACCGGCATACAACTGCGCGGAGTGCCCCGCCTGCTCGTCGCCGACTGGGAGCCGCCGCAGCCGCCCGGCTACGGCGGCATGCGGTTCCTCTTCGACGGCGGCAGGCTCGACAGCGCCGACGCCGGCCGCGTCCTGCTGCCGGGCCCCGAGCTCCGCGGCTGCCGCTTCGTCACCGAGGGGGAAGCCGCCGACCTGCTGCCCTCGGTCCGCTACGAACGGCTCCGCTGGGCCCTGCGGGCACGCGAACGCGGCGCGCCGCTGTACCTGGAGGCGGGCATCCCGCTCGGCTGACGGCGGGGCGCCCCCGGCCGGCCCCGCCCCCGGCCCCGGGACGTCAGCTCGCCGCGTACTTCCGCAGGAACAGCGCCTCGGCCACGGAGAGCCGCTCCAACTCCTGGGGAGACACGCTTTCGTTGGCCGCGTGGATCTGCGCCTCCGGCTCGCTCAGGCCGATCAGCAGGACCTCCGCCCGCGGGTAGAGCGTGGAGAGGGTGTTGCACAGCGGGATCGAGCCGCCCTGGCCCGCGTACTGCATCTCCTGGCCCGGGTAGGCCTCACTCATCGCCTCGGCCATCGCCGCGTAGGCCGGGCTCGTCGTGTCGGCGCGGAACGGCTGGCCCTGCCCGATCTGCTCCGTGCGCACCCGCGCGCCCCACGGCGTGTGCGACTCGATGTGCGCCTGGAGCAGCTTCGTCGCCTCAGCGGCGTCGACGCCCGGCGGCACCCGCAGGCTGATCAGCGCCCGCGCGCCCGCCTGCACGGAGGGCGTCGCGCCGATCACCGGCGGGCAGTCGATGCCGAGGACGGTGACGGCGGGGCGCGCCCAGATCCGGTCGGCGACCGTGCCGCCACCGATCAGGCCGACACCGTCGAGGACCTTGGCGTCCTTGCGGAAATCGTCCTCTTCGTACTGAAGACCGTCCCAGACTGCGTCACCCGTGAGGCCGTCGACCGTCGTCGAGCCGTCCTCGGCGCGCAGCGAGTCCAGGGCCCGCACCAGCGCCGCGAGCGCGTCGGGAGCGGCACCGCCGAACTGGCCCGAGTGCAGGTTGCCCTCAAGCGTGTCGACCGTGACGCGTACGAGAGTCATGCCGCGCAGCGTCGACGTCACCGTCGGCAGGCCGACCCGGAAGTTGCCCGCGTCACCGATGACGATCGTGTCGGCGGCGAGGAGCTCGGGGTGGTCCTCCGCGTACCGCTCAAGACCGCCGGTGCCCTGCTCCTCGGAGCCCTCGGCGATGACCTTGACGCTCACCGGGACGCCGCCGTTCGCCTTCAGGGCGCGCAGCGCGAGCAGGTGCATGATGACGCCGCCCTTGCAGTCGGCGCTGCCACGGCCGTACCAACGGCCGTCCCGCTCGGTCAGCTCGAACGGCGGAGTGACCCACGCGGCCTCGTCCAGCGGCGGCTGCACGTCGTAGTGCGCGTAGAGCAGGACCGTCGGGGCGCCCTCGGGGCCCGGCAGGAAGCCGTACACCGACTGCGTGCCGTCCGGGGTGTCGAGCAGCGCGACGTCCCGGAAACCCTCGGCGCGCAGCGCGTCGGCCACCCAGTTCGCGGCGGCCTCGCTCTCGCTCCGCGGGAACTGGCCGAAGTCCGCCACCGACTTGAAGGCCACCAGTTCGGTGAGCTCCGCCTTCGCCTTCGGCATGAGTGAGGCGATGGTCTCGGCGATCGGATCCCGCGACATGGGCACGCTCCTCGTAGGTGCGACGTTGTACGTGTGGGTATATGTGATCCTCCCACAAGAGGGACCCGGAAGCCTCCGCCGTAGGATGCCTGGGGAAAGCGCGGCCAACAGCGGGATCAGGAGCGGTAGACCAACGTGAGCAGCGAGAACTCAGCGGACGACGCCCGGCACGTGTGGGACGTCGTCGTGGTCGGAGCCGGCCCCGCCGGAGCCTCGGCGGCGTATGCGGCGGCCGTCGCGGGACGCAGCGTGCTGCTCCTGGAGAAGGCCGACCTGCCGAGGTACAAGACATGTGGCGGCGGCATCATCGGCCCCTCGCGCGACTCCCTGCCGCCCGGCTTCGAGCTGCCCTTCCGCGACCGGGTGCACGCGGTGACGTTCTCCCTCGACGGCAAGTTCACGCGCACCCGCCGCTCCCGTCAGATGCTCTTCGGGCTCATCAACCGCCCCGAGTTCGACCAGCAGCTCGTCGAGCACGCGCAGAAGGCGGGCGCCGAGCTGCGCACCGGCGCCACCGTCGCGCGCGTGGAGCAGCACGGGCCCGACGTGCCCGACCGGCGCACCGCCGCCGTCGTGCTCCAGGGCGGCGAGACCGTCCTGGCCCGTGCCGTGGTCGGCGCCGACGGCAGCGCGAGCCGTATAGGGGCCCATGTCGGCGTCAAGCTGGACCAGGTCGACCTCGGCCTGGAGGCGGAGATCCCGGTGCCCGCGACCGTCGCGGAGGACTGGGCGGGCCGCGTGCTCATCGACTGGGGCCCGATGCCGGGCAGTTACGGCTGGGTCTTCCCCAAGGGCGACACCCTCACCGTCGGCGTGATCTCCGCGCGCGGAGAAGGCGCCGCCACCAAGCGGTACTTGGAGGACTTCATCGCCCGGCTCGGCCTCGCGGGATTCGAGCCCAGCATCTCCTCCGGACACCTCACCCGCTGCCGCAGCGACGACTCGCCGCTCTCGCGCGGCCGGGTCCTGGTCTGCGGCGACGCGGCCGGACTCCTCGAACCGTGGACCCGTGAGGGCATCTCCTTCGCGCTGCGCTCCGGGCGGCTCGCGGGGGAGTGGGCGGTCCGCATCGCCGAGGCGCACGACGCGGTGGACGCCCGCCGCCAGGCGTTGAACTACGCGTTCGCCATCAAGGCGGGCCTCGGCGTGGAGATGAGCGTCGGGCGCCGCATGCTCAAGGTCTTCGAGCGCCGCCCCGGCGTCCTGCACACGGTGCTCACCGGCTTCCGCCCCGCGTGGAACGCCTTCGCGAGGATCACCCGCGGCTCGACGACCCTGGGCGAGCTGGTGCGGACGCATCCGCTGGCGGGCCGGGCGCTGAACTCCCTGGACCGCTAGCGGGTCCCGGCCACCGGGCCCCGGCGGAAGGCAGACGGCTACTCCCGCGGGAGTACGCGTGATCACCTCGCCCGGCGGACGCCGCCGGCGCGCCCCGCGGTCTAGCGTGACCGCCATGGACGAACAGCGCGAAAGCGGACCCGGCGGTCCGTTCCCCGCCCGGGGAGGACCATGGCGGCAGGGCCCGCCCTGGTGGAACCACGGGCCGCGGGACGGCACAGGGCGCCGGCTGCCCTGGCTGACGACGCTGGCGCTCACCGCGTTCGTCCAGATCGGCTCCGGCTTCGCCGCGCACGGCCAGCCCGACCGGGAGCAGCTGACCCCCCTGGCCAGGGTGCTGCTGCTCCTCGCCACGGCCGTGCTGCTGTTCCGCCACCGCCACCCGGCCGCCGTCGCGTCCATCACCGCCGGGCTCACGCTGGTCTACCTCGGCGCCGGTTTCCCGTACGGCCCCGTGCTCCTCGCCGTCGCCGTGGCCTGCTTCGCGGCGGTCGTCGCGGGGCACCGGTGCGCGGCATGGGGAGCCGTCGGCGCGCTCTGGGCCGGGCATCTGATCCTCGCGCACTGGCTCTACCGGTGGCTGCCGCCCGGCGACGACGGGGCCCGCTCCTGGAACCAGGAGGTCGTGGTCGCCGTCTGGGTCGTCGCGATCGTGGCCGTCTCCGAACTCGGCCGCGTACGCCGTGAACAGTGGGCCAAGGAGCGTGCCGAGCGGGCGCGGGCCGCCGAGCGGCGTGCGGACGAGGAGCGGCTGCGCATGGCGCGCGAGCTGCACGACGTCCTCGCGCACAGCATCTCCGTCATCAATGTCCAGGCCGGCGTCGGCCTCGCCCTGCTCGACTCCGACCCCGAGCAGGCCCGCACCGCCCTGACCACGATCAAAGCCGCCAGCAAGGAGGCGCTGGGCGAGGTGCGCCAGGTCCTGACCACCCTGCGCGCACCGGGTGAGGCGCCGCGCGCCCCGGCCCCCGGCCTCGACCGGCTCCCCGAACTCGTCGAGCAGGCGGAAAGCGCGGGCCTGACCGTGGACGTCACCACCGAGGGCGCCCCCGCCAAGCTGCCGCCGGGCATGGACCTGGCCGCGTTCCGCATCGTCCAGGAGGCGTTGACCAACGTCGTACGGCACTCCGGTTCACGCCACGCGCGCGTGCTGGTGCGCCACGCGGGGGCCGCGCTCACCCTGCGGGTCGACGACGACGGGCCCGCCACGGGTGCCGAAGCGGGCGGCAGCGGCAACGGACTTGCCGGGATGCGGGAGCGGGCCGCGGCCCTCGGTGGCACGATCGAGGCGGGCCCGCGCCAGGACGGCGGCTTCCGGGTCACCGCTGTGCTGCCACTGCCTCCGGGCCGGGGCGCGAAGACCCGTACCGCATCCCGGGAGGACCAGTGATCCGCGTACTGCTCGCCGATGACCAGTCGCTGGTCAGAGCCGGATTCAAGGCGCTCCTCGACGCGCAGCCGGACATCGGGGTGGTGGGCGAGGCCGCGGATGGCGAGGAAGCGGTGCGGACGGTGCGCGAGCTGCGTCCGGACGTGGTCCTCATGGACATCCGTATGCCGGTGCTCGACGGACTCGCCGCGACGCGCCGGATCACCGGGGAGCCCGGCCTCGACGCCGTGAAGGTCGTCATGCTGACCACCTTCGAACTCGACGAGTACGTCTTCGAGGCGCTCCGCGCCGGGGCGTCCGGGTTCCTGGTCAAGGACACCGAGCCGGACGAACTGCTGCGCGCGGTGCGGGCGGTGGTCGAGGGCGACGCGCTGCTCTCGCCCGGCGTGACCCGCCGGCTGATCGCCGAGTTCGCCGCCCGCTCCAAGGAACCGGCCGCCGCCGACGCCCTCGCCGCGCTCACCGAGCGGGAGCGTGAGGTGATGGCGCTGGTCGGCATCGGCCTCTCCAACGAGGAGATCGCACGCCGCCTGGTCGTCAGCCCCCTCACCGCCAAGACCCATGTGAGCCGCACCATGGTGAAGCTGGCCGCCCGTGACCGCGCCCAGCTCGTCGTCCTCGCCTACGAGTCGGGCCTGGTCCGGCCGGGCTGGCTGGGCTGAGCCGGCGCGGGAGCGGTGAGTTCATGCGTGGCGAGAGGTCATGCGTACGCATTTACTGCACGTGCATTTGATTCCGATGCAATAAACGGCGTCTTCTCTGCTACCGTGCGATGTCATGGCGGCGAAAACGGCCGAGCAGGGGCTCGTGGACCAGTGGCGCGACATCCTCGCGGTGCACGCGCGCACCCTGTGCGAGCTCGACCGCGAGCTGCATCCGCACGGCCTCGGGGCGAGCGACTTCGAGGTGCTCGACGTCCTCGCCGAGGGCTCGTCGGACGACGGCGGCTGCTCGTTCCGCGTGCAGGAGATCGCCTCCCAGATGCACCTCAGTCAGAGCGCGCTCTCCCGTCTCATCGGACGCCTGGACAAGGACGGCCTGGTGGAGCGCTGCATGTGCAGTGAGGACCGCCGGGGCGTACGGGTCTCCCTCACCGACAAGGGGCGCGCGCTCCACCGCGAGGTGCGGCCGTTGCAGCGGGCGGTCCTGAAGCGCATGCTCACCACCGGCGCCCCGGCGGTCTGAGCCCCCGGGGCTCACCGCATCACGATGGCCGACTTCTCCCGCCACAGCGCGGCGAGCGAGGGGTCGCCGGACACCTCGGGGAAGGGCAGCCGGTTCCACAGCGCGAGATAGAGCCGGGCCGCCTGCCCCGACACCTCGCAGTCGGCGTCGGCCGTCGCGCCGCGCTCCGTCACGGGCGGGCCCTCGGAGAGCCGTACGGTCCAGGTCCACTCGGCGGGCGCGTCCGTGGCCCGCACCCTCAGCACCCGTGGCCCGGCGGTGCGGACCCGGCTCTTCTCCCGGCTGTGCAAGCCGAGCAGCAGTTCCTCGATCCCGTCCACGGCGAACTCCGCGTCGATCGGCGACACCCTGTCGCCGCACGCGGACTCGGCGTCCGTCCGGTGCACCGTCGTCTCGTGCGCCTGCCGCCGGGCCCAGAAGGCGAGGGGTGAGGGGGCGGGCAGGAAGGTCCAGCACTCGGCGTCGGGCGGCGTGGCGGTGAGTGTGTCGACCAGCGCGGCGTGCCCCTCGCGGAACCAGCCGAGCAGTTCGGCGCCGTCCAGCTCGGGCAGCTCGCCGCCGAGCCGGAACTCGGTGCGCCGCTCGGCGATGAACGCGGTGGCCCAGCGGTGCACCATGCCGGTGTGCCGCACCAGGTCCCGCACCTCCCAGTCCGGGCAGGCGGGCACCTTGGCCCCGGTCCCTGCCTTCTCGGCCGCCCGGGCCAGCAGAAGGCCCTCGTCGCCGACTGCGCGTATGTAACGGGAAACGTCCATGCGGGGATTGTGTCGGACGGCGGGGACGCGGATCCCGGTATCGAACGATGTCGTCACCGTCGTCACGGTCATGGCTGTCATCACCGTCGTCGCTGTCCTCACCGTCATCGCTGTCATCACCGTCGTGCAACGCCTTCAACCCGCCGCTCCCGGCCCGTGGCGGGGCGCGGTCGTCAGTGGCGGCGCGTCGTGAAGCCGATCGCGGCGGCGATCGCGGCCAGGGCGGCCACGCTCGTGAGCGCCGTCGGCAGGGTGAACCAGTCCGCCATGAAACCGATGGCCGGCGGGCCGAGCAGCATGCCGCCGTAGCCGAGCGTGGACGCGGTCGCCACGCCGCTGGGCCCGGCCAGCGCGCCGGCCCGTTCGATGGCCACGGGGAAGATGTTGGCCAGTCCGAGCCCGGTGACCGCGAAGCCGAGGAGCGCCGCCCAGACGGCGGGGGCGAGCGCCCCGAGCAGCATGCCTGCGGCGGCCGTGACGCCGCCCGCCACGAGCACGCGGGTCTGGCCGAGCCGTTCGAGCAGGACGGTTCCGCTGAGGCGGCCCACCGTCATCGCCAGGGCGAAGCACGAGTAGCCCGCGGCGGCGACCCCGGGGTGGGCGGCCAGATCCTCTTCGAGGTGGAGCGCGCCCCAGTCGGCGAGCGCCCCCTCTCCGTACGCCGTGCACAGGGCGATGAGCCCGAAGACGATGACAAGGCCGCGGGTACGGGCGTCGAGGCGGCGCGGGGCGCTGCCCTTGGACCGGGCGTCGTTCGGCGGGGCCGGGGGCTCGATCCGCAGCAGGGCGCGCCCCGCGACGGCGGTGACGACCAGGCCGGTCACCGTGAGGCCGAGGAGGTGGCGGGTGGGGGAGAGCGACCCCGCGATGAGGCCGCCGACGCCGGCGCCGACCATGCCGCCCAGGCTGAACGCCGCGTGGAAGCTGGGCATGATCGGCCGGCGCAGCGCGGCCACGAGGTCGACGGCGGCGCTGTTGAACGCCACGTTGATGCCGCCGTACGCGGCGCCGAAGACCAGGAGCACCGCGGCCAGCGCTGCCGGGGAGTGGGTCAGCGGCGGTAGCGCCACGCTCAGCGAGAGCAGTACGCCGCAGACCACGGTGACCCGGTGGCTGCCGAAGCGGCGGCAGAGCCGTCCGGTCAGCATCATCGTGATCACCGCCCCGGCCGAGACGCCGAGCAGCGCGAGCCCGAGCGTGCCGGTCGACGCGCCCGTCTGTTCCTTGATGGCGGGGATGCGGACGACCCATCCGGCGAAGATGAAGCCGTCGAGCGCGAAGAAGACGGTGAGCACGATCCGCAGGCGGCGGAGGTCGGGGACAGCGGGCCGCGACGCTGCGGTCCCTAGTTTGTTTAGTAGCGGCACAAAGTGAGGGTAGAGTGCGGATGCCCGACGGAGCAAGGCGTTACGGGCGCCGGATCGGGGCGTACGGGCCGCGGAGCGAGGCGGACGGGTCCCAGGGCTAGGCGTACCTGCCGTGGAGTAAGACCTGCCGGTCGCGGGAGCGGTGCGCGGCAGTGGTGGTTCCCTGGGAGGAACGAGCGGATGACGTCCGAACGGCCTGGCCATGTACGGACCATGGGAGACTCCCCCTCATGAACGGCAAGGCTGACCCCCGCGCCGAGGGGGAAGTGACCACCCGCACCCGCCTGGAGCGAGGCCGCGGCGCGCTGGGACCCGCGCTCGAACTGGTGCACACCGGGCGCGCCCCCACGCGCGCCGTGCTCACCGCGGAGCTGGGCGTCACGCGCGCCACCGCGGGTGCCGTGGCCGCCGAGCTGGAGGCGCTCGGCCTGATCCGGATCGACGCGAAGCCGAGCGCTGCGGCAGGGTCGCAGGGCAGGCCGTCGCACCGCCTCTCCGTCGCGGAGGACGGCCCCGTGGTGCTCGCCGCGCAGGTGCACGCCGACGGCTTCCGGGCCGCTCTGGTCGGCCTCGGCGGGCGCATCGTGGCGACCGCGCCCGGCTGCGAGACCATCGACGCCGACCCCGCCCAGGTCCTCGGCTCCGTCGTCGAGGCGGGCGCACGGCTGCTGCGGGAGACCGGAAGGCGCTGCGTGGGGGCGGGCCTGGCCGCGCCGTCCGCCGTCGCCGAGCCGGAGGGCACCGCGCTGAACCCGCTGCACCTGGCGTGGCCCGCGGGCGCCCAGGTACGGCAGATCTTCACCGACTGCGTACGCGACGCGAAGATCGCGGGCCCCGCCTTCGCCGCCAACGACGTGAACCTCGCCGCGCTCGCGGAGCACCGCCACGGCGCGGGCCGCGGCGCGCGGGACCTGCTCTGTGTGGCGACAGGACACCGCGGTGTCGGCGGCGCGCTCGTCCTGGACGGCCGTCTGCACACCGGGAGTTCAGGCCTCGCCCTGGAGGTCGGCCACCTCACGGTGAACCCCGAGGGCCGGCCCTGTTACTGCGGCAGCCGCGGCTGTCTCGACGTCGAGACCGACCCGCTGGCATTCCTGACGGAGGCGGGCCGCGAACCCGGCCCCGAGGGGCTGCTCGTACAGGCCCGTGAACTGCTGCGTGACGCCTACGGCGACCCTGCCGTGCGCACCGCAGCCGAAGCGCTGATCGACCGGCTCGGCCTCGGGCTCGCGGGCCTGGTCAACATCCTCAACCCGGACCGCATCATCCTGGGCGGCCTGCACCGCGCACTCCTGGAGGCGGACCCCGAGCGGCTGCGTGCCGTCGTCGCGGACCGGAGCCTGTGGGGACAGAGCGGCGGCGTACCGATCCTGGCCTGCACGCTGGACCACAACAGCCTGGTGGGCGCCGCCGAGCTGGCCTGGCAGCCGGTGCTCGACGACCCCCTGGGCGCGCTCGGCTAGACGACCCCTTGGGCGCCCTCGGCTACAGGGTTCCCGCGAGGTCCGGCGCGGTTTTCCGCTCGGCGGCCGGCTCCGGCTCTGGCTCCGACTCCGACTTCGACTCTGGCTCCGGCTCACGCGCCGTCCCGGCCTCGCCACCGGCCCGGCGGCGGCGCAGCACGTCCGGCACCAGTGTGACCAGCCCGAGCAGGGCGAGGCCCGCGCCGATCCACAGCGGTGCCCGCAGCCCGAAGGCGTCGATGGCCGGGCCGCCGACGGAGGTGGCGATGATGATGCCGAGCGTGATGAACGACGAGTGGACGGTGTTGACCAGCGGCCGCGCGTTGCCGACGCGCTGGACGCGGGTCACCAGGGCCGGGTTCATCGTCACCCCGACCAGGCCGATGCCCATCATCAACACCACGGCGGGCACGGAGAGTTGGGCGAAGAGCGCGAAACCGGTGAGGAAGGCCAGGTTCAGCGCGAGCCCGATCAGCAGCACCGGGATCGTACGACGGTCGGCGAACCGCCCCACGACCGTGTTGCCGACGACGGTGGCCGCCCCGTACGCGATGAGAAGCAGCGGCACGGTTCCTGTCGCGAAGCCGGTGATCTCGGTGAGGATCGGGTTCAGGTAGCTGAAGGCGGAGAAGGTGGCGCCGATGACGAAGGTGCTGGTGGTGAGCGTGAACCAGAGCCGCGGGTTGCGGAAGGCGCCCAGTTCCTGCCGGAGGCCACCGCTCTCCTCGGCGCCGCCGTCGGCGCCCGGCACTCCGGCGAGCGTGGCCAGGGCGGCGAGCACCGTCAGTGCCGTGATGGCCCAGAACGCCGCGCGCCAGCCCAGGTGTTCACCGATGACGGTGGAGAGCGGCAGGCCGAGCAGCGTGCCGAGCATCAGCCCGTTGAGGGCCACGGCGACGGCACGGCCACGCACCGCGGGCCCGGTGATGCGGAAGACCAGCGAGAGGGAGACGCCGAAGAAGGCCTGTGACGCGATGCCGGTGACCACGCGGGCCACCAGCATGGTGCGGTAGTCGGGCGCGAGGGCGGCGAGCACGTTGCCCGCGGGGAAGATGCCGAAGAGCAGCATCAGCGCACTCTTCTGACGCAACCTCAGGAGAGCGACGGTGAGGAAGGGGCCGCCGAAGGCCATGGCGGCTGCGAAGGCGGTGATGAGGTAGCCGATCTCGGGAATCGTGGCGTCGAGGCCGTCGGCCATCTGGGGCATGAGACCTGCGACGACGAATTCGCTGGTCACCATGGTGAAGATGCCGAGGGCCAGTACGTATACGGCGCGGGGCATGGCGTCGTACTCCTGTCAGGTGGTGGGACCGAGGCTGGTCTCATGGTTTTGGATAGGTCAGTACAAAACAAGGGCATGGGTGGGTCACCCACGGTGGTGCGGGATGTGGCGGCCGAGCCGGACGGAGTCGCCCCGGTGGCGCGGGTGCGGAACGGTTGAGGGCGGACCCTGTCAGTGCACCGTCAGCGCACCGCCAGCGCGTCGAGCGCCGTCTCTGCGATGGCCTCCAGGGTGGCCCGGTCGGCACCGCCCTGCGCGGAGACGCGCATGCCGCCGATGACGGCGTTGAGGTACCGCGCGAGGGTCCCGGCGTCCCGGGCCGAGGTGATGTCACCGTCCCGCTGACCGGCCCGGATGGCGGTCTCCATCGAGGCGAGCCGTTGCGCGAGGTCCCGCTCCAGCATTCCGGCGGCTTCGGGGTCACGCGCGGCGAGCTCGACGGTGGTGTTGACGGTGAGGCACCCGATGCTGTGCCCGTCCTCGCGCTGAGCGAACTCCCCGTCGATCACCCGGGCGAACAGTGCCCGCAGCCGCGCGGTGGCCGGCCGCTCCACGTCCTCCAGGATTTCGAGCTGGCCGGTGTTCATGGCCTCCATGTAGCGGGCGAGGGCGCGCCGGAACAGGTCGTGCTTGCTGCTGAAGGTGTTGTAGATGCTGCTGCGGCCCAGGCCGGTGGCTTCGCAGAGGTCCTGGGTCGAAGTGGCCTCGTAGCCCTTCGCCCAGAACGCGTGCATCGCCGCCTCCAGGGCCCGCTCCTCGTCGAAAGTCCTCGGTCGGGCCATGCGGGAAACCGTACAGGTTTTGGAATGAACAGTGCAATACCGAAAGGCGAGCCGGAAATTGGGTCCTGGGGTCCTGGGTCCTTGGGTTCTGCGTCCCGAGTCCCGAGTCCTGCGCCCTGGGCCGGTCTAGCCCCACTTCACCGCGAAGGCCCGCCCCGGATTGACCGCGAGGATCTGCCGTACGGGCTCCTCGCCCACCGCGAGTTCGAGCCGTCGGCGTACCCCGCGCAGCAGGTGCGGCATGCCCGGGCCGCCGTCGACCGACCTCGCCCCCGCCGTCGTCGTGTCGCCGCCGAGGAGGAGGCGGTCGCCGAAGCCCGCTTCGACCAGGGCGCGCACCGCGTCCGGCATGCGCCAGTCCGTCGCGTGGTGGGCGCGGGAAGGGCCGTCGAAAGCCAAGTAGGCGCCGCTTTCGGCGGCGAGGCGGTGGACGGTGAGGTCGGGGGAGCGGTTGAGGTGGCCCAGGATGACTCTGTGCGGCGGCACCGCCGAATCGGCGCAGAGGAGGTCGAGTACGTCGAGCGGGGCCGTGCCCAGCTCCAGGTGTACGGCGATCGGGGCGCCCGTCGCGTGGTGGGCCTCGGCCGCTGCCGCCATCGTCAGGCGGGCGTGGGCGTCGAGCCCGTGGAAGCCGCCCGCGACCTTGATGAGCCCGGCCCGTACGCCCGACTCCCCGATGCCTTCGGTGAGTTCACGGACGAACAGTTCCGCGAGTCCGTGCGCCCGGAGCCGGTCCAGTGTCTTCGGGGTGTAGTGGACGGCCTGATGCAGGCCCGTCGCGGCCACCACGTGCACCCCCGCCGCACGTGCGAGCGCGGGGAGCCGCTCCGCCCGCCGCCCCATGCCGTGCGGCGTCCACTGGACCACGCCGCGACCGCCGGCCGCGCGGAACGCCGCCAGTTCGTCGGCCGCGGATGAGGGTGAGTCCAGTTCCTGCCCCGGTAGTCGCGGGCTGCGGAGGAAGAGGTGGTCGTGGGCGTCACAGACGCCGAGATCCGCCGGGGGGATGTCACCGAGGACGGTACGGACCGTGGCCGAGGGGGCGGGATCCGGGCCGGGCGGCGTCACCACTGCCGCCCCCGCGGCAGCTTCGCCCGCTCAGGCGCCGAGACATGCAGCACCTCGAAGACGTCCCCGGCGCCCCGCGGTGCCTCGTGCTCCCAGAGAGAGAAGTGCACCGCCTCCCAGGTCCGCGGGTCGACGGCCGTCAGCGCGGACAGCGCGCCCTCCTCGCGGATGAACCGCTCGGCCTCGTCCGCCAGTTCGTCCGCCAGCCCCGGCAGGGGCGTCGCCTCGGGGATCGGCCGGCGGTGGCGTATCGCCGCCCTCGGCGTGGCCGCGCCGGTCGCCGTGGCGGCGGGCGACTCCTCGTACGAGAGGGCCGTCCAGTGCTGCACCACGGGCCGCCCGAAGTCGTCGGCGAGGCCCTGGAATCCGGGGCCGCAGAGGAAGGAGTTCATGCCGTGGGCGGTGTTCCAGAGGTAGAACGGCGCGTACTGGTTGACGGGGGAGCCGTCCCTGCCGCGCTCGCGCATCAGGTACGCCTTGAAGCCGAGCCCGGGGAACGCGTCGAGCAGATGGCCCTTCGTGGCGACGCGGCGCCGGATGACGTCCATGTCGTAATCGGCGGGGAGCGTGATCTCGTACTGCATGGCGTGCATCGTGTACTCCTCTACTCCTCTACTCCTCTACTCCTTCGGCTGAGGCTGAGGCTGGTGGCTCACTCGGCGGTGGGCGTGGCCGACGCGAGGAGGGCGAGCAGGCCGCGCGCGCCCGCCTCGAAGGCGGCCGGTGAGCCGGAGGCGCGGGCCAGGACATAGCCACCCTGGACCGTCGCCACGATCGCCGACGCGGTCTCGTGCGGGTCGAGCGACGCCGCGAACTCGCCCCGCTCGCGCCCCTCCCGCACGATCGCGGCCAGCCGGTCGCGCAGCCAGTCGAGCGTCTCCGTGACGGGCGCGCGCAGGGCGTCGTCGGCGATGACGTCCGGGTCCATCGTGAGCCGCCCGAGGGGGCAGCCCCGCAGCACGTCGCGCTCGCGCAGGAGGTACGCCTCGATGCGCGCGTACGCCGGTCCGTCGCCGCCCAGCACGTCCTCGACCGTGCGGCGCAACTCGTCGGCGGTGCGCCGGATCGCGGCGAGCGCCAGGTCGGGTTTGCCCGCGAAGTGGTGGTACATACTGCCTTGCCCGGCGCCCGCGTGCCGCTGGATCGCCTTGGGGCTCGTGCCCACGTATCCGCGCTCCCACAGGAGTTCGCGGGTGGCCTCGATCAGACGCTCGGGAGTGCTCATGAGAGCACTGTACATACTAGTAGGTACAGAGACGGTGTCGTGGCCGTGGAGCAGTCGATCCGGCGCCGCGTACTCCCGCCGTCGTACGTGCGGTGACGCTGGCCGTACGACGACTCGGCACGCCTCGCGGAGCGAGTCTCGGAGTGTCGTTCGAGAACCCTCCCGAACCCCTTCCGAACCCCTTCCGAACCCCTTCCGAACCCCTTCCGAGAACCCTTCCGAGGAGCTGACTCCCATGCAGACCCTGGCGCACTGGGACGGCGGGCCCGGCCCGTGGATCCTGTTCTTCCCGCTGATCTGGGCGGCCGTCGTGATCGGCGCCGTCACCCTCCTCCGCCGAGCCGGACGGCGTGGCGGGCGCGGACCGTTCCGGTCCGCCGGGCGCCGTGCCGGGGTCGGGGCGGACTCGCCCATCGCCGTCCTCGGGCACCGCTTCGCGGCCGGCGAGATCGACGAGGACGAGTACTGGCGGCGGCTCTCCGTGCTGAACGAGGAGTTCGGCCGTGCGCCCAAGGGCGGTGCCGCATGAGCACCGCGGCCGGACGTCCCGCGCACACCGCGCACACCGCGCACACCGCGGACGCCGTGGATGCCGCCCGGGTCGCAGGGGCCGTGAAGGTCTACGGCAGCGGCGACACCTCCGTAAGGGCCCTGGACGGGGTGAGCGTCGGCTTTCCGGCCGGGCGGTTCACCGCGATCATGGGCCCTTCGGGCTCGGGCAAGTCCACCCTGATGCACTGCGCCGCGGGCCTCGACACGCTCACATCGGGCGCCGCCTTCATCGGTGACACGGAGCTCGGGACGCTGGACGACCGGCGTCTGACGCTGCTGCGCCGCGACCGCGTGGGTTTCGTGTTCCAGGCCTTCAACCTGGTGCCGACGCTGACCGTCGCCGAGAACATCTCCCTGCCCATGGACCTCGCGGGCATCCGCGGCGACCGCGAGTGGACCGAATCCCTGATCGACGTCGTCGGGCTGCGCGACCGGCTCGGTCACCGACCCTCCGAACTCTCCGGCGGGCAGCAGCAACGCGTCGCCGTGGCACGGGCGTTCGCGGGCAGGCCCGATGTGGTCTTCGCCGACGAGCCGACCGGCAACCTCGACTCACGCTCCGGCGAGGAGGTCCTGAACCTGCTCGGCCGGGCGGTGCGCCGGATGGGCCGCACCGTCGTCATGGTCACCCACGACCCGGTCGCCGCCGCCCACGCCGACGAGGTGGTCTTCCTCGCCGACGGCCGCCTCGTGGACCGGATGGCGGCCCCGACGGCCGACCGCGTCCTCGACCGGCTCAAGGCCTTCGACGCGGACCACGCGGGCGACAGGTCCGCAGACAGGTCCGCAGACAGGCCCGCACACCACCCGGACGCATATCCCGTACGAGGAGCGCGGCCATGAGCTCTCTCGGAGCCTCCACCCGCATCAGCCTGTCCTCGCTGCGCGGCCACAAGCGCCGCTTCGCCGGCACGTTCCTGGCCGTCATGCTCGGCGTCGCCTTCCTGGCGGGCACGCTCGTCATGGGCGACACCCTGCGCGCGAGCTTCGACACGATGTTCGGCGCCGCGACCAGCGGCACCGACGCCGTCGTCCGCAGCGCGAACGCCGTCACCACCCCGGACGACAGCCAGGGCACCCGGCAGCCGGTGAAGACCTCCCTTGCCGACGAGATCGAGAAGGTCGACGGAGTCGCCGCCGCCGCGCCCAGCATCCAGGGCGCGGGCCAGCTCCTCGGCAAGGACGGCGAACCCATCGGCGGTCAGGGACCGCCCACCCTCGCGGGCAACTGGATGGCGGACACCGGCCTCAACGCCTACCGGCTCGCCCAGGGGCGCGCCCCGGAGCGATCCGGCGAGGTCGTCGTCAACCGCGGCGCGGCCGAGACCGGTGACCTGGAGATCGGCGACACCACGACGCTGCGCACGCCCGACCCCGTACGCGTCACCATCGTCGGCCTGGCCACGTTCGGCGGCGAGGACGGCATGGCGCAGACCACCTTCACCGGCATGACCCGGGCCGACGCCGAGAAGTACCTGACACCGAGGCCCGGCGAGGCGGCGGCCATCCAGGTGCGGGCGGGCCCCGGCGTGAGCGAGCGCCAACTCGTCGAGCGGCTGGAGCCCGTACTGCCCGAAGGCGTCGAGGCCATCACCGGCGAGGCGTCCGCCGCGGAGAACACGGACAACGTCTCCGGTCAGTTCCTGACGCTCTTCACCGGCTTCCTGCTGGTCTTCTCCGGGGTCGCCCTGCTCGTCGCCACCTTCAGCATCCACAACACCTTCGCCATCGTCGTCGCCCAGCGCACCCGCGAGAACGCCCTGCTGCGCGCGCTCGGCGCGTCCCGCCGCCAGGTCACCGCGTCGACCCTCGTCGAGGCGGCCGTCGTCGCCGTGGTGGCTTCGGCCGCGGGGCTCGCGGGCGGCATCGGCATCGCCGCCGGACTCCAGGCGCTCTTCCCCGCCATCGGCTTCCCCTTCCCCGAGGGCGACCTGGTGGTCGGCGCGCTCTCCATGCTGCTGCCGCTCGCCGTCGGCGTGGTCGTCTGCCTCGGCTCCGCGCTGCTGCCCGCGGTCCGGGCCGGGCGCACCGCGCCGCTCGCCGCGCTCCGCGAGAGTGCGGTCGACCACTCGGGGGCCTCGCGCGGCCGGGCCGTGGTGGGACTCGGCCTCGCGTCGCTCGCCGTCGGCCTCACCCTGGCCGGCGTGCTGGTCAGCCCGTCGGTCTGGCTCGCGGGTGCCGGGGCGGTGCTCGCCCTCGCCGCGTTCGTGGTGCTCGGCCCCGTCGCGTCGTCGCGGGCGGTACGGATACTCGGCGGGCCCCTCGACCGGCTGCGCGGCGTGACGGGCGGCCTCGCCAGGCGCAACGCCCTGCGCAACCCCGGGCGGACCGCGGCCACCGCGAGCGCGCTGATGGTCGGCGTGGCCGTGGTCTCGCTCTTCACGGTCTTCGGCGCCTCGCTGAAGGCGACCATGGACCAGACGGTGAACCGCTCCTTCGCGGGCGACGTCGCGGTGAGCACCCCCGGCTTCGGCGCAGGCGGCAGCGGCCTCAGCCCCGCGCTGGCCCCCGCGCTCGCCGAACGCCCCGAGGTGGCCACCGCCGTCGGCCTCGGCAAGGGCGCCGCGGAGATCAACGGCGAGGGACGCGCGCTCACCGTCACCGACCCCGTCCCCTTCGCCAGGTCCTTCGACCTCGGCGAGGTCGAGGGCTCCCTGCGGGCGCTGGGCGACGACGGCATCGCGATCACCCGCGCCGAGGCGGAGAAGCAGGACCTAGAGGTCGGGTCACGGGCCGAACTGGCCTTCCCCGACGGCACGGCGGAGACCTTCGAGGTCCGCGCCGTGTACGGCAGGTCGGAGCTTGCGGGCGACTACGTCATCACCCGCGAGGCCTGGGCACCGCACCGGGCGCAGGACGCCGACAGCCTGGTCTCCGTCACCTTCAAGGACGGCGTCGGCGCGGCCGACGGCAGGGCGGCGGTCGCCGAGACCGCCGAGAAGTACGGCAACCCGGACGTGCAGACCCGCGAGGAGTACGCGCGGTCCGCAGTCGGCGGCATCGACATGATGCTCACCCTCGTCTACGCCCTGCTCGCCCTCGCGGTGCTCATCGCGCTGCTCGGCATCGCCAACACACTGACCCTCGCCGTCCACGAACGCACCCGCGAGCTCGGGCTGCTGCGGGCCGTCGGGCAGACCAGGGCGCAGCTGCGGGCCATGGTCCGCTGGGAGTCGGTGCTCGTGGCCGCCTTCGGCACGGCGGGCGGGCTCGCGCTCGGCGGCTTCCTGGGCTGGGTGCTGGTCAAGGCCTCCGACGGGGCCACGGACAGCGTCTTCGCGTTCGCCCTGCCGCCGGTGCGGCTCGCGGTGGTCGCGGCGGTGGGCCTGGCCGCGGGAGCCTTGGCGGGGCTGCGCCCGGCGCGGCGCGCGGCGCGCCTCGACGTGCTGCGCGCCATCGCCACCGAGTGACCCCACCGGCGTACGCGTGAAGGCGTAGCGGGCGAAGGCGTGACGCGTGAAGCCGTGGCGCGGGAAGGCGTGACGCGCGAAGGCGTGACGCGGGAAGGCGTGGCGCGGGACGGGGTGACGCGTGAAGGCGTACGCCCGGCGCGGGGCACGCGCGCGGGACGATCACCGCCCGGTCAGCCGGCAACGGCCGACCGGGCGGGAGTCTTCTCGGTCATCCCGTACACGGGGCGAAGGGGGACGGGCGCCGAGGGATCGGGGGCGGGGATCGTGAACCACACGACCTTTCCCGACTCCCCCTGGGGACGCACGCCCCAGCTCTCGCTCACCGCCGCGACCATCGCGAGGCCGCGGCCACAGGTCGCCATCGGCTCCGCCTCGTGGATCACGGGCAGCCGGGGATCGTGGTCGTGGACGGAGACGGTGAGCCGTTCGAGGAGCAGCTCGATCTCCACGGTGCACCCCTTGTCCGGTTCGGCATGCCGGTGGACGTTGGTCAGCAGCTCGGTCACGCCGAGTGCGGCCCGGTCGATCAAGGGGTCGAGATGCCAGTACCGCAGCTGCGCGGAGATGATTCGGCGGACCTGGCGGATCCGCGACGGCAGGGCCTGAAGCTCCACCGTGCAATGCCTGCTTGGTTTGCTGATCACGGCTGCGACTCCCCGAATTGAGGTCCGGAAGAAGGCGTCGTTCGGATCCAGCAGGTGGCCGCTTGGTCTGCCGCCTACTGCGTGCCGGCGGCGGGCTGGTTCGCAGCGTCATCGCCGGTAAACCCAGAGTGATGTGAGACCAGAGTGACCCAGGGGGAACGGGTGTGCAACTCGCGCGGGCGGATGGAGTCCGTTCGGCCCGGTGCGGACCGTTCAGCTTCGCGCACGGCGTCCCGCGGCGCCGCGTACCGCCTCGATGAACCTGCGCACGGTCGGGGGCCCGGCCTGGCCGGGGGCCGGTTCGCGCCCGCCGAGGGTGAGCCGGTAACGGATGCCGTTCACCTCGGCCAGGGCGCGGTCCTCCGGGGCGAACCAGGGTTTGCCCGCCCGCACGGCCTGCACCGGAGCACTGTCGATCTCCGTACCGTAACTGGTGAGCAACTCAAGCCTGCCGTCGGCGATCCGGACCTGTCCCGCGCGCGTGAGGGAGCGCAGGCGCCGACCGATCCGCACACCCGTCGCCGTGAACTCCGGCTCAGCCATGACGTAAGCCCCCTCGCGCGCCTCGGTGACATCGCTCCGTCCGGGACAGTGTCCCGTACTCCGTCCGGGTCATGTCCGTGACGTGCAGTCTGCCCGCCGTGAGCGTCGAGCACCAGTGCGCATTGGAGACGTCGGGAAACGCCGTCGACACGGCGCCCCGGCCGCCCGCCGAGCCCGTTGCCGTCGGCTGGGCCAGCAGTGCCTTTGAGGTGCTCAAAGGTGTGTTTATGCAGGTGAGAAGCGTGCGAGGGGTGTTTAAGATCGAGGTGTACGGCCGCGTCGAATCGCGTCCGGCACGACGCGAAGGAGCCCCGCGGTGGACACCCCACAGCAATTTCGAGCCGACGGGCCGATGCCGACGCTCGACGTCGACCACAGTGACGCGGAGTACCGCGACTGGCTGAAAGAAGCCGTCCGCAAGGTTCAGGCCGACGCCAACCGTTCGGCCGACACCCACCTGCTGCGCTTCCCGCTGCCCGAGCGGTGGGGTATCGACCTGTACCTCAAGGACGAGTCCACGCACCCGACCGGCAGCCTCAAGCACCGACTGGCGCGCTCGCTCTTCCTCTACGGCCTCTGCAACGGCTGGATCAGGCCGGGCCGCCCGGTCATCGAGGCCTCCAGCGGCTCGACGGCCGTCTCCGAGGCGTACTTCGCGAAGCTCATCGGCGTGCCCTTCATCGCGGTGATGCCGCGCACGACCAGCGCCGAGAAGTGCCGCCTGATCGAGTTCCACGGCGGCCGGTGCCACTTCGTCGACGATTCGCGCACGATGTACGCCGAGTCGGCGGCCCTCGCCGTCGAGACCGGCGGCCACTACATGGACCAGTTCACCTACGCGGAGCGGGCCACCGACTGGCGCGGCAACAACAACATCGCCGAATCGATCTACCAGCAGCTCCGTCTCGAGCGCTACCCGGAGCCCGCGTGGATCGTCGCCACGGCGGGCACGGGCGGCACATCGGCCACTCTCGCGCGCTACGTCCACTACATGCAGCACGACACCCGCATCTGCGTGGCCGACCCGGAGAACTCCTGCTTCTTCGACGGCTGGACGAAGAACGACCCGGACGCCACGAGCGACTGCGGCTCCCGCATCGAGGGCATCGGCCGCCCCCGCATGGAGCCCAGCTTCGTGCCCGGCGCGATCGACCGCATGATGAAGGTGCCGGACGCGGCGTCCGTCGCGGCGGTGCGCGCCCTGGAAGCCGCCATCGGCCGCAAGGCGGGCGGCTCGACCGGCACCGGCCTGTGGAGCGCCCTGAAGATCGTCGCCGAGATGGTCGCCGAGGGCCGCCAGGGCAGTGTGGTGACGCTGCTCTGCGACCCGGGCGACCGCTATCTGGACAAGTACTACTCGGACGCGTGGCTGGCCGAACAGGGCCTGGACATCACGCCGTACGCGGCGGCGATCGAGACACTCCTCGCCACGGGCGAGTGGCGGTAGCCCCGCCCTAGCCGCGGTCCCGCTCCGCGGCCGCCGTGAGCCGGCGGTCCAGGTTCGTCACGGCGCCGCGGAAGGACCGGCCAAGACCCGCGCGGCCGGCCCTCAGCAGGAAGCGGAACGGAGCGGGGCCGTCCGCCGAGACGGTCCACTGCACGCGGGTGCCGGTCCCCGCCGGGCTGAGCAGCCACTCCTCCATGAGGGCGCGGGGGCCAGGGGCGTTCGTCTCGTCGACGCGGTAGGCATAGCGGTGCGGGGCCTCGGCGGCGAGGATCGTCTCACGGAAGCGGGTGCCGCCCCTGAGGCGCACCTCACGGCCCTTGCCGCCGTCGACCGGGCGGCACAGGGTGACCGCGGTGAACCACCTCGGCCAGTCGGCCAGGTCGTCGGCGAGCGCGCGGTGGACCGCCGCGGGATCCGCGCTCACCTCGCGCGCGAAGACCAGGCGCAGCGGAGCGGACTCGGCGAAGTCGAGCTTCACGGGCTTCAGACGGCGTGCCATCGAACGCTGCCCCCAGTGGAACGGGCGGGTTGACCGGGCACGGTCACCATAGCTGGCGGTCCGTCAGTTGTCTGCGGGTCCGTCCACGGCCTCGGGCTCGCCCGCGACCACGAGCCTGCGCAACTGCTCGGAGACCTCCGCGCGCGCGTCCGCCGGCAGCCCCGCGTCCGTCACCAACGTGTCGACCTGCGAGAGCGCCGCGAACGAACTCAGACCCACCGTCCCCCACTTGGTGTGGTCCGCGACCACGATCACGCGCCGCGCGGACTGCACAAGCCGCCGGTTCGTCTCCGCCTCCGCCAGGTTCGGCGTCGACAGGCCGGCCTCCGCCGATATGCCGTGCACACCGAGGAAGAGCACGTCGAAGTGGAGCGACCCGATCGCCTGGTCCGCGACCGGACCGACCAGCGAGTCCGAGGGAGTGCGCACCCCGCCGGTCAGCACCACCGTGGCCGCGCCCTGCCGCTGCCCGGAGCTGCGCTGCGCGGAGTGGAAGACGTCAGCCACCCGCACCGAGTTGGTCACCACCGTCAGGTCCGGCACGTCCAGGAGATGGTGCGCCAGCGCATACGTCGTCGTGCCGCCGGACAGCGCGATCGCCGAACCCGGCGCCACCAGGGACGCCGCCGTCCGCGCGATGTCCTCCTTGGCGCTCAGCTCAAGACCGGACTTCGCCTCGAAGCCCGGCTCGTGCGTGCTCGCCTCGACGACCGGCACCGCGCCGCCGTGGACCTTCTCCAGGACGCCCTGCCGGGACAGCGCGTCCAGATCGCGGCGGACCGTCATGTCGGAGACGCCGAGCTTGCGGGTCAGCTCATTGACGCGGACCCCGCCCCGGCGGCGCACCTCGTCGAGGATGAGGGCACGGCGCTGCTCGGCGAGGAGGTTCTGATTCTCACTCACGCCAGGCCCCGGCCTTCTGCCTCGTCACATCCGCCGCGCCCCTGCGGCGCGCTGCGCATCATCCTCGCACGCGCCTGTGACACCCGGGTCACCGCCCGCGTTGTGGTTCCCCGCCGCCCGTACGGGGGAGATTCAGTGACGGAGGGTGCGCACCGGCTCCTCAGCCGAGATCCTGGCCCCCTCACCACGCACTTCTCGGGGGATGCCGAACAGTGGAACGTGCGACGAAGGACGAGACCGCCCTGGAACTCCTGGTGCACGGGGTCGGCGGCACCACACCGCAGGACATGCTCGGCGATCCGCGGACCGTGCGGATCTCCGGCGACGAGACGGCGGCCGTCTTCCGCCGGACCGAGGACGCCGACGCCGAGCGGCGCCCCGACGACTACCGCGGCAAACCGGTGCCCGAGGCGTACGTGTGGTGCAACCTCACCTCCGGCAACGGCTCCCGCGCACTGTGGCTCCTGCTGCTGCCCTTCATGGTGGTCAACCTCGCCCACTGGATGCGCCCCACCTCGCGCCGCCGCCGACGGCTCGTGCGCACCTACGGCCTCCTGGTGCGGCTGATCGGCCTCACCCTCACCGTGCTCCTGACCGCCGCCGCCTGCGAGGTCGCGCTCGACCTCACCGCCTGGCAGTGCGCGGGCACCCCCGAGTGCTCCGCCGACCGCGCCTGGCTCGGCTTCCTCGCGACCGACGGGGCGGGGCACGGCGGCTGGTGGTCGCAGCCGGGCCGCCGGCTCGGCCTCGCCGCCCTGGCGCCCGCCGCGCTCACCGGCCTGCTCTGGTACCTCTCCCACCGCACCTGGAGCGCCTACGAGTCCCAGCGGCCGCTGCCCCACCAGCCCGACCCGGAGGAGGAGACCCACCGCTCCGCACTCGCCAGGCCCGGCTTCTGGTACGGCCGCCGCCTCGTCGCCCGGCTGCGCGCCGCCCACACGGCCGCCGGGCTGCTCACCGTCGCCGCCGCCGTCGGCGCCGCGGCCGCGCGGCACGACCGCCGCTCAGGCGGCCCCGCCCTGCTCGACACCCTCGGCTGGGTCCTGGAAGCCGTACTCGTCGTGGGCGGCGGCGTCGTCGTGTGGGTGGTGTGCCGCAGGGGGCGCAGCGAGAACCGGCTCGACCGCAGGCTCGACAGGGTCCTGGTCCGGCGCCTGCCCCAGGCCGCGCTCGCCGTACTCGTCCTCACCCTGCTCTACGCGGGCGTCTCACGCCCCGGCTGGCGGTCCGCGGGCAGGCTGCCGGGCGACGCCACGTTCGGCGGCATCGCGCTGGTCCAGGGAATCCTCGTCATCTGCCTCGCGGCGGTCGCGCACGCCCTGTACCGCTCCTCGCCCAGCTCCCGCACCGCCATCCGCGGCCTCGCCGGACCCGCGGTCGCCATGCTCTCCTGCGCGCTCGGCGGCGTGATGTCCGGCGGCGGCGCCCAGCGCGTGGCCGACTGGCTCGACGGCACCCACGGCTCGATAGCGGGGCCGCCCGTCCTGCTCACCTGGCAGGCGTCCGTGATCCCGCCGCTGCTCGTCGTCGCCGCGGTGCTCTGCGCCTGGCTCGGCGCGCAGACCGTCCGCCGCAAGCGCCGCGAGCGGGCGCAGGTGCCGCTCGACTACCCCGGCGAGCCCAGGGACCCGGCGCGCACCCGCCGCATCGCGGCCACCCGCGCGCGTGCCGCCCTCACCGACCGCGCCCCCCTCGTCGTCGGCATCATCTCGGCCGTGACGCTGCTGCTCGGCGCGGGCGCCATCGTCGGCGCCCGGCTCACCGGGAAGGTGCCGGCCAAGGCCGCCCAGGGGATGCCCGACGTCGTGGAGGGCGCGGCGGAGACCGCGCAGGCGCTCGGGTCCTGGCTGATCGGCTTCGGGTTCATACTGTTCGTCACCTGGGGCCGCCGGGCCTACAAGGACGCGTCCGCCCGCCGCACCATCGGCATCCTCTGGGACGTCGGCACGTTCTGGCCCCGGGCCGCCCACCCCTTCGCCCCGCCCTGCTACGCCGAGCGCGCGGTCCCCGACCTGACCTGGCGCATGGCGGCCTGGACGCGCGCGACCAGCGCCACGGGCGGCCGCCTCGTCATCTCCGGGCACTCGCAGGGCAGCGTCCTGGCCGCGGCGGCCGCCTGGCAGCTCCGCCCCTCCGTGCGCAAGCGCGTCGCCCTGCTGACCTACGGCTCACCCCTGGAGCGCCTCTACGGCCGCTGGTTCCCCGCCCACTTCGGCCCCGCGGCCCTGTCGTCCCTGCACCGCGAGGTCGACTGCTGGCGCAATCTGCACCGCGCCACCGACCCGATCGGCGGCCCCATCAGCCTGCACGGCGACTGCGGCCCCCAGGTCGACCGCGCGGCCCTCAGGGACCCCCTGGCCTACGGGCGTACGGAGGCCCATCCGCTCCCGGCGCCGATACTGGGCCACGGCGACTACCAGGCCGACCCCGCCTTCGCCGAGGAGCGCGCACGGCTCCTCGCGCGCCTGAAGGCGGCCGTGCCGTCACCGCGGCCCGCGGCGGCCGAAGCGGTCACACCAGCTCCGGCAGATCCTCCGGATACAGCAGGGTGAGCTCGTCCGTGCTCGGATCGGGCAACTGGGCGACGCGGCCGGCGTGCCGCTCCACCATCGCCTCGAAGGTCTGCCGCGCGGTGCGGCCGTTGCCGAACGCGGGCCCCTTCGGCAGGGCCGTGAAGTACTTCAGGAGCGCCTCCGAGGCGCCCGTGCCGAGGCTGTACTCGTGCTCCTCCGCCTGCTGCTCCACGATCCGGAGCAGCTCCTCGGGCGCGTAGTCCCCGAAGGTGATGGTGCGTGAGAAGCGGGAGGCCACGCCGGGGTTGACGGTGAGGAAGCGCCGCATCTCCTCGGTGTAGCCCGCGACGATCACGACGACGGCCTCGCGGTGGTCCTCCATCAGCTTCACGAGTGTGTCGATGGCCTCGCGGCCGAAGTCGCGCCCGGAGTCCTCGGGGGAGAGCGCGTACGCCTCGTCGATGAACAGGACACCGCCGCGCGCCCGGTCGAAGGCCTCCTGGGTGCGGATCGCCGTCGAACCGATGTGCTCGCCGACCAGGTCCACACGGGACACCTCGACGAGGTGGCCGCTCTCCAGGACGCCGAGCGAGGCGAGGATCTCGCCGTAGAGCCGCGCGACGGTCGTCTTGCCGGTGCCCGGTGAGCCAGTGAAGACCAGATGGCGGCGGACGGACGCGGCCTTGAGACCGGCCAGCTGCCTGCGCCGGCCGACCTCGATCATGTCGGTGAGCGCCCGCACCTCGCGCTTGACGCTGTCCAGGCCGACCAGGGCGTCCAGCTCGCCGAGCACTTCATTCGAGGCGCGCACGGCCTGCTCGGGAGCCGGGGGCGGCGCGGTCTGCTGGGCGGGGACGGCGCCGAGCAGCCCCGTCGTCTGCGTGGCCGTGCGCACGGCGGGCGGCTCCGGCACCGCAGCCGTGGCCGTCGGCGTACGCAGCCCCCCGCTCTCGTCGCTCGCGCAGTCCTCGACGAGCGGGCCCTCCTCGGAGAACTCGAAGCCGCCGCGCGCGCACCGCTCCGTGCGGCACTTGCGCAGCGTCGTACGGCAGCCGTCGATGACGTGGAAGCCGTAGCCCCCGCTGCCGCTGACCCGGCAGCCCTGGAGGGTGCCCCGGCCGCCCGCCGATACGTAGAAACCGGCCTCGGCGGGCGAGGTGACGGTGCACCGCTCGACGGCGGGGTCGGCGCCCTTGGTGATGATCACGCCGGTCTGGACGCCGTCGACCGTGCAGTTCGCGAGCGTGCCGCCGCTGCCGTGGTCACGGAACCACGCACCGGTGGCGGCCTCGCGGATACGGCAGTCGTCGAGCTCCGCGGTCGCGCCGTCGCTCACCGACACCGCCGTGTTGCGCACCTGGCTGATGTCACTGTCGACGACGTCCGCGCGGGAGCCGCGGTCCAGGACGAACAGCGCGTCCGGCACGTCGTGCACCCGGCAGGACTCCAGGACGGCGGTCGCGCCGTCGCTGACCCAGACCGCCGGATAGTCGCCCGTACTGTCGTGGATCTCGCACTGGTTGGCGTCCACGCGCGTGCCGGGGTCCCACACCGAGAGGCCGTTGCGCCCGAACCGGCTCACCGTGGAGCGGGTCAGGGTCAGCACGGAGCGCGAACGCAGGTCGACCGCGTTCTCCGGGATGTCGTGGATGCGGCAGTCGGCGAGGGTGAGCACGGCGTCCGTGTCGAGCGTGACGCCGTCGGACGTGGTGCGGTGCACGTCGCAGTCGGTCAGATGCGCCGCGGCCCGCGCGGTGACCTGCACGCCCGAGCCCTTGACCTCGTACACCTCGCAGCCGATCGCCTCCAGGCCGCTGTTCTCGCCGGTCACCGAGAGCCCGGCGCCCGAGGCGTGGTGCACGCGGCAGCGCTCAAGGCGGGGGTGGCCGCCGCCGCGCACCGCCACGCCGGACTGGCCCGCCGAGACGATCTCGCACTCCTCGAAGACACCGCCGCCGTCGTCGAGCACGGCGATGCCGATGCCGCCGGGGTTGTCGACCGTGCAGCGGCGCACCGTCGGGCGGGCGCCGCCGCGCACCTCGATGCCGGCGGCGGAGCGGGTCACCACGCGGATGCCGGTCAGCTCGGGGGCGCCGTCCTCGACGAGCAGCGCGGGCGCGGAGGAGTCCTGCCCCTCGATGTGCAGGTCCTGCACGGTGGCGGAGGCGCGGACCGTGAGCGGCACGCCGTCGGGCGGCGCGATGCGCACGGAACCGGGCGCGCTCTCCGGGCCGCGCAGCGTCACCGCGCGCTGGACCACGAGGTTCTCGCGGTAGGTGCCCGCGGCGACGGTCAATATGTCTCCGTCGCCCGCGGCCTCCAAGGCAGCGGCGAGCGAGGCGTATTCGCCGGTGCGGCGCCGCCACCGCGACGTGCCGGTGTGCGTCACCTGGACCGTGCCCTGTGCCATGGAGTTGCTCTGCCCCCACCTCGTCGTACGCGGGATCCTGCGTCGATGTGCCGTCTCGATGCGCAAGGAGCCGAAGAGTTCGGCCGGTCCACCGTAGCGCGCGTGCGCGGGGCCAGTTGACCCGAACGCCAGGCTCTCACCTGCGCGGGCCGCCCGCGTGGCGGTTCAGGAGCCGGTGCCGGTCCTGCCCCAGTCGGGTCCCGCCTTGTCCCATGCCCGGTCCCATCGGGCATAACGCCCCTGCACGATGCGCCAGAGGACGAGCCTGCGGGTGCCCTCTATGAGCCCGACGCCCGCCGAGGCCGCGCCGAATCCGGCGAGCACCGCGTGCGTGGTCGCGGTCGCGGTGTCCAGCGGGCGCCCGACCACCCGGCCGCGGTCGTCGGTCCACAGCCTGAAGTGGTCGCCGGGGCCCGGGGCGTCGAGGTCGGCGACGACGACGCCGGAGCGGTCCGTGCCGTCCGGGCCCGTCCAGCGCGCGAGGACGCGGCTGTGGGCGTCGCGGGCCGAGGAGGTCTCGGGGTCGGGGTCGAGCGGGGGAGCGGAGAGCTTCCGCACGACCGTGCCGACGACGGCATGGCGGGCCTCGTGCTGCTCGCGCACCGAGGCGAGGAGGGTGTCCCGCGTCAGCTCCGTGGTGACCACGCCGACGACGGGGGCGGCGGCGACGATCAGCACCAGGGCGGCGAAGGCCACCCACGACTCCAGCAGGTCGGTCCCGCGGCGCAGCGGATTGTGCCGCCAACGCCAGAGTCCGACGATTGCTCGCACAGCCCTGCACCCCCTTACGCGTCCGTCTTTACCAGTGACGGCACGGCTTGCGCGCGGGCGGCGAGAAGAGAGAGCGGAATCACCCGCGCGAAGCCGGCCCGCGAGGGCCGTCCCGCACGGTCTCCTCGCGGCTTCTCCTCGTCTCTCCGCAGCCACATGCTCCAACGTCCGTGCTCCGCCGTCGAGTTCCCACCGCGATACCGGTCATTCGAGGATCTCGAACGTGTCTCCGGCGCGGATCCGCCCGGTCGATTCCGGCACCAGGTTCTGCCCGAAGACGAGCAGGTCGCCGAAGCGGCGGTGGTGGGCGAGCGTGCGCAGCGGCTCCTTGCCGCGCTCCCCGGTGTTCTGGTCGGTGGTCGTCACGACGCAGCGTCCGCACTTCTTCGTGACCCGGAAGACGACGCCGCCGATGGCGACGCGCTTCCAGTCGTCCTCGGCCCAGGGCGGGGTGCCGTCCACGACGACGTTGGGCCGGAAGCGGTTCATCGGCAGCGGGCCCTCATCGGCGTGATCGCCCTGGGCGATCAGTGAATTGAGGGCGTCCAGCGAGGACGAGGAGGTGAGCAGCAGCGGAAAGCCGTCCGCGAAGCTGACGGTCTCGCCCTCCTCGCCGTACGCCGGGTCGATCGGGCGGCGGGTGGCGGGGGCGTCGAGGTGGACGAGCCGCACGTCCATGCCGAGGTGGGCGCTGAACCAGGCGTGCGCGGCGGCGTCTGCGGGCACCGCGTCGACCTCGTCCCGCCCGACCTCCACCCGCACCGTCTCGCGCTGCTCCGGCACCGCCGCCGTGAGCGCCCTGCGGCCGGGCGCGGACACGCGGATGCCGCCGCCGGGCAGAGGCTCGGCGGCGACCATCGCCATGCGCGGATACGGCCGCTGGGACACGAACCGCCCGTCGCCGTCGACCAGCATCCAGCGATGGTCCCCCACGAGCCCCCAGGGCTCCACGACGGCCTCACGCGGCGCGTGTCCCTGAGCCGCCTTCAGCGGGTGGACGTGGATCGACCGCAAGGCTGGATTCGACATGCGGACATCCTGCCAGCAGCCACTGACAGGAATGCCCGCGGTCGGTCAGTACCCGCGATAGGGACGGTTGTACGGGTCCTCGTACGGACCGGGGGCGGGGCGGGGCTGCGCGGGGCGCATCGCCTCGTACCCCGTGCCGGGGGCGGGGCGCTGCTGCTGGGCGCCCGGATACCCGCGCGGGCCCGCGGCCTGCTGCGGGATGTACGGCGCCGGAGCCTGTTGCAGCGGGGCGTGCTGCTGGGGCTGCGGGTAGCCGTACGCGGGGTTCTGGTGGTGGGAAGGGGCGGCCGGCAGGGCGGGCAGCGCGGCCGGGAGTGCGGGCAGATGGCTGTGGCTGCCCGTGTCGTACGCGGAGGGAACCCGGATCGGGGCGATCTGAGGAGTGCCCCGCTCTGCGACGAGGGAGTCGTAGATCGGAGTGTCCGGGAAGGACGGCGCGGAGTAGTAACCGCCGCCATAGGTGGAGCGGGGGGAGGTCATGCTTCATAAGTTAAGCCCTTGATGTGCTGATTGGGGAGACCGATAAGAGGGTTGTTTTCCGTGTCGGCAGTGGCGACGGATCCCCAATCCGAGCGAACTTGGGAAAATCGGTCGCCGGATGACGTACTGATCATGTAAAAGCCGAGTTCCCGGCGGGTTACCCGCGGTCGTCCCTGCGGTGACGGAAGAGGCGCGTGACACGGGCGTGGGCCTCCCGGGGGTCCGGGTAATAGGTTGGGCCGGGAACGGAATCGGCGGCCCTGCCGGACACGGCCACTAGCGATGGGGGCGGACATGACAATGCCTAAAGGATCGAATGTTCCCGTGCCGGCACCCGCCGTGCGCATCGAATTGGGTTGGGGTTCGGGTGCCGGTGTGCCCGACGTCGACGCGTCCGCACTGTTGTTGGCGTCTTCCGGGAAGGTGCGCTCCGACGCGGACTTCGTCTTCTACAACGAGCCCGAGCACTCCTCCGGCGCCGTGCGGCACGAGGGCAAGCAGCGCGCCGCGGGCGGCGTCACCGATGCCCTGACCGTCGACCTCGCGCGCGTGGAGCCCGCCGTGGAGCGGGTGGTGATCGCCGCGTCGGCCGACGCAGGCACCTTCGGGCAGGTGCCCGGCCTGTACGTCCGGGTGCTCGACGCGGCGGGCGGCACGGAGATCGCGCGCTACGACAGCGCGGACGCCACCGTGGAGAGGGCCTTCGTCCTCGGCGAGCTCTACCGGCGCCAAGGCGCCTGGAAGTTCCGCGCCGTGGGTCAGGGATACGACAGCGGACTCGAAGGCCTCGCCACGGACTACGGGATCACGGTGGACGAGCCGCCCCGGGCCGCCGCACCGGCCGCTCCCGCCACCGCGCCCGCGGCGGCTCCGCCGGCGCCCGCCGCCGTCCCGCCCGCTCCGGCCCCGCGGGCCGCGCCGCCCGCCGAACCCGTCCGCCTCACCAAGGTCACACTGACCAAGGACGCCCCTTCGATCTCCCTGACCAAGCAGGGTGGAACATCGGGCGCCATGCGCGTGAACCTCAACTGGCAGACGCGCAAACAGTTCAAGGGATGGGGCGCGAAGCTCGGCAGAGCCGTCGCCATGCACGCCGACCTGGACCTGGACCTCTGCGCGCTCTACGAACTCACCGACGGCCGCAAGGGCGTCGTCCAGGCGCTGGGCAACGCCTTCGGGGCGCTGCACCAGCCCCCGTACCTGCTCCTCGACGGCGACGACCGCACCGGCGCCGTCGATGCGGGCGAGAACCTCACCATCAACCTCGACCACATCAAGGACTTCCGCCGCATCGTCATCTTCGTGACCATCTACGAGGGCGCGCGCAGCTTCGCCGACCTCAACGCCACGGTCACCCTCCAGCCGCAGCACGGCGCCCCGGTGGACTTCTCGCTCGACGAGTGCACGGTGCCCTCGACGGTGTGCGCGCTGGCCCTGCTCACCAACACCGGCGGTGACCTCGTCGTTCAGCGTGAGGCGCAGTACCTCGTGCCCGAGCGCGGCGTGAGCCCGCAGCGCACCATCGACCGCGCCTACGGGTGGGGCATGAACTGGACGCCGGGCAAGAAGTGAGCGACCGGGTACGGGCCCTGACCGCTCAGCGCTGCTCGGGCGCGGGCTCGGGGCGCGTGTACGTACGGCCCTTCCAGGCCGCGCCGCGCCCCCTGTAGTGCCGCACCGCCGAGTCCACGGTCATCAGGAGGTACAGAAAGGCGGTCCAGGGCAGCGACAGGGCGAGCCACGGCGGCTGCCGGTAGTAGCGGAGCATCGGCAGGTAGGTCGCGGTCATCACCAGCCAGGCGAGGCCGCCGGCCACCGCGGCTTGCACGTCCCCGGTGGCCGCGCCCGCGAGCAGGGCGAGCGGCGGCGCCAGATAGACCAGGGCCAGGCCCGCCACGGTCCCCGCGAGCAGCAGCGGACTGTGCCGCAGTTGTGCGTACGCGCTCCGCGACACCATGCGCCACAGGTCGGCGAGGCGCGGATAGGGGCGGACGCTGTCGACGCGTTCGGCGAGCCCCAGCCAGATGTGGCCCCCCGAGCGGCGCACCGCCCGCGCGAGCGCCACGTCGTCGATCACCGCGTGCCGGATGGCGTCGGGAATCCGCGCCCGCTCGGCGGCGTCCGCGCGCAGCAGGACACAGCCGCCCGCCGCCGCGGACGTACGCGCGCCCCTACGGCCGATCCACCGGAAGGGGTAGAGCTGCGCGAAGAAGTAGACGAACGCCGGGACCACCAGGCGCTCCCAGGCGCTCTCCACCCGCAGCCGCGCCATCTGCGAGACCAGGTCGAAACCGCCCGCGTGCGAGGCGGCCACCAACTCCCGCAGGGACTCGGGACCATGCGCGATGTCCGCGTCCGTCAGGAGCAGGTACTCCGGTTCGCGGGCGCGGGCCAGGGCGATGCCGTGGCGTAGGGCCCAGAGTTTGCCGGTCCACCCGGCGGGCGGCTCACCGGGGGAGGCGACGGTCAGCGGCAGCCCGCCGTGCCGCTCGGCGAGGTCCCGGGCGAGGCCGCCCGTGCCGTCGGTGCTGCCGTCGTCGACGAGGAACACCTCGGCCCGCCCGGGATAGTCCTGCGCGAGCAGCGAGGGCAGGCTCTCGGAGAGCACGGCCGCCTCGTCCCGCGCGGGCACGACGACACAGACCGACGGCCACTCGGCGGGCTCCCGTCGCGGCGGGAGACGCACGTCCGTGCGCCAGAAGAAGCCCTGCCCCAACAGCAGCCACAGCCATGCGGCAAGCGATCCGGCGGCGATCCACGCGAGGGCGCTCATCCGACGAAGTCTGCCCCACGGACCGGGCCCTGGGAGGCCGATCGACTATGGTGACCGGGTGAAGATCGCGCTCATGGACTCCGGAATCGGACTGCTCGCCGCGGCGGCCGCGGTGCGGCGCCTGCGGCCCGACGCCGATCTGGTGCTCTCCTCGGACCCCGACGGCATGCCGTGGGGGCCGCGCACCCCGCAGGACCTCACCGGCCGCGCCCTCGCCGTCGCCGAGGCCGCGGCCGCGCACCGCCCCGAGGCGCTGATCGTGGCCTGCAACACGGCCTCCGTGCACGCGCTGCCCGCGCTGCGGGCCCGCCTGGAGCCGCTGATCCCGGTGATCGGGACCGTACCGGCGATCAAGCCCGCCGCCGCGGGGGGCGGCCGGGTCGCCATCTGGGCCACGCCCGCCACCACCGGCAGCCCTTACCAGCGCGACCTCATCGAGCGGTTCGCCCACGACGCCGACGTCACCGAGGTGCCCTGCCCGGGTCTCGCCGACGCCGTGCAGTACGCGGACGAGGAGGCCATCGACGAGACGATCGCCGCCGCCGCTGCCCTCACTCCGCCCGATGTAAGGGCCGTCGTCCTGGGCTGCACCCATTACGAACTGGTCGCTGAGCGTATTCGCGCCGCCGTTCAGCGGCCGGATCGGCCGCCGCTCGTCCTGCACGGTTCGGCCGGGGCGGTCGCCGCGCAGGCCCTGCGCAGGATCGGCGAGCTCCCGGGATCCGGTCCCGCGGGCCCCGCCGGGGCGGCTCCCACGCTCACCGTCCTGCTCAGCGGGCGCGAGGAGCGGCTGCCGCGGGCGGCACTCACGTACGCCGAGGGACGCCTGCTCGCGGCGGTCAGCCCCGCCCTCTGAGAACCCCTCGGGGCGGTGCCGGTCCGGCCCCCGAGCGCGGTCCGGCGGTCACGCTGGGTGACGCGGTGGTGTCTCGGGGGAATCTGAGTAGTCTCGAAGACATGAAGGACCCAGCCGAAGAGGAGCGCGACGAGCGAGCCGGCTCCGGCAGCCCGCCGGCGGTGTGGACCGGTCGCGCGACCAACCGCGTGCAGTGGCTGCTCGCCTGCGGAGGCGCCGCCTGCCTGGCGCTCGGCATCGTGATCGCGGTCGAATCCATGTGGACCTCGGGCATCGCGGCCCTGGTCATGTCGGTGGTGGGCTGCATCGCCGCCGGACTCCTGATCCTCTTCGGGACGCTCGCCTTCGTCCATGTCGCCGTGAAGGTCGACGACGACTGCCTTGAGGTGCGCTGCGGTCATCTGGGCCTGCCGCGCCGCCACATCCCGCTCTCCCATGTCGTCGGCGCCGACTTCGTGCCCGCCGTCACGCCGCGGCAGTGGGGCGGCTGGGGCTACCGCTGGCGCCCGGAGAAGGGCACCGCCGTCGTCGTACGACGCGGCGAGGCGCTGGTGCTGAGCCTGGGGGACGGCCACAAGTTCACGGTGACCGTGGACGACGCGGAGTCCGCGGTCCGCGTCATCAGACAGCGCCTCCGCCGCAGGGACACGGCACTCTGACACCGGGCTCCCAAAGACGCGGCCCCCTCACGCCCCAGACCGAAGCCCCTCCGGCGTCTCGTCCTCCAACCGGCGTGCCGTGGCTATGCCTGCCAGTAGGCCCGCTCCCGCGGTCACCGTCGTCACGCTGAGCGCGTTGCCGACCGTTGCCACGGCTGTCAGGGCCGTCAGGGCGGCGCCCGCCGAGAGTACGACCTGGGTGGAGCGCGGTGAGCGCCACAGCGCGTACAGGAGCCAGCAGAACACCGCCGCGAGCAGCGCGAGGCCCACGACACCCTGCTCCGAGGCCTGCTGGAGCGGTGCCGAGTGGGGCTTGCCGTCAGCGAGGAGGTTCTCCGCGAGCACGGGCCTGACCTCGCTGAACCGGCCCGGGCCCACCCCCGTCGCGGGCTCGCGCCCCGCGATGCCGAGCGCGTCACGCCACAGCAGTACCCGGTGCCTGCCGAGCCCGCCCTCCACGGAGGCCGTGAGACCACCGGGCAGGACGCCGTCGGCCACCGCCAGGGACGCCCCCGTGACCAGGGCCGTCGCCACCGCGAGCCCCGCCAGGCCCAGCACCCTGCGCCGCACGCGGGCCGCCGCCAGCGAGCAGAGCAGCACCGCGGCGCAGCCCGCGAAGGCGGCGGGTGAACCCTGCGCCAAGGCGGTCCCCGCGATCCCCGCGGCGAGCAGCCACAGCGCCAGGCGCGTCACCGGGGCACGGGCCGCCCATGCCGCGCAGCAGGCGGCGCCCGCTGAGAGGACGAGCAGCCCGGCGCTGGCCCCGGTGTGGCCCAGCGGAGAGGAGGGACCGATGGCGATGCGGGGCGCCGTCACGGTGACGGCGAGACCGGCGAGCGCGCCCGCGCAAGGAGCGGCGACCGGCAGCAGCGCCCCGCAGATGCGCCCGCCCGCGTACCCGGCGGCCACCGCGAGCACCGCGAGGATGACCCCCTCGGGGCTCCCGCCGCGCACCCCCGCGGTGATCAGCGCCCAGGCGGCACACGCGCCGAGCAGCGCCACCCCCGTCACGTCGGACGCGCCCCGCCGCTCACGCGTCACCGCCGGACCGGCCGTCGCGGCCGTACCCGAAGACCCCACCCCGTCGCCCCCCGGTGTATGACGGGCCCTGGACGGCGCGGACACCGGCCCACCATGGTGTGGCCCGGGCGCACGTCAGGGACTGGGCCACACGTTAATGGCGGATGCCCCGCCGGGGGAGCGGTTGTGCGGGAACGATACTGCCGAGGCCAGGGGCCCGCCGCCCCGCGGACCGACCTGTCGGCGCCCGGGTGACGCGCCGTAGACTCCCCAGGTGACCGCCACCACCACCCCCGTCGACGAGCCGGAACAGCTCGATCCGCAGCCCGCGCGGGGCCCCCGTGCCGCGCGCGTCCTGCGGCGGCTCGTGCCCGCCGCCGCGGCGGCCCTCTCCGGAGTGCTGCTCTACGTCAGCTTCCCGCCCCGCACGCTCTGGTGGCTCGCGCTCCCCGCCTTCGCGGTCCTCGCCTGGTGTCTGCACGGCCGTACGTGGAAGGCGGGCCTCGGCCTCGGCTACCTCTTCGGCCTCGGCTTCCTGCTGCCCCTCCTCGTCTGGACCGGCGTCGAGGTGGGCCCGGGCCCGTGGCTGGCGCTCGCCGCCGTCGAAGCGGTCTTCGTGGCCCTGGTCGGCGCGGGCACGGCGGCGCTCTCGCGGCTGCCGGGATACCCGCTCTGGGCGGCGGCCCTGTGGATCGCGGGGGAGGCGGCACGCGCGCGTGTGCCCTTCAGCGGCTTCCCCTGGGGGAAGATCGCCTTCGGCCAGGCGGACGGCGTGTTCCTGCCGCTCGCCGCGCTCGGCGGCACACCCGTGCTCGGCTTCGCGGTCGTCCTGTGCGGCTACGGGCTCCACGAGGTCGTCCGGCAGGCCCGCGAAGCCCGCGGCACCGGCGAGGTACGGCGCGGCGCGGCGGCGGTCGCCCTGCTCAGCGTCCTCGTCCCCGTCGCCGGCGCTTTCGCCGCCCGCCCGCTGGTCAGCAACGACGCGGAGGACGGCACCACGACCATCGCCGCGGTCCAGGGCAACGTCCCGCGCGCGGGCCTCGGCTTCAACGCGCAGCGCCGCGCCGTCCTCGACCACCACGTACGCGAGACCGAACGCCTGGCCGCCGCCGTCAAGGCGGGCAAGGCCCAGCAGCCCGACCTCGTCCTGTGGCCGGAGAACTCCTCCGACATCGACCCCTTCACCAACCCCGACGCGCGCCGCGAGATCGAGGACGCCGTCGAGGCCATCGGGGCGCCGGTATCCGTGGGCGGCGTCGTCGAGACCAAGGGCGGCAAGCTCTACAACGAGCAGATCCTGTGGGACCCGGAGAAGGGCCCCACGGACACCTACGACAAGCGGCAGATCCAGCCCTTCGGCGAGTACATCCCGCTGCGCGGCCTCGTCAGTGTGTTCAGCAGCGACGCCGACCGGGTCCGCCAGGACTTCAGCCGGGGCGGCGAGCCGGGCGTCTTCAGCATGGCGGGCGCCAAGGTGGGCCTCGCGACCTGCTACGAGGCCGCCTTCGACTGGGCGGTGCGCGACACCGTGACCCACGGCGCCCAGCTCATCTCGGTGCCCAGCAACAACGCCACGTTCGACCGCAGCGAGATGACGTACCAGCAGCTCGCCATGAGCCGCGTCCGCGCGGTCGAGCACAGCCGCGCCGTCGCCGTCCCGGTGACCAGCGGCGTGAGCGCCGTCATCATGCCGGACGGCACGGTGAAGGCGAAGACGACGTGGTACACCGCCGACTCGCTCGTCGAGGAGGTGCCGTTGCGCTCCTCCCGCACCCCGGCCACCCGCCTCGGCGTGCTCCCCGAGGGCATCCTCGTGCTGATCGCCGCGGGCGGCCTCGGCTGGGCCGTGACCTCGGCCGTACGGACGCGGCGCACCGCGGCCCTGTGACCTGTCCACAGGCGGCGTGAGCGGTGGCCGTACCCCGTTAGGGTCGAGCCATGGCTACTCCTGACTTCATCCGCGCCATCCGGGCCGACGCCGGCCAGCAGCTCCTGTGGCTCCCCGGGGTCACCGCCATCGTCTTCGACGACGAGGGCAGAGTCCTGCTCGGCCGGCGCTCCGACAACGGCAGGTGGTCGGTGATCGGCGGCATCCCGGAGCCCGGCGAGCAGCCGGCCGAGTGCGCGGTCCGCGAGGTGTACGAGGAGACGGCGGTGCACTGCGTGCCCGAGCGGGTGGTCCTGGTGCAGGCGCTCCCACCCGTCACCTACCCGAACGGCGACACCTGCCAGTACATGGACATCACGCTGCGCTGCCGTGCCGTCGGCGGCGAGGCGTGCGTCAACGACGACGAGTCCCTTGAGGTCGCCTGGTTCGCCGTGGACGCGCTGCCCGACCTGCACGAGTTCTCGCTCTCCCGCGTCAAGCAGGCGCTCGCGGAAGGGCCGACCTGGTTCGAGCCCCCGAGCGACGACGCGCTCAGCGCCGGTGCGGCCCTCCGTTAGCCTGAGGGCACGATGAACCGTTTGAGCACGTCATGGGGCGCGTACGACCTCACCCGCTTCCCGGAGGACTCCCGGGACCAGTTGCGCGCCTGGTCGGCCGCCGACGCCTATCTCCTGCGGCACCTGGCCGGGGAGGAAGGGGCGGCGGCCGTCGGCCTGGACGGCACCGTGGCCGTCGTCGGTGACCGCTGGGGCGCGCTGACCACCGCGCTCGCGGGGCACGCGCGCGCGGTGACGCAGATCACCGACTCCTTCCTCGCCCAGCAGGCGACCCGCGCCAACCTCGCCAGGGCGGGCCACGGGCGGGACGCGGCGCGGCTCCTGACGACCCGCGACGCCCCGCCCCCGCGCATCGACGTGCTCCTGGTGCGCGTGCCCAAGAGCCTCGCGCTCCTGGAGGACCAGCTCCACCGGCTCGCGCCCGCCCTGCACGAGGGCACGGTCGTCGTCGGCACCGGCATGGTCGCCGAGATCCACACCTCGACCCTCGAACTCTTCGAGCGGATCGTCGGACCGACCAGGACGTCACTGGCCCGCCAGAAGGCGCGGCTCATCTTCAGCACACCCGACCCGGCACGCACACCGGCGCCGAGCCCCTGGCCGCGCAGTCACGTCCTGGACGGCGACTCGGGGGCGGGCGCGGGCCTGACCGCCGTCAACCACGCCGGGATCTTCTGCGCCGACCGCCTGGACATCGGCACCCGGTTCTTCCTCAAGCACCTGCCGCGCGCCCGCGCCGGCGCCCACGTCGTGGACCTGGGCTGCGGCAACGGCGTGCTCGGCACGGCCGCCTCCGTCGCCGAGCCCGACGCCGCGGTCACCTTCGTCGACGAGTCGTTCCAGGCCGTGGCGTCCGCCGAGGCCACCTTCCGGGCCAACGCGGCCGACGGCGCCAAGGCGGAGTTCCTGGCGGGCGACGCCCTCACGGCGGTACCTGCGGGGACGGTGGACCTCGTACTGAACAACCCGCCCTTCCACAGCCACCAGGCCACGACCGACGCGACCGCCCGGCGGATGTTCGGCGGGGCCCGTGCCGCCCTGCGGCCCGGCGGTGAACTGTGGGTCGTCGGCAACCGCCACCTCGGCTACCACATCAGGCTCCGCAAGCTCTTCGGCAACGCGGAGGTCGTGGCGAGCGACCCGAAGTTCGTGGTCCTCAGGGCCGTGAAGGGCGACCGGTAGGGCCACCGGTGCGGCTTTCAGGCCACCGGTAGGGCCGTGCAGCGCTCGCGCCGCGGCCCGTGCGGTGGCAGCGTCTGGGGTGGAGCGGCGGGGCGGCCCCGTGCGGTGGCGTCCGCCGCCGCGCACGGCTGCTCCGGCGTCCGTCGTTCGGCACGACTGACCCGGCACTGTCGTGGAACCCGGTACCGATCACGTACTCCCTGATCCCGCCGCACACCCCGACCCCCGGGAGGAGACCCCCATGGGGCACTTGGCCAAGGAGCACCTGGCGGCACTCGACGCGCACTGGCGTGCCGCCAACTACCTGTCCGTCGGTCAGATCTACCTGATGAGCAACCCCCTCCTGTCCGAGCCGCTGCGGCCGGAGCACATCAAGCCGCGCCTGCTGGGCCACTGGGGCACCTCACCCGGGCTCAACCTCGTGCACACCCACCTCAACCGCGTCATCAGGGAGCGCGACCTGGACGCCCTGTGCGTGTGGGGCCCCGGCCACGGCGGGCCCGCCGTGCTCGCCAACTCCTGGCTGGAGGGCAGCTACACGCAGACCTACCCGGCGGTGAGCCGCGACGAGGAGGGCATGGCGCGGCTGTTCCGCCAGTTCTCGTTCCCCGGCGGAGTGCCCAGCCACGTGGCGCCCGAGACGCCGGGCTCGATCCACGAGGGCGGTGAGCTCGGCTACTCCCTCGCGCACGCCTACGGAGCCGCCTTCGACAACCCGGACCTCCTCGTGGCCTGCGTCATCGGCGACGGCGAGGCGGAGACCGGGCCGCTCGCCGGGTCCTGGCACTCCAACAAGTTCCTCGACCCCGTGCACGACGGCGCGGTCCTGCCGATCCTCCACCTCAACGGCTACAAGATCGCCAACCCGACGGTCCTGTCCAGGCTCCCCGACGCCGAGCTCGACTCACTCCTCAAGGGCTACGGCCACGAGCCGCTGTACGTGGCGGGCGACGACCCCCTCTCCGTCCACCAGGCGATGGCCGAGGTCATGGACGAGGCGCTCGACCGCATCGCCGCCGTCCAGCGGGCCGCGCGCGGCGGCGGCACCCACAGCCGCCACCGCTGGCCCGTCATCGTCCTGCGCACGCCCAAGGGCTGGACAGGACCCGCTTTCGTGGACGGAAAGCCCGTCGAGAACACCTGGCGCGCGCACCAGGTGCCGCTCTCCGGGGTCCGGGACAACCCGGAACATCTGCGCCAGCTGGAGGAGTGGCTGCGCTCCTACCGCCCCGACGAGCTCTTCGACGCCGACGGCGCCCCCACCGCGGACGTCCTGTCCTGCGTGCCCGAGGGCGAGCGCCGCCTCGGCGCCACCCGGCACGCCAACGGCGGGCTGCTCAGCCGCCCGCTGCCGCTGCCGCCCCTGGAGCGGTTCGCCGTCCCCGTCGACGGGCCCGGCGCCACCCTGCACGAGCCGACCCGGGTCGCGGGCGAACTGCTTGCCCAGGTCATGGCCGACACCGCGCGGCGCCGCGACTTCCGCGTCATGGGCCCCGACGAGACCGAGTCCAACCGACTCGGTGCGCTGTACGAGGCCACCGGCAAGGCCTGGCAGGACCGGACCCTGGACACCGACGAGCACCTGGCCCGCGACGGCCGGGTCATGGAGGTGCTCTCCGAGCACATGTGCCAGGGCTGGCTGGAGGGCTACACGCTCACCGGGCGGCACGGCCTGTTCTCCTGCTACGAGGCGTTCGTCCACATCGTCGATTCGATGGTCAACCAGCACATCAAGTGGCTGAAGACCTCGCGTTCACTGCCCTGGCGCGCGCCCGTGCCGTCCCTCAACTACCTGCTCACCTCGCACGTGTGGCGCCAGGACCACAACGGTTTCTCGCACCAGGACCCCGGGTTCGTCGACCACGTGCTCAACAAGAGCCCCGGCGTCGTACGCGTCTATCTGCCGCCGGACGCGAACACCCTGCTGTCGGTCACCGAGCACGTCCTGGGCAGCCGCGACTACGTCAACGTCGTCGTCGCGGGCAAGCAGCCCTGCTTCGACTGGCTCTCCCTCGACGACGCGCGGGCGCACTGCGCCCGCGGCGCGGGCGTCTGGGAGTGGGCGGGCACGGACGACGGAACGCGCGACCCGGACGTGGTCCTGGCCTGCGCGGGCGACGTGCCCACGCAGGAGGTCCTCGCCGCGGCGGGGCTGCTGCGGAAGCTGCTGCCCGACCTCGCGGTCCGCGTCGTCAATGTCGTCGACATCGCCCGCCTCATGCCCCAGGGGGAGCACCCGCACGGCATGGCCGACCCGGAGTTCGACGCGCTGTTCACCCCCGACCGGCCGGTGATCTTCGCGTACCACGGCTACCCGTGGCTGATCCACCGCCTGGCTTACCGCCGCACCGGCCACGCCAACCTGCACGTGCGCGGCTACAAGGAGGCCGGTACGACGACCACGCCGTTCGACATGGTCGTCCGCAACGACCTCGACCGGTACCGGCTCGTCATGGACGTCATCGACCGGGTGCCTGGCCTCGCCGTCCGCGCCACGACGGTGCGCCAGCAGATGGCCGACGCACGCTCCCGCCACCACGACTGGATCCGCGAGCACGGCACCGACCTGCCCGAGGTGGCCGACTGGACCTGGCCGCAAGCCACCGGCTGACGAGGCCCGGGGCCTGCACCTCTAGCCCGCCTCGTGGAACACCAGCCCCAGTGACCTCCGCAGCCCCGACCGTACGGTGCTCACGCCGTGCCGCACGGGGGCCGCGGACCAGCCGCGCGCGGAGCGGACCGGGCGGTCGCGGGTGGTGAAGACCAGGCCGTGGCCCTGCGGCAGGACCATCGACGTGCCCCGCGACTGCGCCCGTGGGCGCTGCTCGACGAGCAGGAACTCGCCGCCGGTGTAGTGCGCGTTCTGCTCGTCCAGGCCGATGACGACCTGGAGGGGGAAGACCATGTCCCCGAAGAGGTCGCGGTGCAGGGCGTTCCAGTCGCCCGCCTCGTAGCGCAGCAGGATCTGCGACGACTTGGTCTGGCCCGCCGCGTGGCACCGCTCCAGCCACTCCGCCAGGGAGTCGGGCCACGGCGCGGGGCGCCCGAGGCGGGCCGCCCAGTCGCGGGCCACGGCCAGCAGATGGGGGTAGAGGGCCTGGCGCAGTTCGGCCACCGGGCCCGGCAGGTCATGGGTGAAGTAGCGGTAGCGGCCGGAGCCGAAGCGGTGCCGCGCCATGTCGACCGTGGAGCGGAACAGCGCCGGGTCGTCGTACAGCCCGGCGATGGCGTGGCACTCGGCGGGGCCGATCAGCCGCGGTGTGAGCGCGCAGCCGTGCGCGTCGAGCTCGGCGGCGATGGCCGGCCAGTCCGCGGCGTCGACCGCCGCACGGACCGACGGGACGCCTGCCGTCACGTCACCGCCACCGCCACCGTCACCGCCGCGAGGAGCCGTTGCGCCGCCACGTCCAGTCGTCACGCCGCCTCCAGGTCGAGCAGGAGCCGCTTCGCGGCCAGGCCGCCCGCGTACCCGGTCAGGGTGCCGTCGGCGCCGATCACGCGGTGGCAGGGGCGCACGACGAGCAGCGGGTTGCGCCCGATGGCGGTACCCAGGGCGCGGACCGCCACGCGGGACAGGCCGAGCTGCTCGGCGAGGCGTCCGTAGGTCGTCGTGGTGCCGTACGGGATCGTCTCCAGAGCGTCCCAGACCTTGCGCTGGAACTCCGTGCCGGCCCCGGCCGCGTACTCGATCTCGAAGTGGGTCAGGCTCCCGGCGAAGTACGAACGGAGCTGCCCGGCGATCGCGCCGAACGCCTCCGCGTCGTGGACCCAGTCCTCCCGGGCGACGGCCGCGCCCTTCTGTCCGGGCAGGGACAGCGAGGCCAGCGCGGTGCCGCCCTTGGCCGTGGCCGACTCCTCGCCCACCAGCAGAAGCTCGCCCAGCGGGCTGTCGATCGTCGTGCAGACGGTCATCGGACTCTCCTTGGTGTTCTGTGGTTCGTCCTCCAGTCTGCGGCTCGCGCGAGGCTGCGGCTGGCGGGATTCGGACAGCGCGCTCACCCCCGTACCGGCGCGGTGAGACACCGCTCACGCTTTATGCAACTAGTTGCACAACGCTTCCGTCGTCGTCTACAACTGAACCCGGAAGACACCGCGTACGGAGGCGCCGCATGAGCCGTTACCCGAACCTGCTCACCCCGCTCGACCTGGGCTTCACCACGCTGCCCAACCGGGTCCTCATGGGCTCCATGCACGTGGGCCTGGAGGAGGCGCCGAACGGGTTCGAGCGGATGGCGGAGTTCTACGCGGCCCGCGCGCGCGGCGGCGTCGGCCTCATCGTCACCGGCGGCATCGCACCGAACGACGCGGGGCGGCCCTACGAGGGCGGCGCCAAGATGACGGACGAGGCGGAGGCCGGGCAGCACGCCGGCATCACCGCGGCCGTGCACGCCGCGGGCGGCAGGATCGCGATGCAGATCCTGCACTTCGGGCGCTACGCCTACCACAAGGACCTCGTCGCACCGAGCGCACTCCAGGCCCCCATCAGCCCCTTCGTCCCCCGCGAGCTGACCGGCGCCGAGGTCGAGGAGACCATCGAGGACTTCGTGCGCGCCGCCGAGCTGGCCAAGCTCGCCGGTTACGACGGCGTCGAGGTCATGGGCTCCGAGGGCTACCTGATCAACGAGTTCATCGCGGCCCCCACCAACCAGCGCACCGACCGCTGGGGCGGCGCCTACGAGAACCGCGTCCGGTTCCCCGTCGAGATCGTCCGCCGCATACGCGAGCGCGTCGGCGCGGACTTCATCATCATCTACCGCCTCTCCATGCTGGACCTGGTGCCCGGCGGCTCCACCCTCGAAGAGGTCGTCCACCTCGCCAAGGCGATCGAGGCCGCGGGCGCCACGATCATCAACACCGGCATCGGCTGGCACGAGGCGCGCATCCCCACCATCGCCACCTCCGTGCCGCGCGGCGCCTACACCTTCGTCACCAAGAAGGTCATGGGCGAGGTCTCCGTACCGCTCGTCACCACCAACCGCATCAACACCCCCGAGATCGCCGAGGATTTGCTCGCCGACGGCGCCGCCGACATGGTCTCGCTGGCCCGCCCGCTCCTCGCCGACCCCGACTTCGTCGCCAAGGCGAAGGCCGAGCAGCCCGACGCCATCAACACCTGCATCGGCTGCAACCAGGCCTGCCTGGACCACACCTTCAACCTCCAGATCACCTCCTGCCTGGTCAACCCGCGCGCCTGCCACGAGACCGAGCTGGTGCTCGCCCCGACCCGCACCAAGAAGAGCGTCGCGGTCGTCGGCGCGGGACCCGCGGGGCTCGCCTTCGCCGTCTCCGCCGCCGAACGCGGCCACGACGTCACCCTCTACGATGCGGCCGACGAGATCGGCGGCCAGCTCAACGTCGCCCGCAAGGTCCCGGGCAAGGAGGAGTTCGACGAGACACTGCGCTACTTCCGCACCCAGCTCGCCCTGCGGGGCGTCGACGTCCGCCTGAACACCGTGGTCACCGCCGAGGAACTCGCCGAAGCCCCGTACGACGAGGTGGTCGTCGCCACGGGCGTCACGCCCCGCGTCCCGGAGATCCCCGGCATCGACCACCCCAGCGTCGTCAGCTACCTCGACGTGCTGCGCGACGGGGCGCCCGTGGGGGAGCGGGTCGCGATCGTCGGCGCGGGCGGCATCGGCTTCGACGTCGCCGAATACCTCACCGACGGCGGCGAGAAGGCGAGCCTCGACCCCGCGACGTACTTCCGCCAGTGGGGCGTCGACATGGACTACCGCGGGCGCGGCGGCCTGACCGAGCCCGAGCGGCCCACGCCGCCGCGCACCGTCCACCTGCTCCAGCGCAAGACGTCCAAGGTCGGCAAGGGCCTCGGCAAGACCACGGGCTGGATCCACCGGACCGAGCTGCGCCACCGGGGTGTCGCGATGGTGGCCGGGGCGAGCTACGACCTGATCGACGACGCGGGGCTGCACATCACCGTCGACGGCGTCTCCTCCGTACTCCCGGTCGACACCGTCGTCCTGTGCACCGGACAGGAACCGCGCCGCGGCCTCTACGAGGAGCTGCTCGCCGCCGGGCGCAGCGTGCACCTCATCGGCGGCGCCGACGTCGCGGCCGAGCTGGACGCCAAGCGGGCCATCAAGCAGGGCACCGAGCTGGCCGCCGCGCTGTGACGGCGGTGCCATGGGCCCGTCCCTAGGATTGGGCCCATGTCTCTCCCGCACGCGATCCTGACCGCCCTCCTGGAGAAGCCGTCGTCGGGCCTCGAACTGACCCGCAGGTTCGACAAGTCGATCGGCTACTTCTGGTCGGCCACCCACCAGCAGATCTACCGCGATCTTGGCAGGCTGGAGCGCGAGGGGGCGATCCGCGCCCTGCCGAGCCAGGGCGCGACGCGCGGGCAGAAGAAGGAGTACGAGGTGCTGCCGGCGGGCCGCGCCGAACTGGCGCGCTGGACCGCCGAGCGCCAGGATCCCAAGCCCCTGCGCGACACCCTCCTGCTGCGCCTGCGTGCCGCGGCGGTGGTCGGCACGGAGGGCATCCGGGAGGAGCTGCACCGCCATCTCGCGCTCCACCGGCGGCAGTTGGCGGAGTACGAGGAGATCGAGCGGCGCGACTTCCCGCCGGAGAAGGACGCCGTCGAGGACCGGCTGCGCCATGTGGTGCTGCGCGCGGGCATCGACCTGGAGACCTTCTGGACGCAGTGGCTCACCCGCGCCATCGAGGAGCTGGGGGAGAGCCCAGCAACTAAGTGAGCGTCGCCTCCCGTGGGTCCCAGTCCACGGGCAGCGGCTCCGGCGGCACCGGCTGCGTCCCCGGCGGTGTGAACTCCGAGCGGTCCGCGGACCGCGTGATCGCCGTCATGACCTGGAGTACGTGCAGGGCGAGCGCGCCGGACGCCCGGTGGGCGCACCCGCCGCGCAGGGCGCGCGCCATGTCGAGCGCCCCGAGGCCGCGGCCGTCGGTCCGCCCCCGCACGGGCAGCTCGCGCCACTCGTCGGCGCCGTTGGGCAGCAGCTTCAACGGCCCGCCGAAGGTGTTCGGATCGGGCACGGCCAGGGTGCCATCGGTCCCGGTGATCTCGAAGCGCGTGCGGCGCGGCGCGGAGTCGAAGCTGAACGTCGAGGTGGCCCGTACACCCGAGGTGAACTCCAGGAGCGCCGACACATGCGTCGGCACGTCGACCGGGAAGGTCTGCCCCGCCTTCGGGCCGGAGCCGACGGAGCGTTCCGCGCGCGCCCGCGCCGCGACCGCCGCCACCTGAGACACCCCGCCGAACAGGGCCACGAGCGAGGTCAGGTAGTAGGGGCCGAGGTCGAAGAGCGGTCCGCCGCCCGGCTGGTAGAAGAACGCCGGGTCCGGGTGCCAGATCTCCGGGCCGAGCCCCTGCACCACGGTCGAGGCCGCGACGGGCGCGCCGATGTCCCCGGCGGCGACCGCGCGCAGCGCCGACTGGAGGCCCGCGCCGAGGAACGTGTCCGGGGCGTTGCCCACGAGCAGGCCCCGCTCCGAGGCCTCGGCGAGCAGCTTCTCCGCCTCGGCGGGGGCGAGGGTGATGGGCTTCTCGCCGTACACGTGCTTGCCCGCGCGGACGGCGGCGGCCGCCACCTGGGCGTGCGCGGCGGGCACGGTGAGATTGACGACCAGTTCGACCTCGGGCAGCGCGAGCACCGTCGCGGGACCGCCCGAGACGGGGACGCCGTGGGCGCGCGCCGCGTCGGCGGCCCGCCGCTCGTCGAGGTCGGCGACGGCCACCACCCGGACGTCGGGGAAGCCGCTCAGCGTCCGCAGGTACTCGGCGCTGATGACGCCCGCGCCGACCACGGCGACACCGACGGGCCCACCGCGGGGAGCTGTCGTACTCATGCCGTCTCCAGCGAGGCCAGGTAGGCGCGGCTCGCCGCGAGCTCGTCGAAGAGGGTGTCAGTGGAGCCCGCGCAGGCGTCGAACTCGACGACCCGCCACGCGTCCGGCGCCGCGGCGAGGATCTCCGGCACCGGCATGGTGCCCCCGCCGACCGCCACGTTCGGATCCTCCCTGGTGCCCGGCCCGTCCTTCATGTGCAGCGCCAGGACACGGTCACCGAGGCGGCGCAGCAGCCCCGGCACCTCGGCGCCGCCGACCGCGGCCCAGTAGGTGTCCACCTCCAGGAACACGGCGGGTTCGAGCAGTTCGGCGAGGACTTCGAGGGCGTGCCGGGCGCCGAAGCGGGGCTCCGTCTCCCACCAGTGGTTGTGGTAGCCGACGCGTATGCCGTGCCGTTCGGCGAGCGGCACCAGGGAGTTGAGCCGGTCGGCGGCCCGCGCGAGCCCGTCACGGGTGGTGAACGCCTCGGGTTCGATCCCCGCGGGGACGATCGCGAGGTCCGCGCCGAGCGTGCCGATGGCGTCGAGCACGGCCTCCGGCGCGGGGCCGAGGAGCTGCACGGCGTGCGTCCCGGACACGGTGAGCCCCAGCTCGTCGGTGATCCGCCGCAGCCCCTTGGGGTCCGTGAGCACGTCGTACGGTTCCACGGCGCCGTATCCGATGTCCGCGAGGCGGCGCAGGGTCCCCTCGCGGTCGGCGATGAGCTGGTCCCGCACTGTGTAGAGCTGAACGCTGAGCGGTCGTGTCATGAACGCGCCCTCCCTGTCGTTGGGAGGACGGTAAGTCGCTCTCTTCCGGCCGGGCAAGGGTGCGTCGGGCGCGACGCGAAGCCGCCGCCCACCCTCGACGGGTGGACGGCGGCCGGTGGCGCGCCCCGGGGTTCAGGGCCGCCCGCGCGCTCCTCGACGGCGCAGATACCAGAGCCCGGTGCCCACGGCCGCGGCCACCAGCGTGCCCCCGGCGGCCAGCGCCAGCGGGCCCCGGTCCTCCGAACCGCCCCCGAGGCCGCCCCGGACGCCGCGCGCGGGCGCCGTCGTCGGGGAGGTCGTGGGCACAGGGGAGACGGTGGGCATCGAGGTGGGCGCCGTCGTCGAGGACAACGTGGGCATCGAGGTGGGCGTGGTGCCGTCCTCGCCGGCGATCCGCACCGTACGGGTGCCGGCAGCGACTGTCCGCCAGGAGCCGCTGCCCTCCGCCGGCTCCACCTGCCGGATGGCCTGCGCGGTGGAGCCGGTGGCGGTCACTGTGGAGTCGCCGGCCGCGACCGCCGCTGTCGTGCCCAGCGCCGACGGCAGCGCTGCGGCGACGACGGCCAGACCGGCCCGGACACATATCTGAGTGGTACGCATGAGTCATTCCTCCGGCGGCACGGGAGGCGGTACAACCCATGCGCCGCCGGGGGTCGGGAAACGCCCGTGCCACCTGACGACGAGCCAACGCGCCGCCGCCCCGTTCCGCATGCGGAGAGCCGCCGGGCAGGTGACGCCGTACGTCGTCCGGCGCAGGGCCGAGGCGTGACCGGTGCCGGCGGATGGCGGCCCTGCCGAGCGGGCGGGCCGCCGCCGCGTGATGAGGGACCGTCAGCCCGTGGTGACCGTCCGCGTGGGCGAGTAGCCGCCCCACGTGCCGTCGGGCAGCTTCGGGCGAATGCGCACCCGGTGCCGCTCCCCGGCCTTCTCGCCGATGTAGAAGCTGTGCTCGGCCTTGTCCCGCGGCACCGTCCCGCCGAAGACCAGCGAGGTGGCCGTGCGGCCGTCGAGCTGGATCTGGTACTCCGCCACGGCCCCGCCGGTACGCGGCGGAACCCAGGTCAGGTCGATGTAGTACGCCTTGTCGGCGCGGTGCGTCGCGGCACGGAAGCCGGTCGGTGCTGTGCCGCGCCCCGAGTCCTTGCCCGCCGCGGTCGTGAGGCGGACTTCCCGGCTGGCGGGGGAGAAGTTGTCCGCGGCGTCGCGCGCCTTGACCGTGAAGGTGTAGTCGGTGCCGGGACGCAGCCCGGTGACGAGCGTCGCCGTCTGCCCGCCGCCCACGCTGTGGACCTTCGAGCCGCCCTGGTAGATCTCGTACGAGGCCACGCGCCGGTCGTCCGTCGACCTGTCCCAGGTCAGCATCGCCGACCGGCTCCCCTCCGCCTCGCCCCGCAGCCGTGCGGGCCGCGAGGGGGCCCCGCGGTCGGCGGCGGCCGCCCCGGGCGTCCTGACGGTCAGCTTCCTGCTGTCGGGACTGACGTTGCCCTCGGCGTCACGGGCGCGCACGGTGAAGGCGTACGTGGTGGAGGGCCGCAGGCCGACGACGTCCACCATGTGCTTGTGGCCCGGCACCGCCTTGACCTTCTTGGCGTCCCGGTACACCTCGTAGCCGGTGACCCCGGTGTCGTCGGTGGCCTGGTTCCACATGACGTGGGCGGTGGTGGCACTGCCCGCCTCCACCGTGAGGCCGCGCGGCGCCGCGGGCGGCGTGGTGTCCTGCCCACCGTCCCCGCCGCCCCAGTCGCAGCCGCCGGCGGCGGTCACGGCGAGGACGGTCAGCAGGGCCGGGGCCAGGGTCCGGGAGAGGGGCGAACGGGAATTCCGTCGCACGGTGCGGCCTTCCACTCGACGGCATTGGTCCGGACCTATTTGACACAGGTGACGGAGGCACATCAAGAGGCAGGACGTACGCCGTACGGGCCGGCACCCGCGTACGGGGTGCGGCGGGGTGCACGACTGCGCACAGACCGGGATATGCGGGGCCGCGAACGGCGGCCCGGGGACCTCCGCTCAGGTCTTGCGGTAGTCGTACGCCTCCGTGGCCGCCGCCTCGACCGCGGCGAGGGCGGCGCCCGCCGACGCGGTGACCACGGCCGCCACCGCGCCCTCCACGAAGGGGGCGTCCAGCAGCCGCGTGTCCGGCGGGAGTTCGTCGCCCTCCGCGAGCAGTGCCTTCACGGTGAGGACGGCGCTGCCCAGGTCGGTCAGGACGGCGACGCCCGCGCCCCGGTCGACCCGCGCGGCGGCCGCCGCGATCAGCTCGGCGCTCGTGCCGAACCCGCCGTCCACGGTGCCTCCCGCGGCGGCCACGGGCGCGGTGGTGCCGCCCCCCGCGAGCCCCGCGGCGAGCGCGGCGACCGCCTCCGCGACGGCGCCGCTGTGCGACACGAGGACGATGCCGACCAACTTCTCATCACCCATGGCCGGCCTCCGGGGCCCCGGACTCCTCGGCCGTTTCGGCGAGCGCCTCGAAGAGCAGCGCCGACGAGGTCGCGCCGGGGTCCTGGTGGCCGATGCTGCGCTCGCCCAGGTAGCTGGCCCGGCCCTTGCGCGCGAGGAGCGGCACCGTCGCGAGGGCGCCCTCCCTCGCGGCGTCCCGCGCCGCGCCGAACGACGTGCCGAGCGCGTCCACGCCGGGCATCAGCGCGTCCAGCATCGTCTTGTCGCCGGGGGCGGCACCGCCGAGCGCGGCCACCGCGTCGACGCCGGTACGCAGCGCTTCGGCGAACCGGGCCTCGTCGACCTCGGCGGCATCGCCGAGCGCCTTGCCGGTGCGGCGGAGCAGCGTGCCGTAGAGCGGCCCCGACGCGCCGCCCACCGTGGAGATCAACTGCCGCCCGGCCAGGGCGAGCACGGCTCCTGGCGTCTCGGGCAGCTCCTTCTCCAGGGTGACCACGACGGCGGTGAAACCGCGCTGAAGATTGTTCCCGTGGTCGGCATCGCCGATGGGCGAGTCCAACTCCGTGAGCAGGGCCGCCGTACGGTCGACGGCATCCGCGGCATTGGTCAGCCAGCGGCGGAAGAAGTCGGCGTCGAGCATGGGTCTCCTTGCGTGGTCGGTCGGTGGTGCGGGGGTGACGAACGCGGACGGTCAGAGCCGAGCCTGGCCCAAGCCCAAGCCCAAGCCCAAGCCCAGCCCAAGCCCATGTCCTGTCCTGTCCCGGAGTATCAGACGCCCCAGCGCAGGGCGGGCGTCCGCACCGGCGCGTCCCACAGGCGCAGCAGTTCCTCGTCGACCTGGCAGATCGTCACCGAGGCGCCCGCCATGTCCAGCGAAGTCACATAGTTGCCGACGAGGTTGCGGGCCACGGGCACGCCGCGCTCGACGAGGACGCGCTGCACCTCGGCGTTGAAGCCGTAGAGTTCGAGGAGCGGGGTGCCGCCCATGCCGTTGACGAGCAGGAGCACGGGGTTGCGCGGGTTCAGGTCCTCCAGCACGGCGTTCACGGCGAAGTCGGCGATTTCGCCGGAGGTCATCATCGGGCGCCGCTCACGCCCCGGCTCGCCGTGGATGCCGACGCCGAGCTCCAGCTCCCCGGCGGGCAGATCGAAGGTGGGGCTGCCCTTCGCGGGGGTGGTGCAGGCGGTGAGCGCGACGCCGAAGCTGCGCGACTCCGCGTTGACCTGCCGGGCGACGGCCTCGACCTGCTCCAGCGGCATCCCCGCGTCGGCGGCGGCCCCCGCGAGCTTCTCCACGAAGAGGGTGGCGCCGGTGCCGCGCCGCCCCGCGGTGAAGAGGCTGTCGGTGACGGCCACGTCGTCGTCGACGAGAACGCTGGCCACCTGGATGCCCTCGTCCTCGGCGAGCTCCGCGGCCATGCCGAAGTTGAGCACGTCGCCCGTGTAGTTCTTCACGATGAACAGCACTCCCGCGCCGCTGTCCACGGCCGCCGCGGCCCGCACCACCTGGTCCGGCACGGGGGAGGTAAAAACTGCGCCGGGGCAGGCGGCGGACAGCATCCCGGGCCCCACGAACCCGCCGTGCAGCGGTTCGTGCCCCGAGCCGCCGCCCGAGACGAGGGCGACCTTCCCCGCCACGGGGGCGTCCGCCCGTACGATCACGCGGTTCTCGACGTCCACCGCCAGCTCGGGATGCGCGGCCGCCATACCGCGCAGGGCGTCGGCGACCACGGTCTCGGCGACGTTGATCAGCATCCTCATGAGTACCTCCTGGGAAACCTGGCAGGCCGGTCGACCCCTGCTGTCGGCAGTATCGGCCTTGCGGCAGCGAAGGTCACGCGCGAGAACGGCTTGGGGCCCTGGTACGCGGGTGGTGGCCGGGCAGGTTAGTTTTCCTGGATGAGTCTTCTTGATGATGTGGCTGAGCGCGACGGCTGGCGATGCTGGGTGTGCGACGAACCGGTCGACCCCGACGAGTCGGTGAACGACCCGCGGGGGCCCAGCGTCGACAGCCGGACCGCCGATCGGAAGGCCAAGGTCGCCGAGCGGCTCGCGCACCGCGGGTGCAACAGCCGCAAGGGTGCGGTCAAGGTGGTCATCGCCTGGCCGGAGCGCCTGTACGTAGTCGAACCCGCGCCGCTCATCGCCGTTGCCGACAGGCTGGAGCGCAAGGGGGGCCGCGAGATGGTGGGCCGCTGTCCGACCAGGAAGGACGCCCAAGAGGCGGCGGATTGGCTGGTGGACCGGTTCTCCCGACTGCTGCCGGGGGTGCCGGTGACCGCCGGCGTCGAGGCGGGCGGCGGCCAGTTCCTCGTCATCCTGGCCACCGGCCGCCGCTGACCGGGGTTCAGGAACTTCCGTCCGGGACGCCGAGCGGCACGGCGAACCGTGGCTGCCAGCCTTCCTCCGTCAGTACCACCAGCTGGACCGCCGCCGCACGGGTGTGCAGCGGCAGCAGGCTGCTGATCGCAGCGCGGACATGGGCGGCGGTTGCCGGGTCGTCCGCACCCATGGCTACCGTGACATGGGCGGCGGGCCGCGCCCCGAAGCGGCCCTTGTACGGGCGCAACCCGGGCCACCGGGTGCGGAACGCATCGACGACCGTTTGGAGTCCCGGAACGGTGACGGCGACGAAGCCGGACGCCGTCACGACCTCCTCCAAGAGCAGATCAGTTGCCGGGAAACTCTCGGCCAGGGCACGCACGCCCTTCTCGTCCTGATCTGTCAGCGCCGATTCCGGCACGAACGGGTAGAGGAGCGAGACGTGCGCCGGCACCCCACGACGCACCAGAGCCGGGGCGATACGCCACGCCGCGTCGAGGAGCGGGGCGGCATCGGGCAAGACAATGACGACGGCAGTGGTCCCTGGCTCTGGCACGCCGTCATCATCGCAGGCCAGTCCGCTGCTGCGCGCCAACAGGCGATTGCGGTACTTGCCCTCGCGCGGATGCCGGGCGGCGTGGCTCGGGTTGCACCTTCCGTAGCGGCATATGGTCCGGTGGACTCACGTCCCGCCCCACTGAGGAAGGCCCCTGCTCATGTATTCGTCCTTCGTCCCGCAGCGCCAGGTCAAGATCGGTGACGCGGCCGCCTTCGCCGGCACCACACCGCGGGCGATCCGTCACTACCACGAGATCGGCCTGCTCCCCGAGCCCGTGCGGGGCAGCGACGACCGCCGCCGCTACTCCTACGAAGACATGATCCGGCTGCTGTGGATCCGCAGGATGGCCGACGCCGGGATCGCCCTGGACGACATCCGTGACGCCTTCGCCGACACGGCTTCCGCCGATGCCGACAGCGACGACGGCATCGCGAGCACCCTGGAACGGCTGGAGGAAACCCTCGTCGCCCAGGAAGCGGAACTGCGGCGGCAGCGGACTGCCGTGCGACGCATGCGTACTGAGGGCAGCAGGATGGGTCTGCTCTCCGACTTCGTCACCAGCCGCCTCAAGAGCCTGCCCGAGGGCTCCCTGCGCCAGGATGACCTGGACAGCCTGCTGGTCACCGAGCGGATCTTCGGCCCGCTCGGTGCGGCCGTCCAGGCCACCCGTTTCATCGCCCTGGCCACTCACCCGGATCTGCGGGAGCACTCCGACCGTGTTGATGCCGCCGAGGAGGCACTCGATGACACGATCGCCGTCGATGACCCCCGCGTGGCCCAGGTGGCTGCCGAACGGCACGCCTTCGAGAAGGCGTTGCAAGCCGTCATCGAGGATTCCGGCCTGGCGGAGAGCGACGATGCGCTCTTCGACTCCTGGGACGCTCTGCACCCCGCTGCCGCTGATGAGGGTGAGGACGAGATCGGCCAAAGCTCTGGCGGGCGGCAAGAGTCCATGAGCGCATTCGAAGTCATCGGAAAGATGCCCTACGACTTCACCCCGGCCCGCCTGCGCTGCATGGAACTGACCGAAGAACTCGCCGCTCACGAGTCACCCGCTTCCTGAAACACGGCCCGGGCGGCAAGCCGCTCCCTGGTGCCGCGCCTGGTGCGGGGCGCTGTCCCGGACGCCGCAGCGGTGGCCGAGACGGCCCGCCAGCAGATCACCAGGGAACCACGCCGGCGTCGTCGAAGAACTGGCCGGTCGGGCCGTCGTCGGGCAGGGCCGCGAGTTTGACGGCGATCGCCGCGCCCTGTTCGGGGGTGCGCACGCCATGGAAGCCGTTGAGGTCGGTCGCGACGTAGCCGGGGCAGCCGGCGTTGATCAGGATGTTCGTGCCGCCAAGTTCGCGGGCGTACTGGAGGGTGACGGCGTTCAGAAACGTCTTTGACGGTGCGTACGCCACGGACACCGGACCTGTCGTCTGCTCGGCAGCGGGCCCTGACTGCCGGGTGAGGGAGCCGACGCTGCTGGACATGTTCACGATCCGCGGTGAGGCGGAGCGGCGTAGCAGCGGCAGCATCGCGTTGGTGACGCGGATGACGCCGATCACGTTGGTCTCCACGGCCGTTCGGATGGTGGCGGGATCGACCCGGGTGGGCTCCTGGGGCATGCCGCCGGTGATGCCGGCGTTGTTGACGAGCACGTCGAGGCGCCCGGCCTGTTCCTCGATCAGCCGTGCGGCGGCGGTCGCGCTCGCGTCGTCGGTCACGTCCAGCGGTACGCCGAACGCGTCGACGCCGGCTGCGCACAGTTTCTCCACCGCGGCCTCACGGCGCTCATCGTCGCGGGCGCCGACGCCGACGCTCCAGCCGAGGGCGCCCAGGCCCACGGCAATCTCGTAACCAATTCCCTTGTTCGCGCCGGTGACCAGCGCAATCGTTCGTTCGCTCATGGGGACCATGCTGCTCTCCGGCCCCCGGCGGGGTCCAAGACCGATCGGGTGGGCAACGATACCGACCAGGTATTGATCCGGGATACCGTGGCGGTATGGAGACCAGGCAACTGCGATATTTCGTCGCTGTCGCTGAAGAGCTGCACTTCGGGCACGCAGCGCAGCGGCTCGGGATCGCGCAGCCGCCCTTGTCACGGGCGATCCAGCAGCTCGAACGCCGGCTCGGGGCGGCGCTGCTGGATCGGACCAGCCGCACGGTCACGCTGACGGAGGCCGGCGCGGTGCTGTTGGTCGAGGGCCGGGCGGCGCTCGACGCGGTCGACGCCGCTGAGCGCCGGACCCGCCGCGCCGCCCTTTCCGTGACCGGCCGTCCCGGCTTGGTCCTGGTCACAAAGGCCAGCGCGTCCAGAGAACTGCTGTCGAAACTGCTCGACGCGTACGCCGCCGAACCCGGCGCGGTTCCCGTCGACGTCATCCTGTGCGGTCCGGCCGAACAGGAACGACTCCTGCGCGAAGGCCGGGCCGATGTGGCGCTGCTGCACCGGCCGTTCGACTCGACGGCCGGTTTCGACACCGAAGTGCTCAGCACGGAGGGCCAGGTCGCGGTCCTGCCGGCCGGGCATCCGCTCACCGCCCGGGCCCATGTGCACATGGCCGACATCACCGGGCTGCCGGGCCTGCCCCTGCCACGCTGGCCCGACACCGACGGCACCTACCCGCCCGGCCCCGGCCCGCAAGTCCGCGACCACGCGCAGTTGTTGCAGCTCGTCGCGCTCGGCCGTGCTTGCGCGGTCTCGCCGGAGTCGTGCCGAGCACAACTGCACGGTGACCTCGCCGCCGTGCCCGTGCTGGACGCGCCGACAGTCACCACCGTGATCGCCTGGCCACCACACAGCCGGTCCAGAGCCGTCGCCGACCTTGTCCGGACTGCGACACGTCTCTAGCTCGAGAACTACCACGCCTCCGCGGAAGGCGCACTCCTCCGCGGAAGGCTCACCCCTCCGCAGAAGGGTCACCCCTCCGTAGAGGGGGAGTGTCTGCTGCGCATGAAGCCGCTCATCTGGTCCGTCACCGAGCCGATGCCGAGCATCAGTTCCAGGGCGGTGCGGGCAACCTGCTCCTTCGAGACGGTCTCGGCCGCCAGGGACAGCATGACGTTCTGCATCTCGCCCTTGAACACCTCGATGAGGGAGAGTTCCGGCGCCAGATAACGTACCGACCCCTCGACGTTGGCGAACGCCTTGCCGAGGACCGCGACCGTGGGGCTGGTCCTGATGCCCCGCTTGGTGGAGCACGTCAGGACGCGGGTGAGGGTCAGGCCGAAGTTGAGGTCTTCGAGCGGGGCGTCGGCGATCTGCGGTACGAGGACCGCCATGTCGGAGGCGAACGCACCGAGCTTCGCCCAAGGCGTGGCATGCCCCAGCTCCACCCACGCTTTGGCCAGGCCGTGACCGTCGTTCTGGGCCAGCGTGAGGAGGATCAGCATGAGCAGCATGCCGGTCCGCCGGTCGGTGCGCCCCACCATGCCCCAGTCGATCAGGGTGGCCTTCTCCCCGGGGGCGACGAAGACGTTTCCGGGATGGAGATCGGCGTGGAAGAAGCGGTCGACGAAGAAGCCGCGAAACACGAACGCCAGCAGGTCCTCCCCGATCCCCAGCCGTTCGTGCGCGGAGAAGGCGTCCTTGTCGGCATGGCGGATGGACTGGCCAGGCGCCAGGCTCTGCACCAGAACCCGCGGGGTGGCGAGGAGGACCTCCGGCACCGCGAGGTGCTTGAAGGACGCGGTGAGCTCGGCGGCTCGCCGCATGTTGCGTGCCTCGGTGGTGAAGTCCAGCTCGGGCCTCATCGCCTCGAAGAGGACTTCGAGCATGGCCTCGATGTCGATCACGGCGGTGAACCGGGGGGCCAGCCGTCCGGTCAGGCGGGCCGCCCGGCGCAGGATCACCATGTCCTGGGCAACCGTCTCCCGTACTCCCGGGCGCTGGATCTTCACCACGGCGGGCCGCCCGTCGGCCAGGGTGGCACGGTAGACCTGGGCCAGGGATGCCGCACCCAGGGGCTGCTGGGTGTCGACGTCCCTCAGTTCCCTGGCCCAGTCTGCGCCGAGCTCCTCACGCAACACCGGCTGGAGCTCGGAGAAGGGCAGCACACACGCGTTGTCATGCAGCTTCTCCAGCTCCGGAATCACGTAGTCCGGCACGATGTCGGGGCGGGTCGAGAGGATCTGACCAACCTTCATGTAGAAGGGGCCGAGCTGCTCGAACGCCCTACGGACACTCTGAGCGCGCTCCGATCTCTGCTGTGCCCGCCCGTCGAAGGAGCCCGGCCTCCGGAGGCGGCCGTTGCGCACGGAGCGGGACACTTCCTCGGCGGCCAGCTGCCTGAACACACGGGACACCTGGCTCAGACGGCCGCTGCTCACCATGGGACCGCCTCGACGATAGACAGCAGCTGATTACCGGCAGGACCGGGACGTCACGTCCGCCGCGACTCCTGACCCCTCTCGCCCCGCCGGCTCCGGCGGCTCTGACGGGGGAAATCAGCGGCGGCCCGGGGGAGCCGGTCCCTGGAGTCGTCACCGTCGTCCTCGACGGATCGACGGCCACTTCCCCGGTCCCGCCGGCGATCGCGGTCCCGGCCGTGCCACCGGCCGTCGTCCTCACGGTCCCGCCAGTGGTCGCGATCGCGGTCGTGCCAGTGGTCGCGGTCCCGCCAGTAGTCGCGGTCGCGGTCGTGCCAGCGGCCGTCGTCCTCGCGCTGGCGCCAGCGATCGTGGTCGTGGTCGTGGTCGTGCCAGCGGCCGTCGTCCTCACGGTCCCGCCAGTAGTCGTCCCTCCTTCGTCGCCGCCCACCCCTGCGCCTGCCGTAATCGTCGTAGTCGATGACGTCATCGAATGCCTCCTTGAGGTCATCCGTGATGCCACCGAGAAGGTCTCTGAGGGTGTCGCTCGTGCTTTTACCCATTCATCTTTCCTTTCGGGGTTTCCGAGGTCCGATCGGTTTTACGCGACGGCCCTATTCCGGGATCTGGTGCGAGCTGCGCGATTCGATCGCCGCGTGGCCACCAGGGTTCAGGTGGTATATCGCTGGTCCTCCAGGTGGAGGACGAGTCCGGCGCGGATACCGAGCCAGATGGTGTGGTCAACTCCCGAGCCGTCGAGCGCGAAGCGGCCGTACCGGAGGGTCCGCTCGTCGGCGCGAACGGTGACCCAGACGTTGTCCAGCAGCCAGTCGTCGCGCTCGACCTGCGCGTTGAGTCGCAGATACACCGGGTAGCGGTCCACGTCGCCGAGGGTCAACTGCGGTGCGGCCGGGTCGTTTTCCGCGGGGTGCGTGACCGTGCTGTCACGCCCCAGCCTGAAGTAGTTCCTGTCTCCGCGGCGGAAGTCGTCCTCGTTGTAGTTGTCGAGCAGGAACTCGCGCCCTCCGATGCCCAGATAGACCAGGGCATCCGTGCCCGAGTCCGGTTCATCGCCGGTCAGCACTTCGATCTCGATCTGTTCGATGTCGGCCATGACACTCCCTTTTCTCCGGCCGAGGCCCGGGCGGACATGTGGGCCTTCGGGGTGATTCGACGGGTGTTGCGATAAGCATTCCCTACTGCGTCCTGATAAATTCCGGAGAGGGCGGCGATTTTTTTCTGCGGGGCCGGATTGCTTTTCTCTGGATGTATTATCCGCGGAAAGTCATATCGATCCGGGGGGAAAGCGGTGGGCCGAGCTCACACCTGGCGTACTCAGTGGGCTCGCTCGATCAGGTGGTGCGCGAGAGCGGTCAGTTCCGCTCCGGCGCGGGGGTGGAGGGACAAGGACGCCAGCGCTTCCCGCGCCCGCCGGAGCGCGGCATGTCCCTCTTCGGTGACGAGAGCGCGGCCGCCCGCGTCCTCGATCAGCTCGGTCGCCCGAGTCACCTGCGTATCCGTCAGGGCGTCCGGACCCGCGAGCAGTTCGGCCAGCCCTCGTGCCGAAGGACCGCCCCGCTCCAGGGCCTTGAGTACGGGTAACGTCTTCTTGCGCCGACGCAGGTCGCTGCCGACGGGCTTTCCCGTCCGGGCGGGGTCGCCCCAGATTCCCAGGACGTCGTCCATGATCTGGAAGGCCAGGCCCATTTCGCGGCCGGCCGTGTCGAAGGCTTCGATGTGCCGCGGGCTGCCACCGGCGAGCAGCGCGCCAAGCGCGGCGGACATGCCGAGCAGAGCGCCTGTCTTGTTCACCGCCATCGTCCGGTACTCCGCGGCGGTCACGGCGCCGGGGCCGTGCCAGGGGCGTTCTTCGAAGTCCAGGTCCTCGGTCTGCCCGTGCATCAGTGCGCGCAGGCAGCCGCACAGCAGACTCAGGGCCTGCGGGGAGCGGTCCCCCGTGGAGTGGGTCGCGGTCTCTATCGCGAGGGTGAGCAGCACGTCACCGGCCAGGACGGCCGGTCCGACGCCGTACGCCTTCCACAGGGTGGGGCGGTGCCGGCGCTGTTCGTCGTGGTCCATGACGTCGTCGTGCACGAGGCTGAAGGCGTGTATGAGTTCCGCCGTCACCGCGGCGGGCACGGCGTCCTGGCCGCGGCCGCCGACGGATTCCGCTGCCAGGATCGCCAGGACCTGCCGGATTCCCTTGCCCGTACGTCCGCGGTCGCCGGCGTGGGGTTCTCCGTCCGCGTCGCACCACCCGAGGGAGTAGCGGGCCATCAGGCCGGTCCGGGGGTGGAGCCGGTCCGTGACCGACCGCAGCGCCGGATGGACCAGATGACGGCAACGGTCGATCACGTCGTCGATGCGTTCGTCGTGAACCGTGGACAGGGAAGTCATGCGTTCACATCCTTTGTCTCGGTGCGCCTGGACGGGAGGGCGCCGTTACCGCCTGCGCCGTACCGGACGCGGACCGGGCGGGTGCCTTACGGCTGCCGGGTCAGGCAAGGTCGTCCCACCACCAGGCGACGGAGGGCACGGGCACCGGGCCACTGCCGGTGTACGCGGGTGTGTCCGCCCACCTCGGCGGTGCTTCGTCCGCGCCCGCGGAGTCCGAATCCGGACTGAGATAGCGCGGCACGCGCAGTCCCCATTCGATATTCCCCCGGATTCCGTGACCCAGGCCGAGCAGGTAGGTCCGCAGCTCAGTGCTCGCCCGTATCCGTACTCGCTCCTGAAGGTCCAGAAAGCGCGTCAGAATACGATCGCGCACGCCGGTCGCCGCTCCGACGGCCTCCGCCAAGGACATGCCCGTTCCTTGCGTCAGGGCACGGTAGATATTCATGCCCTGGCCGCTGGCGAGCTCTCTGCGCAGCGAATGCCGGTCGTTGTCGAGGGCGGCGACGGCGATGGCCATCTCCGTCAGGGCCCGCACCGCGGGGCGGTGCATCTCCGCTGCCTCCACCTGGGCACCGGTGGCCAACTCCAGCATGGCGAAAGTCGGTTCACCGCCGGAGGACAGCAGTCTCATGGCGAGGTATTCGTCCAACTGCGGCATGTGCCCATGGGCGTAATTCCCGACCTGCCAGCACACGCCCGACAGCCATGCCCGGTGTGCCGCGGCGAAACGCTGGAACTGCGTCGCGGTGCCCAGGGAACGGAAGCGGGTGGCGATGTCCTGCAACGGCGGTATGAAGCGCTCGCCGTCGTCGCGGGCCGTCGGCGCCTCCAGCGCTCGTTGCACACGTCCGGCCACCGCGTTGAACGCGGACGGCCGCCTGCTCAGTGGTCCGTTGTCACATCGGGCGTCGTCGAAGGCGAAGCCCCAGTACACCCACAGCGACGTGGCCAGGAGGCGGTCGTCGTCCGCTCCGGGAGCGAACCGGCCGTAGAAATCGACACTCCGTGAAGCGGCGATCCGCCGATACTCGTCTTCGGTCGCGCACATACCGCATGCGCGGACCCATTCCAGGGCCCGCCGCTCGATCGACGGGGCGTGGGGGTGGGCGCGGGATTCCAGCGGGCAGAAGTAGGGGGGTAATTCGGCAGCGACCAGAGAATCGACCACGGATGACCCTTCCCGTAGAGCGCAGGTACTGCCACTCCAGGCTGGCACCCGGCACGCTCCATGGACAGGTCTCTGAATGAAAACCTACCTAACAGGTGAAAAGGCTCTCCGGCTCATCCGACAATAAGTTATCCGATGGTGTGTAAATCTAAGTCCTCTTGTCCAAGTCACCTTATCGGAGTGGGCTGGCAGCGGGAAGCTGGCCGACCTTTCAAGAGGTCACCTGAGCGGCTGAATTGAACGCATTGAGGCATTCGCGCTCGACAGCGCACTACCGCTCGCAGTCTGTACCCCCTTGGCGCGCCGTCCGGCCAAATGTCGAAATGGTTGGTGCCTTGTGAGTTCTGTCCCAGGGCGTGGCGGTGAGCGGGCCAGAACCCGGCTGCCTCCCAGCTTCCTCGTGATGAAGGACGGACCGCCCATGCATGCGCATCCCGGCATCGAACAGTCCGGCGTCGAACAGTCCGGCATCGAACAGCCCGGCGCCGGCCAGGACGAGCCGATCGCGATCGTCGGGGCCGCGTGCCGGTTCCCGGGCGGGGTCAGTTCCCTCACCTCGCTGTGGCGTCTGCTGATGGCGCGCAGAGAAACGGTGCGGGAGGTGCCGGGAGAGCGGTGGGGTCAGGCGGAACTGGCCGGTCTCCCCGCTCAGGTCGCGGACCGGCTTCGCTACGGCTGCTTCCTGGACGACGACGTCTACGCCTACGAGCCGGAGTTCTTCGGAATCAACCCACAGGAAGCACCATGGGTGGATCCGGAGCACCGGTTGCTGTCCGAAGTGACCTGGGAGGCCATCGAGCACGCCGGAATCCCGGCCCAACGGCTCTCCGGCACGCCCACGGGCATGTTCTTCGGCATTTATCAGAAGGACTACATGCTGCGCGTGCAGCGGCCTCTGGAAGAGGTCAACGCCTATGCGATGTACACCGGTTTCGACAGCATCGGACCCGGACGCGTGGGGTTCATGCTGGACCTGAAGGGGCCCCAGGTCGTCGTGGAGAGCGCCTGCGCGTCCGGCCTGGTCGCGGTGCACACCGCCTGCCAGAGCCTGCGGACCGGCGAGACGGACGTCGCCCTGGCCGGGGCGGCCATGCTGTCCCTCGGGCCCGAGGGGGTCATCGCCCCCGCGCTGTGGGGCGTGTTCTCCCCGACCGGGCGTTGCCACGCCTTCGACGCCGACGCCGACGGGTACGTCCGCGGAGAGGGCTGCGGCGTGGTCGTGCTCAAGCGCCTGTCGGACGCGGTACGGGACGAGGACCGGGTGCTCGCGGTGGTGCGCGGCACGGCGGTCAACCAGAACGGCCGGGGTACGCGGCTGAGCGCGCCCTCGGAGCCGGCGCAAATCGATCTGTACCGCATGGCGCTGGAGCGCGCGGGCGTCGAGGCCGGTGACATCGGGATGGTGGAGGCGCACGGCCCGGGCACGGCGGTGGGTGACCCCATCGAGTTCGGCGCGGTGGCCGCGGTCTACGGCAAGGGCCGCGACCGGTGCGCGCTGGGCTCGGTGAAGACGAACATCGGCCACACCGAACCGGTGTCGGGCGTGGCGGGTCTGCTGAAGGCCGTCGCGTCCCTGCGGCACGGCATGGTGCCGGCCAGCCTGCACTTCAACAGCTGGAATCCGCAGATCGACCCCAGCGGTACCCGGCTGTTCGTGCCCACCGACTCGACCGAGTGGCCGGTGCGGAACGGCGCCCGACTGGCCGCGGTGTCCTCCTTCGGCATCAGCGGCACCAATGCGCATGTCGTACTGGAGCAGCCTCCTGCCCGCTCCCCGGCCCGGCGCGTGCCCCGCCCGTCTCCGTCCGGCGATTCAGGCCCGGCCCAGGACGGCGCAGCGGAGCGCGGCCCGGCCCAGGACGGCGAAGCCCTGCGGGTGTTCCCGCTCTCCGCGGGCACGCCCGCGGCCCTTCGGAGTACGGCCGGTCGGCTGGCCGAGTGGCTGCGGGGTGAGGGGGCGCAGGTCCCGCTGGGCGATGTGGCGCACACGCTGGCCGTGCGGCGCTCACCCGCCCGGGAACGAGCCGCCGTGGTCGCCGCCGGCCGGCCGGAACTGGTGGCGCGACTGGAGGAACTGGCGGCCGGGGGCGCGCTCTCCGCAGGCACGGCGACCGGCAGGGCGGTGCCGGGCGCCGGAGAGGGCGTGGTGTGGGTCTTCTCGGGACACGGATCGCAGTGGGCGGGCATGTGCCGCCAACTCCTGGACCGTGACGCGGAGTTCACCCGGGTCATCGACGAAATCGAACCGCTCGTGGCCGAGGAGTCAGGCCTCTCTCTGCGGCAGATCCTGAACCACCCCGAAGTGGTGCGGGGCTTCGACCGGGTGCAACCAGTGATCTTCGCCATCCAGTTGGCTCTGGCGGCCATGTGGCGCTCCCACGGTGTCCGACCTGCCGCCGTGATCGGCCACTCCATGGGTGAGGTCGCCGCCGCGGTCACCTCGGGAGCGCTGAGCGTCCGGGACGGGACACGGGTCATCTGCCGCCGCTCCCGCCTGATCCTGCGGACCGCGGGGCAGGGCCTGATGGCGTCGGTCGCCCTGGGACACGCCGAGGTCGAACGTCTCCTGGCGGAACAGGACGTACGGGGGGTGACCGTCGCCGTCGTCGCGTCGCCGGAGAACACCGTCGTCGGCGGCGACGCCGACCGCATCCGCAGCCTCGCCGAGGAGTGGGACGCTCGCGGCGTGGGCGTCCGCGTGATCGAGGTGGACGTCGCCTCCCACACCGCCCACATGGACCCCATCCTGCCCGACCTCGCCGACGCGCTCGCCGACGTCGTCGGCCGGTCGCCGGAAACGGCCTTCTACAGCACGGTGACCGACGACCCGCGCGAGCATGGAGCCTTCGACGCCCGCTACTGGTCGGACAACCTCCGCCGGGTGGTGCGCTTCACGGACGCGGTGCGGGCCGCGGCCGAGGACGGGCACCGGCTGTTCGTCGAGATCGGCCCTCACCCGGTGCTGATCCACCCGGTGCAGGCCACGCTCACCGCGCACGGCCACACCGGCACCGCGGTCGTGCCCTCGCTGGTGCGCGACACCGACGACGCGCTGGCGTTCCATACCCATGTGGGGGCGCTGCACTGCGCGGGCCATCCGCTGGACTGGGCGGAACGCTACGGTGACGGCGCCCTCGTCGACGTACCGACGACCACCTGGGAACGCACGCGGTACGTCGTCGACCCCTCCCCACTGCGGCAGTCGGCCGGGGCCCGCTCCGGCCCCTCCGCGCACCCGCTCACCGGGCCGCACACCACGGATCCCGACGGCGAGGGCCGCCACTTGTGGCAGACCCGTGTCACCCCCACGACCCTGCCCTGGCTCGACGCGCACCGCGTCAACGACGTGGCCGTGGTGCCCGGTGCCGCGCTGTGCGAGATGGCCGTCGCCGCCGCCACTGACCTGTACACCGCCGGTCCGCAGCGCCTGCGCGTCACGGACATCGACCTCCAGCGGCTGCTGCTGCCGTCGACCGACGGCACGTCCGTCACCGCCACCGCCGAGACGTCCCGTCCGGACGCCGCCCGCTGGCGGGTGGTCAGCACGGCTGCCGACGGCACTTCCGTCCAGCACGCCCAGGCAGTCCTGCACCTCACGCCCGGAGGCGAACCCGTCCCCGAGGGCTGCGACTTGCAGCAACTGCTCGCGGAGTTCCCGTACGCCGTGGACACCGCGGACGTCTACCGGCAGATGCGCGAGGAACGCGGCGTGCACCACGGCCCGCCGTTCCTCGGCCTGCAAGCCCTGTACACCGACGGGGCACCGGCCGACCGTGCGGGCGCCCGCCTCCTGGCGCGCCTTCAGGTGCCCGACGAGGGCCGGGCCGGCGCACAGGCACTCCACTGCCACCCCGTCGCGCTCGACACGTGCCTTCAGACGGTCGCGGGCGCCGTACTGCGCACCGGCAGTGTGCCTGCGGGTGGCATCCTGCCCCGGGGGGTGGAGGAGCTGCGGCTGTACGGGACGGTTCCGCTCAGCGGATACTGCCTGGTCACCCTCCGGTCGGTGGACGGCGACCGGTACACGGCCGACTTCCGGTTGTGGGCCGACGACGGGGCCGTGGCCGCGGACGCCACCGGAGTGGAGTTCCGCCATGTGCCCGCCGAGAGCACGGAGGAACGCTTCGCCAACCGGCTGCTCCGGACGTCATGGGAGCCCGCTGAACGCCCGTCGCGGGACACGGAGCCCGGGAGCTGGACCCTCCTGGCGGAAGACGGACGCGAGGCGTACGCGGCCGAACTGGGGGAGGCCCTGAAGGAGCGCGGCGCCACCGTGGACATCCGGACGCTCGCTGCGGACGGCACCCCGGGGGACGACTTCGCGGGCGGCATCCCGGGGGACGACTTCGCGGGCGGCATCCCGGGGAACGACACCGCGGACAGCACCCCGGAGCACGACACCGCGGCCGTGCAGCCGTCCGTGCCCGACGTAGCGGCGCCGCGGGCCGTGGTGTACCTGCCCGCGTCCGGCACCCGACCCGGCGGCGTGTCACCCGACCGCCGGGCGCGGGAACAGGTGGCCCGCCTGGCGGAAACGGCCCGCGCACTCACGCGGAGCGCGAACAGCGGGGCGCCTGCGCGCCTGTGGACCCTCACCCACGCCGCGCAACAGGTCACCCCCGAGGACCGGCCGGACCTGGCGCAGGCCGGTCTGCGCGGGCTCGTGCGGGTCCTGAGCTACGAGCACCCCGAACTGCGCCCCAGCGTCCTGGACCTCGATTCGCAGACGCCCGTCACGGAAGTGGCCGCGGAGCTGCTGTCCTGCCCCGACGAACAGGACGAGGTCGCCTACCGGCACGGGACCCGGCACCTGGCACGGCTGCGCAACGCCCCGCTGGACGAACGGGAGCGCCGCCACATCACGGCCGCCCATGGGCGCGACCGGGTGGCGCTGCGGCTCGCCCGGCCCGGCGACCTGGATTCCTTCGAGTTCGTGGCCCAGCCGCGCCGCCTGCCCGGACCGGGCGAGGTCGAGATCCGGGCCGACGCCACCAGCGTCAACTTCATCAACGTCCTCCAGGCCATGGGCGTCTACCAGCGCTTCAGCGCGGGCGAGGAGCGCCCCGACGTCTGTGCCTTCGACGGTGCGGGCGTCGTCACCGCCGTCGGGGACGGCGTCCGCGACGTACGGGAGGGCGACCGTGTGGCCGCCATGTTCGTGGAGGGGGCCCAGTCCGCGGTCATGTCCTCCTTCGCCACCGTCCGCGCCGACTGCCTCCTGCCGGTGCCGGACGCGATGACCACACCGGACGCCGCCGCCCTGCCGTGCGCGTACCTGACCGCCTGGTATGCCCTGCGGCACCTGGCCCGGGTCCGGCCGGGGGAGAGGGTGCTCATCCACTCGGCGAGCGGCGGCACCGGTCTGGCCGCGCTGAACCTCGCGCGGGCCTGTGGCGCGGAGGTCCTGGCCACCGCGGGCAGCGAGGCCAAGCGGGCGTACCTGCGGGGCCTCGGCGTCCCGCACGTCATGGACTCCCGCTCCCTGGACTTCGCCGACCGGGTGCGCGACGTCACCGAGGGACGAGGCGTCGACGTCGTACTCAACTCCCTCACAGGCCCGGCGCAGTCCGCGAGCCTCGATCTGCTCGCGCACCGGGGCCGGTTCATCGAACTCGGCAAGCGGGACATCTACGCCAACACCCGGCTGGGGCTGCTGGCCTTCCGCCACAACGTCACCTTCACCGGCGTCGACGTGCTGATGATGATGCAACAGGACCCGGACCTGCTCGCCGAGGGCTACCGCGAACTCACCGGCATGCTCGTGGAAGGCACCCTGCCGCCGCTGCCCGTCACCGCACATCCCGTCGCCGAGGCGGCGTCGGTGTTCCACACCATGGCCTCCGCCCGGCACACGGGCAAACTCGTCCTCACCTGGCCCGCCTCGGGCACCGACACCTTGCCCGTACGTCCCGAGGACGTCCCCGTCGTCCGGTCCGACGGCAGCTACCTGGTCACGGGCGGGCTCGGCGGACTGGGACTCCTGGTCGCCCGGTGGCTGGGCGAACGCGGGGCCGCCGCCGTGGTGCTCACCTCTCGCAGCACCCCTACGGCGGCCACCCGCACCACCCTCGACACCATCACCGAGGACTTCGGCACCCGAGTCGAGGTCGTGAGCGGGGACCTCGCCGAACCGGGCGTCGCCGACTCACTCGTGACGGCCGCCCTGGCCACGGGTCACCCCCTGCGCGGCGTCGTCCACGCCGCGGCCGTCGTCGAGGACGCCACCGTCGCCAATCTCTCCTCCGCACTCCTGAAGAAGGTCTGGCGCCCCAAGGCGACGGGAGCCTGGCTGCTCCACCACGCCGTGGACGGCCAGGATGTGGACTGGTGGGTCACCTTCTCGTCCGCCGCCTCCCTGCTGGGCAACCCCGGGCAGGGCGCCTACGCGGCCGCCAACGCCTGGCTGGACGAGTTCACCTCCTGGCGCCGGGCCCATGGGCTGCCGGCCGTCTGCGTCAACTGGGGGCCGTGGGCGGAGGTCGGCCGCGGCGCCGGGATGGAGGAGCGCGGCTACGCCATGATCACGCCTGCGGAGGGCATCGCCGCGCTGGAACGGATCCTCTCCCACGACCGCGACCGCACCGCCTACACACCTGTCGACCTGCCCCGGTGGCTGGATTCCTACCCCGCCACCGCCCGCACCGCCTTCTTCGCCGAGCTGGCCGCCCCGGTGGCGGGTCCGAATCACGCCGGTGCCCGCAGCGCCCTGCTGGAGGCCCTGCGGGAGGCGGACGATCCCCAGCAGCGACAGCGGACGCTGCTGCCCGAGGTCGTCGGCCACATCGCCGCGGTCCTGCGCCTGGGCACGGACCGGTTCGACGCCAACACGTCCCTGGTCACGCTCGGCCTCGACTCCCTCATGGCCATCGCCCTGCGCAACCGCCTACAGCGCGAACTGTCCCTGGACATCCCCACCACGGTGATGTGGACCCACCCAACGGCATCCGCCCTCACCCGCTACCTCTTGGGGCGCCTCCATCCCGAGCGGGGGGCGGATGATGCTGCCGGGCGGGGATCGGGCGATGCCGCCGAGCAGGGGCCGGATGATGTTGCCGGGCGGGAGCTGGATGATGCTGTCGAGCCTGGACCGGGCGACGGCGCCGGGCGGGGGCCGGATGATGCCGCCGGGCGGGGATCGGGTCACGGCGCCGGGCAGGGGCCGAACGATGCTGCCGGGCAGGGGCCGGGCGATGGCGCCGAGCCGGGACCCGACGACGCCCCCGAGCAAGGACCGGACGACACCCCGCCCGGGACAGAACCCACCGCCACCTAGACCGGCTTCCCTCGGGGCCCGCCCGTCCCGGAGCGCTGTCCGACGCGTGCTTCTCGGTGCCCCGGGCACCGCGACGGCCCGGGCACCGCGACGGCCCGGGCACCGCGCCAGGCCAGCACCGCGCCAGGCCGGACCCGGGCCAGGCCGGACCCGGGCCAGGCCGGACCCGGGCCAGGCCGGACCCGGGCCAGGCCAGACCCGCGCCAGGCCAGACCCGCGCCAGGCCAGACCCTGCGACGGCCCGGACCCTGACCCGAACCCGACACGGCACCGCCCAGCCGCCCCCGGCTGGCAGCAATCATCCGTCCGCCTTCCCAACCCCTAGGTGAGCACCGCATGCTTCCTCCTTCCACCCCCGCCCCCGCCCCTGCCCGCGCACCTGCCATCTGGGACGTGATCGTCGTAGGAGCCGGTCCGGCCGGCGCCACCGCCGCGCGCGTCGCCGCCGAGAACGGCCGCGAGACACTGCTGCTGGAGCGCGCCGCCATCCCCCGCTACAAGACCTGCGGCGGCGGCCTCATCGGAGCGTCCCTCGCCGCCCTTCCTCCCGGCCTGCCCCTGAACATCCACGACACGGCCGGCCAGTTCACCTTCACCCTCAACGGCCGCAGAGAACGCACCCTCGACTCCACGTCCCCGACGTGCGCCATGGTCTACCGCAGCGAACTCGACGCGGCACTGACCGAGGCTGCCGCCGCCGCAGGAGCGGAGGTCCGCGACAGCACCACGCTGACCAGCCTGGAACAACAGGGCGCGACCGTGACGGTGAGAACCAACCGCGGCGACACCCTCCGCGCCCGAGCCGTCGTCGGCGCCGACGGCAGCGCCGGCAGAGTCTCCCGGTACGTAGGCGTGGAGTGCGCACAGGTCGACCTCGCCCTGGAGGCAGAGGTACCGGTCGACGACAGGACGGCCGAACGCTGGCGAGGCCGTGCCCTCATGGAGTGGGGGCCGCTGCCGGGTTCCTTCGGCTGGGTCTTCCCCAAGGGCGACGTCTGCACCGCCGGAGTGGTGGCCGCCCGTGGCAACCCCGCCGCCCTGCGCGCCTACAAGGAGGACTTCCTCGAACGCCAGGGACTTCTCGGCCCCCGCCCCCTGCACGACACCGGCCACCTCACCCGCTGCCGCCGCCCCGACTCCCCACTCGCCCGCGGCCGCGTACTGGTCGCCGGTGACGCCGCGGCCCTCGTCGACCACTGGTCACGAGAAGGCATCTCCTACGCCCTGCGCTCAGGAGACCTCGCGGGTCACGCCGCCGCCCGCCTCGTCACCGCCGCCGAAGAGGAAACGAGCGCGGTCACGGACCACTACGGACAGCAGGTCGACGTCATCCTCGGTGCCGAGATGCGCGCCAGCAGCTCCCTGATGAACCTCTTCGTCCGCAACCCCGGTCTCGTCCACACAGCACTGACCCGCCTGCCTCCGGCGTGGCGCCACCTCGACGCCTACCTCGCCGGTCACACCAGCGTCGCCGGGATCATGTCCACCCCCTTCGCACGGGCAGCCGCCGCACTGGCCACCCGGCTGCCGCTGGGGTCCCCGAGACCGCGCTGATCACGCCGCCGCCGTACAGAGCGTGACCGACGAGCCCTTCCAACGCGGCGCGACGCGTGGACAATGACGGTCTTGCCGGGCAACCGGCCCTCGGCGGCCGCGGCGTGGACCGCGGACAGGTCGGCCGGCGGGCGCCGGTCGGAGACGTGAATGTGCAGGTCAACCGCCCGCGGCCGACGCGCCGCTCCGAAACACTCCCGGGACACGGTCCCGTCCGAGTAACCCGCCCTCCGGGTCGAGCGACCCGACCGACTCGACCGGCCCGGCCGCCCGAGCAGAGCGCTCACGCCGAGCGGTTACCGCTCCGGTCTTCGGTGAGGCGAGCGCCGCTGTCGCCGGCCGCCCCAGCCGCGCCCCCCTGTCGGGAACCCCGCTACGCGACGCTGCTCGGCGTCAGCCGCCGCGTGACCCGGTCGAGCAGATCCGTCAGCGGCTCGCCGATTTCCTGGCCGAACTCAGTCAGCCCGTACGTGACTTGAGGCGGTGTCGTCGGCTCGACCTCCCGCCAGATCAGGCCGTCCTCGACCAGCGCGCGCAGGGTCTGGGAAAGCATCTTCTCGCTGACCCCCTGAATGCTCTCGCGCAGCTCGTAGAACCGAAGGCTGTTGCCCCGCAAGGAGATCAGCACCCAGACGCCCCACTTGCTGGTCACATGGTCGACCATATTGCGCGCGGGACAGTCGGTGTGAAACACGTCATACCGCTGCCCCTCCTCGGCCCCTGTGCGCTGCACGCCTTCCACCATGTCATGAGCTTACCTCGGGGTATGTCCTTACGGCGGATGGCCCGCGTCCCTAAGTTGAAGCCCGCAAAGGACAATTGACAAGGAGCTGACCATGATCGTGGTGACCGGGGCTACCGGAAATATCGGACGACCGTTGACGCAGGCGCTGGCCGAGGCCGGCCAAGAGGTGACGGCCGTGTCGCGGCACACGGCGGAGGTGCCGAACGGCGTCCGCCACGTGGTGGCCGACCTGGCCGATCCGGCCGGCCTCAAGCCCGCGCTCGCCGGGGCGAAGGCGCTGTTCCTGCTGCTCTCCGGCGACCTGCACGCCGCTGGGGCCAGCCCCGCCGACATCATCCGCGAAGCCGCGGACAGCGGGGTCCGCCGGGTCGTCCTGCTCTCCACGCTGGGCGTGGTGACCAGGCCCTTCGGTTCCACGCGGATCGCGATGCGCGCGCTGGAGGACACGCTGCGGGAATCGGGCCTGGAGTGGACCATCCTGCGGCCGGGCGGCTTCGCCTCCAACGCCCTGTGGTGGGCCGAGTCCGTCCGTACGCAGCAGGTCGTCGCCGCGCCCTTCGGCGACGTCGGCGTGCCGATCATCGACCCGGCGGACATCGGCGCGGTCGCGGCGGCCTCCCTGCTGGACGACCGGCACATCGGCGGAGTGTACGAACTGACCGGTCCTGAGGTGATCACTCCGCGCCAGCAGGCGGAGGCCATCGCCACCGCGCTGGGCTCGCCGGTGAGGTTCCACGAACTCACCCGCGACGAGGCCAAGGCCGCCATGTCCCAGAGCATGCCGGCGGAACTCGCCGACGACACCCTGGAAATCCTCGGTTCCCCGAACCCGGCCGAGCTGCGCGTCAGCCCGGACGTCCAGCAGGTCATCGGCCGCGCTCCGCGCTCCTTCGCCGACTGGGCCGCCCGCAATGTCGCCGCGTTCCGCTGACATCGACAAGTCGGCGCCGTCCCGCTCCTTCCGTCCGGAGGGGACGTCCAAGGACCGCCCCGCGTAGCTGACTTCGCGGGTCGCGGGGCAGTGCTCCTCCGGTTGCAGGCGGCCAGGTCGGATGCATGGGTGGAAGGGCGGACACCCGGCACGAAGGTCTGGCCGCAGACGGAGTGGGGGAGGTCCGCCGCCTCGGCGGGGCCGCCGCCGGCAAGCGCGGAACCGCAGGACATCGGCCGATGCGGAGCAGGTCATACTCGGCGGGGTACGGGTTCCAGCACGGCGGATGTCAGGAGACAGTATGCGGATCGGGGAGCTGGCGGCACGCACCGGAGTCAGTGTGCGGTCCCTGCGCTACTACGAGGAGCAAGGACTGCTCAGCAGCACGCGCAGTCCGAGCGGGCAGCGGCACTACACAGAGAACGACGCGGAGCGGGTCCGCTACGTCCAGGACCTCTACGCGGCGAACCTGTCGAGCCGCACCATCGCCGAACTCATGCCCTGCGCCTACTCCCCGAGCGAGCGGAACTCGGACGCCGCCCTGGAGCGGTTGGCGCAGGAGCGAGAGCGGCTCACGGCCCAGATCGACGACCTGCTCAGGGCCCGGGACACCCTCGACACCATGACGGCCGTGGCGCGCGCACACCGCGAAACCCTGGCGAGCTGAGCCAGGGATTCTCATCCGCACGCCACGGACCGCCGGACGGCGCCCGTCGGCCCAGGGCTTCGGGGTGCCGTCCACGTCCGCGCGACGTCTCCCGCCTTCGCTCAGCCGCGGTGCACGACCGCCTCAGCTCAGCCGCGGTGCACGACCGTGCCCCCGGTCATCGTCAGCGTGACGGGTGCTTCGCCCAGTTCGTCGGCGGGCGCGGTGACGGGGTCGACGGCGAACGCCGTGAGGTCGGCCCGGTACCCGGGGGCGATCCGTCCCGCCACGTCCTGCTCGCCCACCGAGCGCGCGGAGTGCGACGTATAGCCCTCAAGGGCCATCAGACCGGTCAGGGCCTGACCGGCGGTGACCGGCGCCGTCTCCGGCTGCCCCGGCAGCCGGCGCAGCCGGGCGGCGGCGAGCACCTCACGCGGGTCGTAGTGGGCGATGGGCCAGTCCGAACCGAGGACCAGGACCGCGCCCGCGTCCCGCAGGTCACGGCAGCGCCAGGCACGGCCGGCGCGCTCCTCGCCGACCCGCCTGGACCACTCGTCGCAGTGGTCCGCACGGGTGTACGCGAGGTGGGTCGGCTGCATGGACGCGGCCACCCCGAGCCGGGCGAAGCGCGGAATCTGGCTGTCCGGCACCGTCTCGATGTGCTCGATCCGGTGCAGCGCCCGCTGCGCGGGGGCGTCGAGCAGTTCCACGGTGTCCAGGACGTGCCGTACGGCCGCGTCACCGATGGCGTGGGTGACCGTGCGCACCCCGGCGCGGGCGAGACGGTGGACGGCCCGGGTGTACGCGGCCGGGTCGGGCCAGAACGCCTCCGTGCCCTGGCCGTGGCAGTCGGGGTGTTCCAGCCAGGCCGTACCGCCCTCGACGGTGCCGTCCATGAAGAACTTCACGCCGCCGACCCGCCAGCGCCGCCCGCGCACGCGTTGCAGCTCGACGAGGTGGTCCAGGCCCTCCTCGTCCGTGCCGGGCATGCACCAGGGGGCGATGCGCAGCCGCACCGGCAGTTCGCCGTTCTCCTCCAGGCCGGCCAGGAGGCCGAGGACGCCGGGGTCCTGGAGGTCCATGACGTGGGCGCCGGTGAGCCCGGTCGCGGCCATGTCGCGCAGCAGCCCGAGAAGCCGTTCACCGCGCACGGCCGCGCTCTCACGCGGGAGTACGGGATCCATCAGGCTCATGGCGGCGAACTCGACGAGATGCCCGGTGGGCAGCCCCTCCGGGTCGCAGACGACGTGGGCCCGCTGCGTGAAGACCCGCGGCCCGTCGATGCCCGCGGCGGCCAGGGCGGGGCCGCTGGCCAGGGCGGAGTGTCCGTCGTAGAGCCGGATGAGGGCGGGCACTCCGGCGAGGGCCGGGTCGATCAGGTCGTGGTGGACGGGCCGGCCGCCGAAGGCGTTGTGGTCCAGGCCGTACGCCAGGACCCAGTCACCGGGGCGCGTCGTCCGGGCCGCCGCGGCCAGCGCTGCCCGCAGTCCTTCCAGGTCGCGGCAGTCGGAGAGGTCGAGCCCTGCGGCCATCTCCATGCCCATGTATGGGTGGCTGTGGCCGTCGACCAGGCCGGGCGTGAGGGTGGCGCCGGCCAGGTCCACGATCTCGGTGTCCGTACCGCGCCAGTCCCGTACGTCGCTCTCGTCACCGACGGCGATGATGTGCCCGTCCTTGACCGCGACGGCACCCGCCGACGGCCGTCCGGGATCGAGGGTGCGGACGCGCGCGCCGGTCAGGATCGTGTCGGCGACGGCGGACAGGGGCTGAGCGGGGTGTGACACGGGAGGAGTCTTCCTTGCTGTGGGTGGGAGTGGGATCGGGAGTGGTAGTGGGTGTGGGTGCTCGTCGTCCGGCTCCTGTGCGAAGTTCGCGTACACCTCGGGTCGGCTGCGGCGCATGCGCAGTGAGACCAGGAGACCGACGACGAAGGCGACGGGCACCATCAGCACAAGAACGGTGTTGGTGGTGAACGACGCTCCGGTCATCAGCCCGATCTTGCTGATGATCAGCCACATCGCGCCGGCCATCAGGACGGTGGAGGCCAGCGGTGCGACCAGGGTGCGCCAACGGCCCTCCTCGTGCTGGATGTGCCGGAAGTAGCGGAGCACGGCGACGGCCGTGAGCGCCTGGAGGGCCATCAGGCCGATGCTGCCCGGGGTGTTCATCCACAGCAGGAGTTGCCGGTACGGATCGGCGCCGGCGAGGGCGAAGCCCGTGACGCAGATCGCCGCGAGGACGCTCTGCGCGACGCCCGCCACGTACGGCGAACGGTGTTTGGGGTGGACCGTGCCGAGCGCCCTGGGCAGGACGCCCTCCCGGGCGAGCGAGAAGCCGTAGCGGTTGATCGCGTTGTGGAAGGCCAGTTGCGAGGCGATGATGCTGGTGACGATGAAGACGTGCATGAGGTCGGCGGCCCAGCCGCCGACGTACTGCGTTGTCGCGGTGAAGAAGAGCCCCATCGGGTCGGTGGTGACGGCCCGCATGATGTGCGAGCTGCCGTAGGCCTGGATGACGATCCAGACGCTGAACGCGTAGAAGAGGCCGAGGAATCCGACGGCGATGTAGGTGGCCCGCGGGATGGTGCGGTTCGGGTCGCGTGCCTCGCGGCGGTAGATGGCGGTGGACTCGAAGCCGGTGAAGGCGGCGAAGGCGAAGGCGAGCACCGCGCCGGTGCCGGGCACCAGGACGTTGCCGGGCGTGAAGGAGTCCAGGGCGAGCCCCTCGGCCCCGCCGTCGAGGAGCACTCCGCCCGCGAGCAGTACGAGGATGCCGGTCTCCGCGACCAGCAGGACGCCGAGGACCTTCGCGCCGAACTCGATGCTGCGGTAGCCGAGGAACCAGATCACGAAGACGCCCGCGAACGCGATGGCCGGCCAGGGCACATGGATGCCCCACAGCGCGTCGAGCGCGTCCTGGGTGCCGGTGGCGAGCAGCCCGTACACACCGATCTGCATGCCGTTGTACGCGAGAAGGGCGACCGTCGCGGCGCCGAATCCGGCGGGGCGGCCCAGCCCGAGGGTGATGAAGGCGTAGAAGCCGCCGCTGCTGCGGACGTGCCGGGTCATCGCGGTGAAGCCGACCGCGAAAAGGGCGAGTGTGATCCCGGCCAGGAGGTAGCCGACGGGGGCGCCGATGCCGCCGGTGCCGAGGGCCAGGGGTGCCACACCGGCCATGACGGTCAGGGGCGCGGCGGCGGAGATGACGAAGAACACGATGTCGGCGACGCCGAGACTGCCCCGGCGCAGTCCGGGGGAGTCGTCACCCCCGGCTGAACCCGGAGGTCGCGGCTCGGCGCCCTTTGGTGCTCCCTCACGGGATGCGGACTCAACGGCCATGAAGCTCGGGCCCTTCTTCGACGGAGGAGAGGGAGGGAGGACGACGGCCAGGAGCCTCCGGCATACGGGGATGCGGCGGGCCGCCGATTAACCTAAACCGTTTCGGTTTAGGTAATGTGTCAGGCAATGTAGAGGGCAGCCGTACGATTCGGGAAGACCCCGGATGAGGAGAGTGGACATGGGCCGCCCGCGGAAGGCGCTGCTCGACCGGACGCGCATCGGCCGTACGGCACTCGAACTCGTCGACGAGACAGGTGACTTCACGCTTCCCGAGGTCGCGAGGCGGCTCGGCGTGCAGACGGCATCGGTGTACCACCATGTGGACGGCCGGGCGGGGGTGATCGAGCTGCTGCGCGATCGGGTGGCCGACGGGTTCGACGACGGCGTCCTCGACCAGCGCCCCTGGGACGTGGCCCTGGAGGCGTGGGCCGGCTCCTACCGCGCCGCTTTCGCGGCCCACCCCCGGGCGATCCCCATGCTGATGACCTCGCCGGTACGGGCGACACGGGTCCTGGAGCAGTACGAGCGGGTGGCCGGCCTGCTGCTGGACACGGGATTCGCGCCGGAGGCCGTGCTGCCGATCATCACCGGCCTGGACAACATCGTCCTCGGCTCGGCCCTGGACATGTCGGCGCCCGAGGACATGTGGGTGATCGGGGAGCAGGACGAGGCTCCGCGACTGGCCCTCGCCCAGGCGGCCGCGGGGCCCACCTGCGCGGACCAAGCCTTCGGCCTGACGCTCACGGGCTTCCTGACCCGCTGCCGAGCGCTGCTCGAAGAGTCCCCGGCACGCCCCATGCGCCCCTGACCGAGACCCATGGCCGAGCCCCCTGACCGAGGCCCCCGACCGAGGCCTCTGGCCGGGGTCGGCCGACTGCGTCGTCCATTCGGGTGGGGGTGTGCCGAGCCGGCCGGTTCACCCGGGGGAGCCCGCGTCGCCCGGCCTCCTGGCGGGGAGGGCGCATTACGGTGAACGCCACTTGACGTCGTTGAAGGGGAGTTGACGCCTGATGCGGGACACCGGGCTGCGAGCCAAGTACATCCACCGATTCCACGTGGAGGATGCCGACGCGAACGGCGTCGTCGACCGGTCCGACATCCTCCTGCGCGCCGAACGGCTGATCGACGGGATGGACGAGCCACTCGGCTCCCCGCGGGCCGCCGCAGTCCTGGCGGGAGCCGAGGCGTACTGGCAGCGGCTGGCCGAGCTCGCCGGTGTCGACGAGGACGGCGAGCTGACGGAGGACGTCTACGTCCAGACGCTGGAGGAAGCGGTACAGGTCGGCGCGATCGCGGGCCTCGTCGCCCCGTCCGTGGAGGCACATGTCCAACTCGCCGACAGCGAAGGCACCGGCACGGTGGCTCTCGACGACTTCATCCGCGCGCAGGTCGCGTCCGGCATGTCCACGGCCATGGCCAGCGAGGCATTCGAAGCCTTGGACCGCGACGGGGACGGCCGGATCACGGTGGAGGAGTGGCAGCGGGCGGTACTGGACTACTACACGAACGCGGACGCGGATGTCCGGGCCCCGGGGAGCCTGGTGATGGGCCTCCGCGCGGAGGGCTGACGCCCCACGCCATGCCGCACCACGCGAGCGGGCCGTACTCGCACCGTCCCTGCCTCGCCGCACCGCGGAGTGCCCGGGGCGAGCCCGTACGGGTCACTCCAACGCGCCGACGCCCGCGGCCCGGCCTTGAATGGTCGGGTGACCGGGCCACCCGACGACTGCCTCGCGCGCAACGAATGGATCTGCGGTGAGTACCTGAGCACCCGCCGCCAGATCCTCGTCGACGCGGTCGTGCAGCATCTTCAGCTGACGTCCGTCTCCGTGCTGATCGCCCTCGTCGTCGCCGTGCCCCTCGCCGTGCTCGCCCGCCGCTGGGGCTGGGCCGCGGGCCCGGCCCTCGCGCTCACCACCGTCCTCTACACGATCCCCTCGCTCGCGATGTTCTCGCTGCTGCTCCCGGTGTACGGGCTCTCCGCGCCGCTCGTCGTCGCGGGCCTCGTCCTGTACTCCCTCACCCTGCTCGTGCGGAACATCCTCGCCGGGCTGCGCTCCGTCCCCGGGGAGACCCGGCAGGCCGCGCGCGGCATGGGGTACGGGCCGATCCGGCTCCTGCTCACCGTCGAACTGCCGCTTGCGCTGCCCGCCGCGATGGCCGGGCTCCGCATCGCCATGGTCTCCGCCGTCTCCCTCGTCACCGTCGGCGCGATCGTCGGCTTCGGCGGACTCGGCAACCTCATCTACTCCGGCATGAACACCTACTTCAAGGCACAGGTGCTCACCGCCTCCGTGCTCTGCGTCGTCATCGCCGTCGCCGCCGACCTGCTGCTTCTCGGCGTACAGCGGGCCCTGACGCCATGGACCAGGGCGGTGCGTACGTGAAGGCGCTCGGCGACGCCTGGGACTGGCTCGGCGACCCGGCGCACTGGGCCGGCGAAGACGGCATCTGGCACCGGCTCACCGAGCATCTCGTCCTGACCGTCGTCTGCCTGCTGGTCAGCTGTCTGATCGCCCTGCCCGTCGCACTCGTCCTCGGCCACCTCGGCAGAGGCGGCGCGCTCGCCGTGAACATCTCCAACGTCGGGCGCGCGGTGCCCACCTTCGCCGTACTCGTCCTGCTCCTCCTGACCCCGCTCGGCACCTGGGGCGACGGCCCGACCGTCGTCGCCCTCGTGCTGTTCGCCGTGCCGCCGCTGCTCACCAACGCCTACGTCGGCATGCGCGGCGTCGACCGCGGCGTGGTCCAGGCGGCGCGGGGCATGGGCATGACCGGGCGGCAGATGCTGTGGCGGGTCGAACTCCCGCTCGCGCTGCCGCTGGTGCTCAGCGGGGTCCGGATCGCCGCCGTCCAGCTCGTCGCCACCGCCACCATCGCCGCGCTCGCGGGCGGCGGAGGGCTGGGCCGGATCATCACGGCGGGGTTCAACCTGGCGAGCACTCCGCAGGTCGTGGCGGGTGCCGTGCTCGTGGCCGGGTTCGCGCTGATCGTCGAGGGGATCTTCGAGGCCGCCGAGCGGCTCGCGCCCGGGTGGACGCGGAGGAGGGCCGGATGAGGGGCCGCGCCGCGGCGGCAGCGGCGGCCTCGCTCGCCCTTCTCGCGGGCTGCGCGTCCGGGCCCTCCCTGGAGAACCGGGGCGAGGTCACCGGGCCGCCCGGCGACAGCAAGAACCTCACGGTCGGCTCCGCGGGCTTCACGGAGTCCGACCTGCTGGCCCAGATGTACGCGCTGCTCCTGAACAAGGCCGGCTACGGCACCAAGATCCTCTCCGTGGCCAACCGCGAGCTGTACGAGCCCGCGCTGGAATCCGGGCAGATCGACGTCGTCCCCGAGTACGCGGCGACCTTCGCGGACTGGCTGAACGCCAAGGAGAACGGCGCCGACGCGGAGCCCGTGGGCTCGCCCGACGTGCATACGACGATCAAGGCTCTGCGCCGCCTCGCGGCACCGCGCGGCCTCACCGTGCTCGACCCCGGCAAGGCGGTCGACCAGAACGCCTTCGCCGTCGCCGCCCCCTACGCCCGCGAGCACCGCCTGAAGACCCTGTCCGACCTGGGCAGATCCGGCCTGAAGGTACGGCTCGCCGCGGGCGACGAGTGCGTGCGGCGGCCCTACTGCGCGCCGGGTCTGCGCAAGGTCTACGGCATCGATCTCACCGGGGTGGACCCCAAGGGCGTCGGCACGACCCAGGCCAAGAAGGCGGTCCAGAGCGGGCAGGACCAGATGGTCCTCACCACCTCGACGGACGCGACCCTCGACGACTTCGGCCTGGTGCTCCTGGAGGACGACAAGCACCTCCAGAACGCCGACTACCTGGTCCCCGTCGTCAACCGCTCCCGAGCGGGCAGCAAGGGCGTCGCCAAGGCGCTCGACCGCCTGGCCCCGGTCCTGACGACACAGGACCTGGCCTCCATGAACGAACAGGTCGACAGCTGGCGCCGCCTACCGCAGGACGTAGCGAGAACGTACCTGCGGAACAAGAACCTCCTATAGCACCAGCAACGGTGCCGGCGAAGCGCCCCGTCAGGGGCGCGGGGAACGGCGCGAGCAACCACGACGAACCCGCGGCGACAAGAACCGCCCACCCAGCGGAGCGTTCACGCGTCGGCGACCGAGTCGAACCGCACCTGGGCCCGCGCCAACCCCCGCGCATCCGCGTCGACCGACCGCCGCAGCGCCTCATGCAGCTTCGCCGGGGTCAGGACGCCCAGGAAACGCGCCCCGTCGAGCACCGCGACCCAGCCCGCGTCGTGCTGAAGCATGACGCCGAAGGCCTGCTTGAGCGGGGCACCCACCGGCACCCAGGAGTTCATGCGGTGGGCGAGGTCGCCGACCGTGCCGTCGGAGCCGGCGAGCGCGACCTCGTCGACGCCGACCCAGCCGTGCAGATCGCCGCCCGCGTCCAGGACGACGGCCCAGCGCGCCTCCTCCTCGCGCAGCCGGGCCGCGGCCTGCGCCGCGGGCTCGTCGAGGCGGGCGATCGGCGGCTGCTCCAGGTCGTCCGACTGAATCTCCGTCACCGAGAGCCGCTTCAGGCCCCGGTCGGCGCCGACGAACTCGGCGACATACGGCGTAGCGGGCGCCCCGAGCACCGCCCCCGGCGTGTCGAACTGCTCGATGCGCCCCTGCCCGTACACGGCGATGCGGTCACCGAGGCGGACCGCCTCCTCGATGTCGTGCGTGACCAGCAGAACCGTCTTGCGCACCGCCGACTGCATCCGCAGGAACTCGTCCTGCAACTGCTCGCGCACCACCGGGTCCACCGCCCCGAACGGCTCGTCCATCAGGAGTACCGGCGGGTCGGCGGCCAGCGCGCGGGCGACCCCGACCCGCTGGCGCTGGCCCCCGGAGAGCTGCTCGGGATAGCGGGACCCGAACGTCGCCGGGTCCAGACCCACCAGCTCGAGCAACTCCGCCGCCCTGGCCCTCGCCCTGGCCTTCTTCCAGCCGATGAGCGCGGGCACGGTCGCCGTGTTGTCCAGGACCGTGCGGTGCGGGAAGAGACCGACCTGCTGGATGACGTAACCGATCCGGCGGCGCAGGCGCACCGGGTCCACATCGGCGATGTTCTCGCCGTCCAGGAAGATGCTGCCCGACGTGGGTTCGATGAGCCGGTTGACCATCATCATGGTGGTGGTCTTGCCGCAGCCGGACGGGCCGACGAGCGTGACCAGTTCGCCCCGGCCCACCTCGAAGGAGAGATCGTCCACGGCCGTCGTACCGTCCGGGTAGCGCTTGGTCACCTGCTCGAACCGGATCATGCCCACACGCTAGCCGCGCCGGTCATCCACCGCTCATCAACACCACCTCCAGGGTGCGCGGCCCGTGCACTCCCTCGACCCGGTCCAACTCGATGTCGCTGGTCGCGGAGGGCCCCGAGATCCAGGTCAGCGGTCGCACCGGATCGAGCCGCCCGAGTGCCAGCGGTACGGACGACACCACCTGGTCCGGCACCCGTACGACACAGATGTGGTGGTCCGGCACGAGCGTGACGCGGCGGCGGCCCTGGTCCGCCGAACCGTCGAGAACCAGCGTGCCGGTCTCGGCGACAGCGACCGCGCAGCCGGTGACGACGCTGTCGACCCGGTCCAGTTCATACGGGGTGCCGGCCGCGCGGTCCCGCACGTGTGTCGCGTCGACGGACTCCAGCCAGCGCGGGGGCAGCCCCGGCGGCACCAGGACGGTCCCCGCGCCGCGCGCCGCGAGCAGACGCGTCAGGAGCTCCGGAAGCTCCTCGTCCGTGCACCGGTGCACGATCGCCCGATAGTCCGCGAGGTTCTCCGCGAGCAGGTCGACGGTCTCATCGACGGTACGCTCGCCGTGCTCGCGCGCGTACCCACGGTCCACCGCCGCCTCGTACGCGGTGCCGTCGCCGTCCGGCCCGTCCGCCGCGTCCGGCACGCTCGGCACGTCCGCGAGCGCCCGACGCACCCGGCCCAGGATCACGTCCCTGCTGCTCACTTCCCGCTCCCTTCCGTCGTGCCGCCCCGCGTACGCTCCCACCAGTCACGGAACGGTTCCGCCGGGACCTTCGGCAGATCCCGGGTCGCGCTCCACGCCCGGCCGGGTCCGGGAAGCGTGCGTGGATGGAACCGCCGGGTGCGCGAGGCCATGCGCTGGCCCATGCGCAGTACTCCGGGGCGGGCGAAGGCGAACCCTGCCGCGCGCATCGCCGCCCGCTCCGCCGCGTGCCCCTTGGCCGGCTTCAGCGTCACCCTCGTGCCCCGCCGCGTGGCCTCGCCGCCCTGCACCACCCGCTCGCGCAGGTGCACGAGGACCTCGGGGATGTCGATGGCCACCGGACACACCTCATAGCACGCGCCGCAGAGCGAGGAGGCGTACGGCAGGGAGGCGTCGATCTCGCTCTGCGTGCCCCGGAGCTGCGGGCTGAGGATCGCGCCGATCGGCCCCGGGTACACCGAGCCGTACGCGTGCCCGCCCGCCCGCTCGTACACCGGGCAGACGTTGAGACACGCCGAGCAGCGGATGCAGCGCAGGGCCTGGCGGCCCACCTCGTCGGCGAGGGTGTCGGTGCGGCCGTTGTCGAGCAGGACCAGGTGGAAGGCGCTGGGCCCGTCATCCGGGGACGTGCCCGTCCACATGGACGTGTACGGGTTCATCCGCTCGGCCGTGGAGGAGCGGGGCAGGGTCTGGAGGAACACCTCCAGGTCACGCCAGGTCGGAACCACCTTCTCGATGCCCACCACGGAGATCAGCGTCTCGGGCAGGGTGAGGCACATCCGGCCGTTGCCCTCCGACTCCACGACGACCATGGTGCCGGTCTCCGCGACCATGAAGTTCGCCCCGGAGACGCCCACCTTGGCCCGGAGGAACTTCTCGCGCAGGTGCAGCCGCGCCGCCTCGGCGAGCTCGGCGGGGGTGTCGGTGAGCCCGTCGGGGGCCGGCCGTCCCCACGCGCCCATCTCCGCGCGGAAGATGTCGCGGATCTCGCCGCGGTTGCGGTGGATGGCGGGGACGAGGATGTGCGAGGGCCGGTCCTTGCCGAGCTGCACGATCAGCTCGGCGAGGTCGGTCTCGTAGGCGTGGATGCCCTCGGCCTCCAGCGCTTCGTTGAGCCCGATCTCCTGCGTGGCCATCGACTTGACCTTGACGACCTCCGTCTCGCCGGTCGCCCTGACGAGACCTGCGACGATGCGGTTCGCCTCCTCGGCGTCGGTCGCCCAGTGCACGGTGCCGCCCGCCCGCACGACGGACTCCTCCAACTGGACGAGATACCGGTCGAGGTGGCGCAGCGTCTCGTCCTTGATGCGCTTGCCCGCCTCGCGCAGCTCCGCCCAGTCGTCCAGCTCGGCGACGGCCTTGGCCCGTTTGTCGCGGATGGTGTGGGTGGCGTGCCGGAGGTTGGCCCGCAGCGTCGTGTTCCGCACCGCCTCGTGCGCGGCCCGCGGAAACGGCGGGAACGCGGGCATGCCGACGAATGTGCCGCCGCTCATGACAGGGGCTCCTCTTCCGTGCTCGCCAGGATCTCCGCGAGGTGGACCGGGCGTACGGCCGTGCGCAGCCGGGTCATCGTGCCGCCGATGTGCATCAGGCAGGAGTTGTCCGCCGCGCAGAGGACGTCGGCTCCGGTCGACTCGGCGTGCCGGACCTTGTCCGCGCCCATGGCCGCCGAGACGTCGGCGTTCTTCACGGCGAAGGTGCCGCCGAAGCCGCAGCACTCCTCGGCGCCGGGCATCTCCACGAGTTCGAGCCCCTTGACCGCACGCAGCAATCGCGTGGGCCGCTCGCCGAGGCCGAGGGCGCGCAGGCCGTGACAGGTGGGGTGGTAGGTGACCTTGTGCGGGTAGTACGCGCCGACGTCCGTGACCCCGAGGACGTCCACCAGGAACTCGGTCAGCTCATACGTCTTGGGGACCACCGGCGCCAGCGTCCGCGCGAGGCCGTCACCGCGGCCCTCGGCCCGCGCCCGCTCGCCCATGCGCGGATACAGTTCACGCACCATCGCCCCGCAGGACCCGGACGGCGTCACGATCGCGTCGTAGGTGTCGCCCCCGAATACATCGGAGAAGTGTCGGGCGAGCGGCTCCGCCTGGTGGCGGTAACCGGTGTTGTAGTGCGCCTGCCCGCAGCAGGTCTGCGCCGTCGGGAAGTCGACGTCGACGCCCAGTCTGGTCAGCAGTTTCACCACCGCTCGGCCCGTATCCGGATAGAGCGTGTCGTTGACACACGTCAGGAACAGGGCGACACGCATCGCTGGTTCCTCCTCGTCGATCATCGGATGGGTGCAGCGTACGCGGGCACGATGCGTTGCGGGAGGCATGGACGGCCACCGGTGCGGGCGCCGCTCATCGCGTGCCGAGCCGCTGCTGTGCCGCCGCCCACGCGGCGGTGTCACCCCGCGGCCCATAGTGCGTGGGCGGCTGGGCCCTCGCCACCAGGGCCCGCGCCTCGGCACGGTCGGCGAGCACGCCGTGCGCACGCGCCTGTACGAGGACGTTGCCCAGCGCGGCCGCTTCCGCCGGGCCCGCGAGGACGGGCAGCCCGCAGGCGTCCGCCGTCAGCTGGCACAGCAGGGCGTTGCGGGCACCGCCGCCGACCAGGTGGACGACCTCTGTGCGGCGCCCGGTCAGGCGTTGGGCGTCCACCAGGGCCTTGCGGTGGGCGAGCGCGAGGGAGTCGAGGACGCAGCGGGTCGTCTCCGCGGGCCCGGCGGGCACCGGCTGCCCCGACGCCCGGCACGCCTGCGCTATACGGTCCGGCATCCGGCCGGGCGAGAGGAACCCGGGCGCGCCGGCGTCCACGACCGAACGCAGCGGCTCGGCCTCGGCTGCCGCGGCGAGCAGGGCCGTGAGGTCGGGGTTCCGCCAGGCGCGCAGGCACTCCTGGAGGAGCCAGAGCCCCATGATGTTGCGCAGATAGCGGACCGTCCCGTCGGTCCCCAGCTCATTGGTGAAGTTGGCCTCGCGGCTCGCCTCCGTGAGGACGGGGGCGTCCAGTTCGAGCCCGGCGAGGGACCAGGTGCCGGTGCAGAGGTACGCGAAGGCCGTGCCGTCCGCCGCGGGCACCGCCGCCACGGCGGAGGCGGTGTCGTGCGAGGCCACCGTTGTCACGGGGACGGGGCCCGTGAGGCCGGTCTCCTCCAGGACATGGGGGAGCAGTTCACCCGCGGGCTCCCCGGGCCGCCGCAGCGGCGGGAACAGGGCGAGGTCGATGCCGAGCCGGTCGGCCACCTCCCGCGACCAGAGTCTGGTGCGGGGGTCGATGAGCTGGGTGGTCGAAGCGTTCGTCAACTCGGTGCCGAGGTCACCGGTCAGCCAGTACGTGAGCAGATCCGGAATGAGCAACAACCGGTCGGCCGAGTCGAGCTGCTGTGCCCGCCGGGCGGCGATGAGCTGGTACAGGGTGTTGAAGGGTGCGTACTGAAGCCCCGTCGCCGCGTACAGCTCGGCGGCCGGCATGCGCTCCCACACCTGTTCGGCGATGCCTTCGGTGCGGCGGTCGCGGTAGTGCACCGGGTTGCCGACGAGCGCGCCGTCGGCGTCGAGCAGTCCATAGTCCACGGCCCAGCTGTCCACGCCCACGGAGGCCACAGGACCGGCCGCCCGCAGCCCGTCGAGCACGCCCGCGTACAGCGCGAGGATGTCCCAGTGCAGGGTGCCGCCGATACGCACGGGCCTGTTGGGAAACCGGTGGAACTCCTCCAGCTCAAGGCTGCCGTGACCGACCCGGCCCACCATGACGCGCCCACTGGACGCGCCCAGATCGACCGCGGCGAAACGGGGGGTGGAGGAGCGGCGGGTGAGGGACATGGGGCGGCTCTCTTGGGGTGCGGAGTGAACACGGCGGAGGAGCTGGCAGGGTGCGGGGCGGGCTGTCGGCGTGAACGACGTGAAGGGGTACGGGTCGCTGTCGGGAGAGGCCGCCGGGTCCGCGGGCAGTACCCGCGCTCCAGGCGCCCCCGCCCGTCACCGCAGAAACGCCCCCGCCACCCCCGCGTCCACCGGTATGTGCAACCCCGTCGTGTGCGACAGGTCCCCGCCCGTCAGGGCGAACACCGCGTTGGCCACATGCTCCGGCAGGACCTCCCGCTTGAGCAGGGTCCGCTGGGCGTAGAACTCGCCCAGTTTCTCCTCGGGGACGCCGTAGACCGCCGCGCGCTTCGCTCCCCAGCCGCCGGCGAAGATGCCGGAGCCGCGGACCACGCCGTCCGGGTTGACGCCGTTGACGCGGATGGCGTCCTCGCCCAGTTCCGCCGCGAGCAATCGCACCTGGTGGGCCTGGTCCGCCTTGGTCGCGGAGTAGGCGATGTTGTTCGGGCCGGCGAAGACCGCGTTCTTCGAAGCGATGTAGACGATGTCGCCGCCCATGCCCTGCGCCCGCATCACCCGGGCCGCCTCGCGGGAGACCAGGAACGAGCCGCGCGCCATGACGGCGTGCTGCACGTCCCAGTCGCGGGCCGTGGTCTCCAGGAGGGGCTTGGAGAGGGAGATGCCCGCGTTGTTGACGACCAGGTCCACTCCGCCGAAGGCCAGGACCGCGGCCTCGAACGCCTCGGAGATCTGCTCCTCGCTCGTCACGTCCACGGTCACGGCGACCGCCTTGTCGGGACCGCCCAACTCCTCGGCGACGGCCGCCGCCCCCGCCGCGTTCAGGTCCGCGACGACCACGCAGGCGCCCTCGGCGGCCAGCCGGTGCGCGATGGCCCTGCCGATACCGCTGCCCGCGCCCGTCACGAGAGCCACCCGTGTCGCCAGCGGCTTCGGCGCGGGCATGCGCCGCAGCTTCGCCTCCTCCAGCTCCCAGTACTCGATGCGGAACTTCTCGGACTCCTCGATCGGCGCGTACGACGACACGGCCTCCGCGCCTCGCATGACATTGATCGCGTTGACGTAGAACTCGCCGGCCACGCGCGCCGTCTGTTTGTTCTTGCCGAAGGTGAACATGCCCACCCCGGGGACCAGCACGACCGCCGGGTCCGCGCCGCGCATCGCGGGGGAGCCGGGCTCGGCGTGCCGGGCGTAGTACGCCGCGTACTCCTCGCGGTACGCGGCATGCAGCTCACCGAGGCGGGCGATCGTCTCGTCCAGCGGAGCCGTCGGCGGCAGGTCGAGGAGCAGCGGCCGGACCTTCGTGCGCAGGAAGTGGTCCGGGCAGGAGGTGCCGAGGGCGGCCAGGCGCGGATGCTCGGCCCTGTCGAGGAAGTCGAGGACCGCCTCCGTGTCGGTGAAGTGGCCGACCTGCGGGTGGTCCCGCGAGGCGAGGCCCCGGATGACGGGAGCCAGCGCCGCCGCCCGCGCGCGGCGTTCCGGAGCGGGGAGCGGCCCGAACCCGTCGAGCTCCCCGCCGAACGGCTCCGCCCTGCCGCGCTCCGCGAGGAACCGCTCCGCCGTGCGGATCATGTGCAGGGAGTTCCTGGCGCACTCCTCGGAGGTCTCCCCCCAGGCGGTGATGCCGTGCCCGCCCAGTACACAGCCGATCGCCCGCGGGTGCTCCGCGCGCACGGCCGCGATGTCCAAACCGAGCTGGAAGCCGGGGCGGCGCCACGGCACCCACGCCACCGTGTCGCCGAAGCACTCGGCGGTCAGCTTCTCGCCGTCGGCCGCGCACGCCAGCGCGATCCCGGAGTCGGGGTGGAGGTGGTCGACGTGCGCCGCGTCGACCAGGCCGTGCATCGCCGTGTCGATGGACGGCGCGGCACCGCCCCTGCCGTGCAGGCAGTAGTCGAAGGCCGCGACCATCTCGTCCTCGCGCTCCACGCCCGCATACACCTTCTTCAGCGCGTGCAGTCGGTCTAGGCGCAGCACCGCGAGGCCCGACTCCTTGAGCGTGCCGAGGTCGCCGCCGGAGCCCTTGACCCACATGAGGCCGATGTCGTCGCCGGTCACGGGGTCGGGCGCGGTGCCCTTCGCGGAGGCGTTCCCGCCCGCGTAATTGGTGTTGCGCGGGTCGGCGCCCAGAGCGTGGGCGCGCTCCAGCAGTTCGGCCACCGGGTCGTGCCCCTGCCGCCGCCCCGCCATGCGGTCCCCACCCACGTCGTCCCCACCCACGTCGTCCCCGCCCATGTCTTCCCCGCTTACGTCGTGCCCGTTCATGTCGCTCATGCCCCCCAACCCGCCTGCTCGCCGCCGACCCGCTCCTCGGCGATCAACTCCTGCCATCCTGACCGCTCATAGGCCCTGAGCGGATCGGGGTCGATCCCCAACTCCTCCCTGACTTCCGCCAGTAGGGGACGCACATCCGTGCTGAACGCATCCATCAGCGCGCCGTTCGCCGCGAGCACGTCGCCCGTGCGCTGCGCCTCGGCCAGCACCTCGGCGTCCACCAGCAGCGCCTTTGCCGTGGCCTCCTGCACGTTCATCACCGAGCGGATGATCGCTGGGATCTTCGCCTCGATGTTGTGGCACTGGTCGAGCATGAACGCGACCCCCGGCGCGCCCGGTGTGCCCGCCGCGAGGCTGCCGCCGCGCACCACCTCGTACATGATCCGGAAGAGCTGGAAGGGGTCGGCCGCGCCGACCATCAGGTCGTCGTCGGCGTAGAAGCGGGAGTTGAAGTCGAAGCCGCCGAGCCTGCCCTCGCGCAGCAGCGTCGCCACGATGAACTCGATGTTCGTGCCCGGCGCGTGGTGCCCGGTGTCGACGACCACCTGCGCCTTGGGGCCGAGCTTGAGGCAGTGCGCGTACGCCGTCCCCCAGTCGGGGACGTCGGTGGCGTAGAAGGCCGGCTCGAAGAGCTTGTACTCCAGGAGCATCCGCTGGTCGTCGCCGAGCCGGTCGTAGACCGTGCGCAGCGCCTCCTCCAGTCGGTCCTGCCGGCTGCGCAGGTCGTCCTGGCCGGGATAGTTGGTGCCGTCCGAGAACCAGAGCTTGAGGTCCTTCGACCCGGTCGCGTCCATGATGTCGACGCACTCCAGGAGGTGTCCGACGGCCTTGCGGCGGATGGCGGGATCGGGGTTGGTGACCGAACCGAGCCGGTAGTCGTCGTCCTGGAAGACGTTGGAGTTGATGGCGCCGAGGCGCAGGCCGCGCTCCTCCGCGTAGGCGGTGAGCGCGCCGTAGTCGTCGACGCGGTCCCAGGGGATGTGCAGGGCGACGGTCGGCGCGATGCCCGTGTGCGCGTGGACGCGGGCGGCGTCGTCCAGCTTCTCGCGTGTCGTCCTGGGGACGCCGGGCTGCGCGAAGACCTTGAAACGCGTGCCGGAGTTGCCGTACGCCCAGGACGGTGTCTCCAGTGCCTGGGTGCTGAGTGCCGCTTTCACGGCGTCCTTGCTGGTTCCGGCGGTCATCACGCAGCCCTTCAGAATGTTCGTACGTAGTCGGTCAGTTGGAGAAGTGGTGGGTGCCCGAGGCCGCGGCGAACACGGCGCAGCCGTCGGCCATCCGCAGGAACTCGGCCGAGCCGTGCCGCACCTGGGAGGCCTTCTCGGCCGGTATCCACACCTCGGCCGTGGTGTGGGCGGGCAGGGTGAGCGTGAGGCTGAATCCGTCGGAGTCTGCCTGCCAGCGCGTGGTGATCGGCCCGCGCACCGAGTCGAAACGCCCCTGCGCCCTGGTGACGCCGCCGCCGGGCCGCGGCCGCACGCGCACCTTCTTGAAGCCCGGTTCCGCGGGGGCGATGCCCGCGATGTTCGCGTACATCCACTCGCCCACGGAGCCGTACGCGTAGTGGTTGAAGGAGTTCATGCCGGCGTCCTGGAAGCTGCCGTCCGGCTTGATGGAGTCCCAGCGCTCCCACATGGTGGTCGCGCCCCGGTCGATCTGGTAGCCCCAGCTCGGGAAGGAGCGCTGGACGAGGAGCCGGTAGGCGACGTCGTTGTGGCCGGTCTCGGTGAGCACCGGCAGCAGGCGGGGAGTGCCGAGGAAGCCGGTGGACAGATGCCACTCCTTGGACCTGATGAGTTCGACCAGGCGGTCGGCGGCCGGCTTCCTGTCACCCTCGGCGAGCAGGTCCATGGACAGGGCGAGGACGTACGCGGTCTGCGTGTCGCCCTTCACCCGGCCGCCGTCCGTGACGTAGGCCGCGCGGAACGCGTCGCGCACGCTGCGGAACAGCGCGGTGTACGGTGCCGCGTCCTTGCCCAGCGCCTCGGCGGATTTCGCCACCAGGGCGGCGCTGTGCGCGAAGTAGGCGGTGCCGATGACGTCCTTGGGGGTCTCGTCCTGGATGTTGAGCCAGTCGCCGTAACCCTCCGCCGGGCGGAGGTAGCCGCTGCTGTGCTTCTCCAGGTAGTCGAGCCACTTCAGCATCGACGACCAGGCCTGCTCCAGTACGCGGGTGTCCCCGTAGGCCTCGTACAGCGCCCAGGGAACGGTGACTCCCGCGTCGCCCCAGCCGGCGACGCCCTTGCCGACGGGACCGATGTACGGCGCGACGTCGGTGAACGCGCCGTCGTCCGACTGGCCGTCGCGCAGGTCGTCGAGCCACTTCGTGAGGAAGCGGGCGGATTCCATGGTGTAGGCGGCGGTCGGGGCGAAGACGTTGATGTCGCCGGTCCAGCCGAGCCGCTCGTCACGCGCGGGGGTGTCGGTGGGGATGGACACGAAGTTGCCGCGCAGCCCCCACGTGATGTTGCTGTGCAGCTGGTCGAGCATCGGGACGTCGGTCTTGAAGTCCATGGTGAACGGGGCCGACGTGTGGATCACCCGCCCGAGGACCGCGTCCAGCGGCGGCTTGCCGGGGTGGCCGGTGACCTCTACGTAGCGGAAGCCGTGGAAGGTGAAGCGCGGTTCGTACGTCTCCTCGCCGCCGCCCTTGAGGGTGTAGGTGTCGGTGGCGCGGGCCGTACGGAGGTTGGCGGTGTAGATCGTGCCGTCCGGGTTGAGCACCTCCGCGTGCCGCAACGTGATCGTCGTGCCGGCCTTGCCGGAGACCGTCAGGCGCACCACGCCGACCATGTTCTGGCCGAGGTCGTAGACGAAGACGCCGGGCTTCGGCTCGGTCATCCTCTCGGCGCGTATGTCGTGCTCCACGCGCGTGGGCCCGTCCACCGCGGCGACGAGCGCGGCGGACACCTTCTCCACGGCGTCGGCGGCGAGCCACGTGGAGTCGTCGAAACCGGCGCGCGTCCAGCCCTTGGTCTCGCGCCGGGCGTCGTACTCCTCGCCCGACATGAGGTCCGCCTGGATGACCGGGCCGAGGGCGGCGCGCCACGTGGTCCCGGAGAGGACGCGCTCGGTCGAGCCGTCGGTGTACGTGATCTCCAGTTGGCCGAGGAAGGCGGGGCGCTCGCCGTACTGGTGGGGGCCGAACCAGCCGATGTTGCCCGCGTACCAGCCGGTCGCGAGCGTCACGCCCAGCGCGTTGACCCCGGAAGAGACCAGCTCCGTCACGTCGTACGTCTGGTACTGGACGCGCTTGTCGTAGTCCGTCCAGCCGGGCGCGAGGCGGTCATCGCCGACCCGCTCGCCGTTGAGGAACGCCTCGTAGAGGCCGAGGGCGGACGAGTACAGCCTGGCCCGGGCCACCTTGCGGTTCCGCAGCCGGAACTCGTGGCGGAGCTGCGCGGCGGGGGAGTGGCTGGGCACGACCTTGCCCCAGGGGCCCGCGCCCCACGCGGCGAGGAGCTTGGCGGCGGGCCAGGAACCGTCGTCGTAACCGGTGGCCCGCCAGTCGCCGGAGGGCTCCTTGTCGGCGGCCTTCCACTTGGCGTCGGTGACCAGGACGCGTTCGCCGTCCCCGGTGGTCAGTTCGAGGATACCGAGGAGGCCCGCGGGCCCTTCCACGGCGTTGGTCGCGGAGACGGCGATGGCCGCGGCGCCGGGGCGGAGCTGGTCGCTCACGTCGACGACGACGGGGCGCCGCCAGTTGTCGGCCGCGTTGTCGGCCTCGGCGTGGGCCACGCGCGTGCCGTTCACGTACGCCGTGAAGCCGTTGTCGGCGGTGAGGACCAGGCGCGCCCGCGTCACGCCGTCGGGAACGTCGAAGCGGTGGCGGAACCAGCGGGTGGCGGCCGGTGCGCTGGTGGCGGGGTCACCCTCCGGGAACCAGATCCAGGAGGCCTTGTCGAGGGCGGGGGCGTCCACGAGCGCGGCCGGGGCGCCGATCCACCGCGCCGACCAGTCGGAGTCCGAGGTGAGGCCGGTCTCCCACCAGGACGGCTCGCTCCACGCGGAGGGCCGGCCGGAGGCGTCCCAGACGCGGACCGACCAGAAGTACCGGGTGCGTGACTTCAGTTCGGGGCCGCCGTAGGGGACCAGGACGGAGGCGGTGGAGGTGACCTTGCCGCTGTCCCACACATCGGGGCGGTCGAGGCGGCCAGGGGCGGTGGCGACCCGGATGCGGTAGGCGCTCTGGGCCTTGCCCTGCGCGTCGGAGGCCAGGGGCCAACTCAGCCTCGGGCGCGGGGTGTCGAGGCCGAGCGGATGCCGGACGTACTCGACGGTGGGGGCGGTCACGCGCAGCGGCGGGGCGGGGGCCTTGCCCGGCGGGGTCGCGGAGGCGGCGGGGGCGGTTCCTGCGACGGCCGTGCCGATGGCGGCCGTGGCGGTGGTGCCGAGCAGTCGTCTTCTGCTGATCACAAGGAACTCCGTAACGACTCGGGGATGAATCGTTTCACAGAGGCCGAAGTTAGGGAGCGCTGCTCGTGACTGTCAAGGGATCTCGCGTGCCTGTCGCCGTTTCTCGGCGGCTGCAACGCTGTTTCGTGCGGAAGTCAGGATTCTCGGGTCCGACCCATTGACGGTGAAGTCGGCGCGGGTCTAGCTTCCGTGGAACTTCGTTGAATCCTTTCACCCCATCTCACCTCACCCCATCTCACCCCGTCTCACCTCACCTCATCTCACCTCCCGCCTCCTTCGCGCAGTCAGGGGCGGACGTCACCGATCGGTGCTATCCATGAGAGAGCCCCCCGTCCTGGCCGCGCACGGCCTGAGCAAGTCCTTCGGCGCCGTACGCGCCCTCCAGGACGTCTCCCTGCAACTGCACGCCGGAGAGGCGCACGCCCTCGCGGGCGAGAACGGTGCCGGGAAGTCCACCCTCATCAAGACGCTCGCCGGCGTGCACCGGCCCGACGCCGGAGGGCTGCTCATCGACGGTGAGCCGGTCGTCCTGCACGGACCCGCCGACGCCCGTGACGCGGGGATCGCCGTCATCTACCAGGAGCCGACGCTCTTCCCCGACCTGTCCGTCGCCGAGAACATCTTCATGGGGCGCCAGCCGCGCCGCTCACTCGGCCGTGTCGACCACAAGGCGGTCGACGCGGCGGCCGGGGCGCTCTTCGCGCGCCTCGCCGTGGACCTCGCCCCCGAGCAGCCGGCGCGCGGCCTGTCCATCGCCGACCAGCAGATCGTGGAGATCGCCAAGGCGCTCTCCTTCGACGCCCGCGTGCTCATCATGGACGAGCCGACCGCCGCGCTCACCGGCAGCGAGGTGGCACGCCTCTTCGGCGTGGTGCGCACCCTGCGGGAACAGGGTGCCGCGGTGCTCTTCATCTCCCACCGCATCGAGGAGATCTTCGAGCTCTGCCAGCGCGTCACGACCCTGCGGGACGGCGCCCTCATCGCGAGCGAGCCCCTGGCGGGCCTCACCGAGGACGACCTGGTGCGCCGCATGGTCGGCCGCGACCTCGGCGAGCTCTACCCCAAGCAGGACACCGAGACCGGTGACGTCGCGCTCAGCGTGCGGCGGCTGACCCGCGAAGGGGTCTTCACCGACGTGTCGTTCGACGTCAGGTGCGGGGAGATCGTCGGGCTCGCCGGCCTCGTCGGGGCGGGGCGCAGCGAGGTCGCCCGCGCGGTGTTCGGCGTCGACCGGTGGGACGCGGGAACCGTCGAGGTCCAGGGCAAGGCCCTGACCAACGGCGCCCCGAGCACCGCCATGGCGGCCGGACTGGCCCTCGTACCCGAGGACCGGCGCGCCCAGGGCCTGGTGATGGACATGTCCATCGAGCGCAACATCGGTCTCACGGGGCTGCGTACGACGGTCCGCGCGGGGCTGATGGACCGTGGGGCCGAGCGCAGCCGTTCCCTGGACTGGGCGCTCAGGCTCCAGGTCAAGTACGCGCGCATCGCCGACGCCGTGGGGACGCTCTCCGGCGGCAACCAGCAGAAGGTCGTCCTGGCCAAGTGGCTGGCCACCGGCCCACGCGTACTGATCGTCGACGAGCCGACCCGCGGCATCGACGTCGGCACCAAGGCCGAGGTGCACCGGCTGCTCTCCGCGCTCGCCGCGGACGGCGTCGCGGTGCTGATGATCTCCTCCGACCTGCCGGAGATCCTCGGCATGGCCGACCGGGTGCTCGTCATGCACGAGGGGCGGCTCACCGCGGAGATCGCGCGGGACGACGCCACGGAGGAATCGGTGATGGCGGCGGCCACGGGGAGGGCGGCATGACAGGGCGCACCATGGACGCGGGCGGGGACGGCGACTCGGCCCGGCTTCCTGAGCCGGGGGCGGGAACGTGGCGCGGGCTTGCCCACGCCTCGGTCATGCACCAGAAACCCCGCCCCAAGGCGGGCCGGCGGGGGCCGGTCGCCGGTGAGGTCGGCGGGAGGCTCGGGTGAGTGTGGATACGCGGAGTTCCGCGACCGCCGTCGACCCGGGGAAGGCCGGCGCCGGGCGGCTCGTCGACCGGGTGTTCAAGGTGCGCGAGCTCGCCATACTCCTGGTCTTCCTGGTGATGATCGTCCTCACCCAGGCGGGCAACAGCGAGTTCCTCTCCGAGCAGGGCATCAAGGACCTGCTCCTGAACGCGACCATCCTCGTCCTCGTCGCCACCGGACAGGCCCTGGTCGTCATCACCCGCAACGTCGACCTGTCCGTCGGTTCCACACTCGGCATCAGCGCCTTCGCCGCGGGCAACCACCTCCAGGGCGGCGGCGGCGCCGTCACCGCCATCGTCCTCGCCGTGGCGCTCGGCATCGGCTGCGGGCTCCTCAACGGCGCCCTCGTCAGCCTGGGCCAGGTACCGGCGCTCGTCGTGACCCTCGGCACGCTGTACGTCATCCGCGGCATCGACTCCATCTGGGTCGGCTCGCGGCAGATCACCGCGTCCGACCTGTCCGGCGGCTTCGTCGATTTCGGCTCCGGGGGCATCTCGGCGGTCCCCTGGCTCGCCCTGATCGCCCTCGCCGTCCTGGTCACCGTCGCGTACTACCTGCGGCACTTCCGCGGCGGCCGCGAGCTGTACGCGCTCGGGTCGAGCCCGGAGGCCGCACGGCTCGCGGGCATCTCCGTACGCAAGCGGATCCTCATCGCGTACACCGTGTGCGGGGCGCTCGCCGGACTCGCCGGCGCCCTGTACCTCGCCCGCTTCGGCAACGTCGACTCCGCGACCGGCAACGGCTACGAACTCACCGTCGTCAGCGCCGTCGTGGTCGGCGGCGTGGCCTTCACCGGCGGCTCGGGCAGCGTCTACGGAGCGGCGCTCGGCGCGCTCCTGCTGACGTCCATCAACAGTGTGCTGCCCGCGCTCGGCGTCAGCTCCGTGTGGGTGCTCGCCATCAACGGCGTACTGCTCGTCCTCGCCATCGCCGTCGACCGGATCGTCGCCCTGCGCGTCGCCGACGCGCTGAAGAAGAGGGGCGCATCCAACAGGAAGAGGGCCGCATCGAACAGAAGGAACGCCCGCCATGGCTGACTCCCCGCTCACGCGCGCCGTCCGCTGGGACACGGTCGTCGGCGCCCTCCTAGTCGTGCTTCTGCTGATGTCGTTCTCCTTTGTCGACGGTTTCGGGAACGCGCTCAACCTCTCCTTCCTCATCGGCAACACACTGCCCATCGCGCTGATCGCGCTGCCGATGACACTCCTCGTGGTCTCCGGCGAGATCGACCTGTCGGTGGCGTCCACTGCGGGGCTCTCCGGAGCGGTGATGGGCGCCCTGTGGAACGCGGGGCTCGCCATCGAGACGATCATTCCGCTCTGCCTGCTGCTCGGCGTGGTCTGCGGGCTCGTCAACGGCCTCCTGGTGACCCGGCTCGGGCTGCCCTCGCTCGCCGTCACCATCGGCACGATGGCCGCCTACAGAGGCATCGCCCAGATCGTCCTGGGGTCGGACGCCGTCACCGACTTCCCCTCCCAGTACCTCGACTTCGCGGCCGGACGGATCGGCGACACCTTCGTCCCGTACGCCTTCCTGCCCTTCCTCGTGCTGCTCGCCATCGCCGTCGTCGTGCTGCACGCCATGCCCTTCGGGCGCGCCCTGTTCGCGATCGGCGCGAACGAGGAGGCCGCGCGGTTCACCGGGGTGCGCGTCAAGCGGCACAAGCTGTGGCTGTTCGTCCTCACGGGCCTCATGGCCTCGCTCACGGGCGTCTTCTGGGCACTGCACTACGCGAGCGCCCGCTACGACAACGCCACCGGCCTGGAGCTCTCCGTCGTCGCCGCGGTGCTGCTCGGCGGCATCGACTTCGACGGAGGCAAGGGCACCCTCGGCGGAGCCGTCGCCGGGGTCTTCCTGCTCGGCGCGCTCCAGAACGCCATGAGCCTTCTCAACGTCTCCGCGCAGTCCCAGATCGTCGTCACGGGTGTGCTCCTCGTGGTGTCGGTCCTCGGGCCGCGCGTGGCACGGCAAGTGGCCACCGCGCGCGCGGGCCGCAGAGCGGCGGCGCCCCCGCCCGACGTCACGAAGCAGCTGACGTCGCCCTCCCGCTGACGTCGCCCTCCCCCTGACGTCGCATGCCCCCTGACATCACGAAGCACCGTACGACTCTCCGAAGAAGCACCGTACGACTTTCCGAAAGGGACCGACGATGTTCTCTCGCCTGCCCAGCTCCCGCACGCCCGCCGGGGTGGCCCTGCGCCGCGCCTGCGCCGCTCTCGCCGCGGTCACCTCCCTCGCCCTCACCGCCACGGCCTGCGGGGGCACCACCAAGGACTCCGCCAAGGACGACGACTCGGCCAAGGCCTCGAACGCCAAGGCCGATCCGGACGCGGAGACGAAGAAGGGCCTCACCGTCGGCTTCCTGCCCAAGCAGGTCAACAACCCCTACTTCACGGTCGCCGACAAGGGCGGCGAGAAGGCCCTGAAGGAACTCGGATCGAACTACAAGGAGACGGGTCCCAACAGCGCCACCGACACCAGCGGCCAGGTGAGCTACGTCAACACGCTCACCCAGCAGCAGGTCGACGCCATGGCCGTCTCCGCGCAGGACCCCGGAGCGCTGTGCACCGCGCTCAAGCAGGCCATGAAGAACGGCGTCAAGGTGGTCACCTACGACTCCGACACCAAGCCCGCCTGCCGGCACGTCTTCGTCTCCCAGGCGAGCGCCGAGGCGCTCGGCCGCACCCAGGTCGAGCTCATGGGCGAGCAGCTCGGCTACAAGGGCGAGATCGCGATCCTCTCCGCCGCCCAGACCGCGACGAACCAGAACACCTGGATCGGCTACATGAAGGACGAGCTGAAGAAGCCCAAGTACAAGAACATGAAGCTGGTGAAGACCGCCTACGGCAACGACGACGCCCAGCAGTCCTTCCAGCAGACCCAGGGCCTCCTCCAAGAGCATCCGAAGCTCGCGGGGATCATCTCGCCGACCACCGTCGGCATCAAGGCGGCCGCCCAGTACCTCTCGGGCTCCAAGTACAAGGGCAAGGTCCTGCTCACCGGCCTCGGCACCCCCAACGACATGCGCCAGTACGTGAAGAACGGCACCGTCAAGGGCTTCGAGCTCTGGGACCCCGCCGAGCTCGGCGCGCTCGCGGCGCACACCGCCGTCGCGCTCTCCTCCGGGCAGATCACCGGCAAGAAGGGCGAGACGTTCAAGGCGGGCGACCTGGGGACCTTCACGATCGGCGACGACGGCGTGGTCGACCTGGGCGAGCCGACCGTCTTCGACAAGAAGAACATCGACGAGTACAGGTTCTGAGGCCGGTACAGGACTGAGTCCGGTACAGGTTCTGAGTCCTCAGTAGGCTGGTCCGTACGGCCGGGGACGGCCGCACAGCAGGATGGAGCACCTGGAACGCATGGTCGGCATCAAAGACGTGGCGAAGCACGCCGGAGTGTCCGTGGGCACGGTGTCGAACGTGATCAACCGCCCCGACATGGTCTCCGAGGAGACCCGCCTCCGGGTGCGCGCGGTCATCGACCGGCTCGGCTACGTACGCAGCGAGTCGGCCCGGCAGCTCCGCGCGGGGCGCAGCCGCATCATGGCGCTGCTCGTCCTCGACATGGGCAACCCGTTCTTCGTGGACGTCGCGCGCGGCGCGGAGCGGGCCGCGCACGACGCCGGGCTGCGCGTCATGGTGTGCAACAGCGGACAGAGCCCCTCCGAAGAGGCCGAGTACCTCGCGCTCTTCGCCGAGCAGCGCGTGCGCGGCGTCCTGCTCACCCCCGCCGACGCCACCGGACGGAACATCGCGGCCTTCCGCAGGCACGGCATCCCGTTCGTCCTCGTCGACCGGGTCGCGCAGGGCGCCACGGAGTGCTCGGTCTCCGTCGACGACGTGATGGGCGGCGCGCTCGCCGCCCGCCACCTGGTGGACGCCGGGCACCGCAGCATCGCCTACGTGAGCGGCCCGCCCGGGCTCAACCAGGTCAAGGACCGCCGCGTGGGGGCGCTCCAGGCGCTCGCCGAGGCGGGCCTGGACGCCTCCGCGCTGCGCGAGCTGCCCACCGAGCGGCTCGACGTGGCCGCGGGCCGCGACGCCGGGGCCCGCATCCTGGGCCTCGCGGACCGGCCCACGGCCGTCTTCTGCGCCAACGACCTGCTCGCGCTCGGGGTGCTCCAGGCGATGTACGCGGCCGGGGTGCGCGTCCCCGAGGACGTGGCGATCGTCGGCTACGACGACATCGAGTTCGCGGCGGCCGCCGTCGTACCGCTCACCTCCGTGCGCCAGCCCGCCGTGACCATGGGGGCGATGGCGGCGGAACTGCTCATGGAGGAGACGGAGTCCGAGCCCCGGCCGCACGGTGAGAACGGACACGAGCACCGGCGCGTGGTGCTCATGCCGGAGCTGGTCGTACGACGGTCCAGCCTGGCGCCTCGCTGACGACCGCCGCAAAGGGCTGCCGCAAAGGGGTGCCGCCCGGCGGTCCGGCGCCGCGGTGGGTGTGCTGGACTGGGGCGGCAGTTCCGTACACCGTGACGTCGCCGCGCCGCCGGCCGCCGTCACCCCGGCCCACCCCGTTCAGGAGCAGTTGTGACCGTCAGCTACCGACAGCCAGGAGTCGTCCTCACCGACCGCCGCTTCGGCGTGCCGCTGGACCACGACGATCCGGCGGGGGAGCGGATCGAACTCTTCGCCAGGGAGGTCGTCCCGGCGACCCGCGGCGGCGACGACCTGCCCTGGCTCGTCTACCTCCAGGGCGGCCCGGGCTTCGGGGCCACCCGCTTCCACGGCAGGGAGTCCTGGCTCGACCGGGCCCTGGAGGACTTCCGCGTCCTCCTCCTCGACCAGCGGGGCACCGGCAGCTCCACGCCCGCCAACCGCCAGACGCTCCCGCTGCGCGGCGGCCCCCGGGAACAGGCCGACTACCTCGCGCACTTCCGGGCCGACTCCATCGTCCGCGACTGCGAGGCGATCCGCCCCGAGGTGACGGGCGGCGCCCCCTGGACCGTACTCGGGCAGAGCTTCGGCGGCTTCTGCGCCACGCACTACCTCTCGGCGGCTCCCGAGGGCCTCTCGGCCGCGCTGATCACCGGCGGCCTGCCCACGCTCGACGGCCACGCCGACGACGTCTACCGCGCGGCCTACCCGCGCATGGCCCGCAAGACCGCCGCGCACTACGCCCGCTACCCGCAGGACGTGGAGCGCGCCCGGCGCATCGCCGCGTACCTCGCCGAGCACGAGCCTGTCCTGAACGGCGGATACCGGCTCACCGTCAAGGCCTTCCAGTCCCTCGGCATGCTGCTCGGCATGGGCGACGGCAGCCACCGTCTGCACTACCTCATCGAGGACGCCTTCGTGCGCACGCCGTCGGGCCCGGCGCTCTCCGACGCGTTCCAGGAGAACGTGCAGGCCGCCCTCAGTTACGCGGGCAACCCGCTCTTCGCCGTCCTGCACGAGGCGATCTACGGGCAGGGTGAGCGGCCCATCGCCTGGGCGGCCGAGCGGGTGCGCGCCGAGTTCCCGGAGTTCGACGCGGAGAAGGCCCTGGCGGGCGACGAACCGCTGCTGTTCACCGGCGAGGCCGTGCAGCGCTGGATGTTCGACACCGACCCCGCGCTCCGTCCGCTGCGCGAGACGGCCGACCTGCTCGCCGCGCGCACCGACTGGCCGCGGCTGTACGACCTCTCGCGGCTCGCGGCGAACGAGGTGCCGGCCGCCGCGTCGGTCTACCACGACGACATGTACGTCGACACGGACCACTCGCTGCGCACCGCCGGGGCGATCCGGGGGCTGCGCACCTGGGTCACCAACGAGTTCGAGCACGACGGGCTGCGGGTCGGCGGCCCGAAGGTCCTCGACCGGCTGCTCGCGATGGTCCGCGGGGAGGCGTGACCGGCGGGCCGGACCGGTGAGTGCCGGGCCGATGATTGCCGGACCGGTGAGTGCCGGTCGATTGTCGTACCCGCCGATTAGGCTGCCGACATGACGGAGTCACAGACCGCGGCCGAGGCCGCAGCGCCCGCGCAGCTCGACCCCATGCCCGAGGACTGGCGGCGGGCGCTGGCCGTCGTCGCCCACCCCGACGACCTGGAGTACGGCTGCGCCGCCGCGATCGCCGGCTGGACGGACGGCGGGCGCGAGGTCGCGTACGTCCTGGCGACCCGGGGGGAAGCGGGCATCGACACGCTCGACCCGGCGGCCTGCGCGCCGCTGCGCGAGCGGGAGCAGCGGGCGAGCGCGGCCGTCGTCGGCGTCGAGACGGTGGAGTTCCTCGACCACAGGGACGGCGTCATCGAGTACGGCACGGCGCTGCGCAAGGACATCGCCGCCGCCATCCGCAGACACCGGCCCGAGCTGGTCATCACGCTCAACTACCGGGACACCTGGGGCGGCGTCGCCTGGAACACGCCCGACCACGTGGCGGTGGGCCGGGCCACGCTGGACGCCGCGGCGGACGCGGGCAACCGCTGGATCTTCCCCGAGCTGAGGGAGGAGCAGGGCCTCGAACCGTGGGACGGCGTGCGCTGGGTCGCCGTCGCGGGTTCGTCGACGCCCACGCACGCGGCGGACGCCACGGCCGGGCTCGACCGGTCCGTGGCCTCCCTCCTCGAACACCGCACGTACATCGAGGCGTTGACGGAGGAAGACCCCGAGAAGTACTGCCGTACGTTCCTCACGGGCAGCGCCCGGGCGCTCGCGCCGCGCTTCGGCGGGCGGCCCGCGGTGGGCTTCGAGGTCTTCAGCCGCTGACCCGGGCACCGCTCGTTGACCCGAGGCCTCGTTCGGAGCCGCCGCCGTCGACGCGGACGGGGGGCCTCTCCGGCCTAGCCGGCAAGCCCGTGCACCTCGTCCCCCGCCACGGCCCGAGCCGCCGCCGCCTCGCCCTCCGGGGAGAAGACCCCCGCCCGGCGGCGGGCGGCCTCCGCTTCGACGTCGGTCATGACGAGTTCGGCGTTGATCATGAGGCCGGCCCGGTAGCCCGCGCTCGCCGCGTTGATCACCTGTTCCGCGGCCGTCGCCGCGTTGCCCACCGCCCAGACGCCGGGGACGCTGGTCCTGCCCACCTCGTCGAGCGCCGGGTAGGGGCCGAACGGGGTGTCCTTCGTCCGCGCGCCGAGCGCGTCCAGGAGACCGGATCGGGGCACCGGCTTCGCGGCGACGAAGAGCACCGAGCGGGGAATGACCCGCCCGTCGGCGAGCCGCACCCCGGTGAGGCGGTCGTCCTCGACCACCGGACCCGCGACCTCGCCCTCGACCACCGAGACCCCGGCGGCCGCGAGGCGCTCCCACTCCGCGTCCGGCAGCTCCCGCACCTTGTCCAGGAAAAGGGTCACGTCCTTGGACCACTGGGTGACGAGGAGCGCCTGGTGGCTGTTGAACGGCTCCGAGGCGAGTACGCCGAAGGCCTCGTCCCGCACCTCCCAGCCGTGGCAGTACGGGCAGTGCAGCACGTCCCGCCCCCAGCGCTCGGCGAGGCCCGGCACGTCCGGCAGCTCGTCCACGAGCCCGGTGGCAAGGACCACCTGCCGGGCGTGCACGGCCCCGCCCTCGGCGAGGGTGAGCCCGAACTCCCCGCTGCCGTCCGGGGTCACCGCGCTCACGCGGTCCCGCAGGACCTCCACCCCGTACCGCTGAAGCTCCTTGCGCCCCTCGGCGAGGAACTCGGCGGGCGGCATCCCGTCCCGTGACAGGTAGCCCTGCATGTGGGTGGCGGGCGCGTTGCGCGGTTCGCCCGCGTCGACGACGAGCACCCGGCGCCGGGAGCGGCCGAGCACGAGCGCCGCGCTCAGGCCCGCCGCGCCGCCGCCTACGACCACCACGTCATAGCCCGGCCGGTCCAGTTCTCCGTGGTGCGAAATATTGCGGGTCATGGTGACCACCTCCACGGAGACCATCGCCCCGATGCTGCGAAATTGACAAGTGCCTTTGCTGATACCGCAAGAAGTGCCATGATGGCCGCATGAGTGAAAAGGACGACGGCATGAGTGAGAAGACGGAACGGGCCGCGGGAAAGCCGGCGGGCGAGCCCGAGGAGATGGACGAGGTCCTCACCGAGGTCGGCCCCCGCCTGCGCCGCATCCGCAAGGAGCGCGGCGCCACCCTCGCCGGGCTCTCCGAGGCCACCGGCATCTCGGTCAGCACCCTGTCCCGCCTGGAGTCGGGCCACCGCAAGCCCAGCCTTGAACTGCTGCTGCCCATCGCCCGCGCCCACCAGGTCCCCCTCGACGAGCTCGTGGGCGCCCCGCCCGTGGGCGACCCGCGCGTGCGGGCCAAGCCGATCATCCGGCACGGCCGCACGATGCTGCCGCTCACCCGCCAGCCGGGCGGGCTCCAGGCGTACAAGGTGATCGAGCCCGCCCGCACGGCACCCGCGCCGGAGCCGCAGACCCACGAGGGCTACGAATGGCTCTATGTCCTCTCCGGAAAGCTGCGGCTCGTCCTCGGCGATCACGACGTGCTGCTCGGCCCCGGTGAGGCCGCGGAGTTCGACACCCGGGTCCCGCACTGGTTCGGGGCGACGAGCGAAGGGGGAGCCGAGTTCCTCAGCCTCTTCGGGCCGCAGGGTGAGCGCATGCACGTACGGGCGCGGCCCACGCGCAAGGAGAAGGGTCACTGACGGTTCCCCTAGCGGCAAGCGACCGCTTAGTATGCGCAGGAGCCCGGTCTACGACAGCCCCGTGGAGGCCCCGCATGCAGGCATGGCAAGTGCACGAGAACGGTGAGCCGGGCGAGGTGATGCGCCTCGTGGAGGCGGACCGCCCGCGGCCCGGCGAGGGGCAGGTGCTCCTGAAGGTCCGCGCGGCCAACATCAACTTCCCGGACGCGCTGCTCTGCCGGGGCCAGTACCAGGTCAGGCCCGAGCTGCCCTTCACGCCCGGCGTCGAGATCTGCGGCGAGACCGAGGACGGGCGGCGCGTGATCGCCAACCCGGCGCTGCCGCACGGCGGCTTCGCCGAGTACGCCGTCGCGGACTCCCGGGCGCTGCTGCCCGCGCCCGACGCGCTGGACGACGCCGAGGCCGCCGCGCTGCACATCGGCTACCAGACGGGCTGGTTCGGCCTGCACCGCCGCGCACGCCTCCAGGCGGGCGAGACGCTCCTGGTGCACGCGGCTGCGGGCGGCGTCGGCAGCGCCGCCGTGCAGCTCGGCAAGGCGGCGGGCGCCAAGGTCATCGGCGTCGTCGGCGGCGCCGAGAAGGCACGGGTCGCGCACGGCCTCGGCTGTGACCTGGTCATCGACCGGCGTGCGGAAGACGTCGTCGGCGCCGTGAAGGAGGCCACCGGCGGCCGGGGCGCGGACGTGATCTACGACCCCGTGGGCGGCGACGCCTACGCCAAGTCGACGAAGTGCGTGGCCTTTGAGGGCCGCATCGTCGTGGTGGGCTTCGCGAGCGGGGCGATCCCCTCGCCCTCGCTTAACCACGCCCTGGTGAAGAACTACGCGATCATGGGCCTGCACTGGGGCCTGTACAACACCAAGGACCCGGGGTCGATCGCGCGCTGCCACGAGGCGCTGACCGAGCTGGCCGCCAAGGGCGTCATCAAGCCGCTGGTCAGTGAACGCGTACCGATGGACGGCGCTGCCGCCGCCGTGCAGCGCGTCGCCGACGGCGTCACCACCGGGCGCGTGACCGTCACTCCGCACGGGGGTGCCGCATGACCGACGCGACCCAACTGCGCGGGATCACACGGGAGTTCCTCGCCGCGCACCCGCCCGCGAGCACCGACCGCGCCGACTTCCTGCGGGCCCGCTTCGACGCCGGGCTCGCCTGGGTGCACTACCCCGAGGGCCTCGGCGGGCTCGGCGCCCCGCGCTCGCTCCAGGCCGTGGTCGACACCGAGCTGGAGGCCGCGGGCGCGCCCGACAACGACCCCCGGCGCATCGGCATCGGCCTCGGCATGGCCGCCCCGACCGTCCTCGGCTTCGGCACCGACGACCAGAAGCGCCGCTTCCTCAGGCCGCTGTGGACCGGCGAGGAGGTGTGGTGCCAGCTCTTCAGCGAGCCGGGCGCAGGATCCGACCTCGCCGCGCTCGGCACCCGCGCGGTCCGTGACGAGGCGAGCGGCGACTGGATCGTCAACGGGCAGAAGGTGTGGACCTCCAGCGCCCACAGTGCCCGCTGGGCCATCCTCATCGCCCGTACCGACCCGGAGCGGCCCAAGCACCGCGGCATCACGTACTTCGTGTGCGACATGACCGACCCGGGCGTCGACGTGCGCCCGCTGCGGCAGATCACCGGCGAGGCCGAGTTCAACGAGGTGTTCCTGACCGACGTGCGCATCCCCGACGCGCACCGCCTCGGCGAGGTCGGCGAGGGCTGGAAGGTCGCCCAGACCACCCTCATGAACGAGCGCGTCTCCATCGGAGGCATGCGCATTCCCCGTGAGGGCGGCATGATCGGCCCGGTCACCAAGACCTGGCGCGAGCGCCCCGAGCTGCGCACCCACGACCTCCACCAGCGGCTCCTGAAGCTCTGGGTCGACGCGGAGGTGGCCAGGCTCACCGGCGAACGCCTCCGCCAGCAGCTCGTCGCGGGCCAGCCCGGTCCCGAGGGCTCCGGCATGAAGCTCGCCTTCGCCCGCCTCAACCAGGAGATCAGCGGCCTGGAAGTGGAACTCCTCGGTGAGGAGGGGCTCCTGTACGACGACTGGACGATGCGGCGGCCCGAGCTGGTGGACTTCACGGGCCGCGACGCGGGCTACCGCTATCTGCGGTCCAAGGGCAACAGCATCGAGGGCGGGACCAGCGAGGTCCTGCTGAACATCGTCGCCGAGCGCGTCCTGGGCCTGCCCTCCGAGCCGCGCACCGACAAGGACGTCGCCTGGAAGGACCTCGCGCGATGAGCGACCTGCTGTACTCCGAGGAGGAAGAGGCGCTGCGCTCCGCGGTGCGCGACCTGCTCTCCGACCACTGCGACGCCACGGCCGTGCTCGCCCGCGTCGAGACCGCCGAGCCGCACGACCGCGAGCTGTGGAAGGCCCTCACCGACGGGATGGGCCTCGCGGGCCTCCTGGTCCCCGAGGAGCTCGGCGGCCAGGGCGCGACCCACCGCGAGGCCGCCGTGGTCCTGGAGGAGCTGGGCCGGGCCGTGGCGCCCGTCCCGTACCTGACCAGCGCGGTCGTGGCCACCGAGACGCTGCTCGCGTGCGAGGGCGAGGCGGCGCGCGAACTGCTCGGCGCGCTCGCGTCGGGCCGCACGGTCGGCGTGCTCGCGGTGCCGCTGTCCGGCGCGCCCGGTGACACGAGCTTCGCCGTCCAGGCGCGGGACGGCGTCCTCAGCGGCCGGGTCACCGGCGTGGCGGACGCCGCGGCCGCGGACGTGTTCCTCGTGCCCACGGCCACCGGGCTCTACGCGGTCGACGCCGCGCGGGACGGGGTCACCGTCGCCCCATCGACCTCGCTGGACCTGACGCGTCCGCTCGCGGCCGTCACCTTCGACGGGGCACGCGCGCGTGAGGTAGCCCCGGACGCGGGTCCCGCGGTCGCCCTCGGGCTGCGGGCCGGGGCGGGGCTCCTCGCCTCGGAGCAACTGGGCATCGCCGAGTGGTGCCTGACCGAGACGGTCAAGTACGTCAAGGAGCGGCACCAGTTCAACCGGCCCGTCGGCTCCTTCCAGGCCCTCAAGCACCGGCTCGCGCAGCTCTGGCTGGAGGTGGTCAACACCCGGGCCGCCGCCCGCAACGCCGCGGACGCGCTGGCGAGCGGCAGTGACGAGTCGGGCCTCGCGGCAGCCGTCGCCCAGGCCTACGCGTCGCCGGTCGCCGTGCGGGCCGCCGAGGAGGCGCTCCAGCTCCATGGCGGCATCGGCATGACGTGGGAGCACCCCGTCCACCTCTGCCTCAAGCGCGCCAAGGCCGACTCGATCGCGTACGGCACGGCGGGCCGGCACCGCGAAGCCCTCGCGGAACTGGTGGACATCCAGGCGCCCTGACCGCCCCACAGGATTCATGCAGCCCGCACGTACCACGTGCGGGCTGCGCGTTTTACCCACTCCTTACATGAGGCATAATTGCGAACTGTTCGCAATAACCGTTGATCTTCAGTAGGGGTGTGGAGCATGAGGGCCCGATCGATACGAGCCGCGGGCGGCGCGGCGGCTGCCGTCGCGATGGCGGTCGCGGCCTCCGCCTGCTCGGCACCGGGCGACGGCGGCGGCTCGGGCGGAGCCAAGGACTCGGCGGTGGTCGGCATCGCGTACGAGCCGGACACCCTCAGTCCGCTCCTCGGCTACGGCAAGGACGGCAACTCCAAGATCTTCGACGGCCTCCTCACGCACGACGCCGACATGAAGCTCAAGCCCGCCCTCGCCGCCGAACTGCCCGAGGTCACCGACGACGGCAAGACCTACACGTACAAGCTGCGCCAGGGCGTCAAGTTCAGCGACGGGAAGCCCTTCTCCGCCAAGGACGTCGTCTTCACGTACGAGACGATCCTCGACAAGAAGACCAACAACGCCTCCAAGACCGAGCTCGACGCCGTCAAGAGCGTCGAGGCGAAGGGCGACGACACCGTCGTCTTCGAGCTCAAGTACCCCTACGCGCCCTTCGCGGAGCGCACCGTCCTGCCCATCGCCCCCGAGCACATCGCGGGCAAGCAGGACGTCAACAACGGCTCCTTCACCACCAAGCCGGTCGGAACCGGACCGTACGAGCTGGTCAAGTGGTCCAAGGGCGAGAAGCTGGCCTTCAAGGCCAACCCCGACTACTGGGGCGGCGCGCCCAAGGTGAAGAACTTCACCATGGCGATCATCAAGGACGACGACATCCGCGCGACCCGGCTCGACGCCGGTGAGCTCGACGGCGCGATCCTGCCGCCCAACCTCGCCGAGAAGTATGAGAACGACGGCGACAAGAAGACGTACACCGCCAAGACCTTCGACTACCGCGTGGTGACCCTGCCCACCGGCAACAAGGTCACGGGCGACAACGGCATCCGCCGCGCCCTCGACGTCGGCGTGGACCGCAAGGCCATGGTCGACTCGATCCTGGACGGCGCGGGCAAGGAGGCCTACGGACCCGTCCCGACCGACAGCCCCTGGTTCACCAAGGGCACCGAGCGCGAGTTCGACGCCGGCAAGGCCAAGAAGATCCTCGACGACGCCGGCTGGAAGCCCGGCAAGGACGGCATCCGCGAGAAGGACGGCGTCCAGGCGAAGTTCCCGCTCTGGTACCTCTCCGGCGACAAGCTCCGCCAGGACCACGCCCTCGCCTACGCCTCCGACGCCAAGAAGATCGGCATCAAGGTGGAGGTCCAGTCCGGCACCTGGGAGGTCATCCAGCCGCGCATGCCCAAGGACGCGGTCCTCGCGGGCGGCGGCTCCCCCGCCGACCCCGACTTCGACCAGTACACCCTGCTGAAGTCCTCGCTCGCCGGTGACGGCTTCAACAACATGGCGCACTACGACAACAAGAAGGTCGACGAGGCCCTGGAGGACGCGCGCAGGAGCGGCGACCACGCCGAGCGCAAGGCCGCCTACGACACCGTCCAGCGTGAGCTGGCCAAGGACCCCGGCTACACCTTCCTCACGCACATCGACCACCTCTACGTCGTCGACAAGCGCTTCGGTGACCTCACCACCCAGACCGAGCCGCACGACCACGGCCTCGCGTCGGGCCCGTGGTGGAACGTCGAGGACTGGCAGCCGAAGAAGTGACACCGGTGATATCCGCGGCACCGGGGAAGGCGGCGCGGCGCCGCCTCCCCTGGGGGCCCATGGCGCGCCTCGTGGCACGGCGCGCGCTGTTCGCCGTGCCCGTGCTGCTCGTCGTCACCTTCGGCGTCTTCGCCATCGCCGCCGCCTCACCCTTCGACCCCGTCAAGGCGTACGCGGGCACGGCCGGGCTCACCGCCTCGCAGGAGAACCTCGACCAGCTCCGCGCCAACCTCGGCGTCGACCAGCCGCTCGCCGCCCGCTGGTGGGAGTGGCTCACCTCGGCCCTCACCGGTGACCTCGGGGACTCCAGCGTGCTGCGCCAGCCCGTCGCCGACGTCATCGGCGAACGCGTCGGCTGGTCCGTGCTCCTCGCCGCGACCGCCTTCCTCACCGCGATCATCCTCGGCACCGCCCTCGGCGTCCTCGCCGCCCGCCGCCCCGGCGGCTGGCTCGACCGCGCGGTGACCTCGCTGGCGTACACGCTCGAAGCGGCGCCGCCGTTCTGGCTCGGGCTGCTCGCCGTCTGGCTGTTCGCGCTGAAGCTGGGCGTGCTGCCGTCGGGCGGCCTGACCGACACGGCCAGCTCCACCGTGACCGCCGGGCAGGTCGCGAGCCACCTCGTCCTGCCCGCCGGCGTCCTCGCGGTCTCGCAGCTCCCCTGGTTCGTCCTCTACGTACGCCAAGGCGTCGGCGACGCCCTCGGTGACGACCCCGTGCGCGGCGCACGCGCGCGTGGCCTCGCCGAACGCACCGTCCTCCTGGGCCACGCCCTGCGTTCCGGCATGCTGCCCGTGCTCACGCTCATCGGCTCCCGCGTGCCCGAACTGATCACCGGGGCGCTGCTCGTGGAGACCGTCTTCAGCTGGCCCGGCATCGCGGCGGCCACCGTTCAGGCCGCGACCGCCGTGGACTTCTCGCTGCTCGCCGCGCTGACCGCGCTCGCCACGGCCGCGGTCCTGCTCGGCAACCTCGTGGCCGACCTCCTGTACGGCCTCGCCGACCCCAGGGTGGGTTTCGATGGCTGAGACCAAAGACGTCGTCTGGCGCGCCAAGGGCGGCGTACGACGCTCCACGCGCGCGTGGCGGGTGCGGACCTCCGCCGTGCTCGTCGCCGCGGTCGTCCTCGCCGTGCTCGTCGTACCGCCGCTCGTCAACCTCGACGAGCAGGCCGTCGACCTCGGCATGAAGCTCAGACCGCCGTCCCTCGCGCACCCCTTCGGCACCGACGACGTCGGCCGCGACCTGCTGCTGCGCTGCGTCTACGGACTGCGGGTCTCCCTCCTGGTGGGCGTGGTGGCGGCAGTCGTCGCCACCGTCATCGGCACCGCCGTGGGCGCGCTCGCCGCCGCCTCCGGAGGCTGGGTGGACCGGGTCGTCATGCGGCTCGTGGACGTCTTCTCCTCGGTGCCGCACCTGCTGCTCGGCATCTTCATCGTCGCCATGTTCCGGCCCGGCGTGTGGCCGGTCGTCGTCTCCGTGGCGCTCACCCACTGGCTCTCCACCGCCCGCATCGTGCGCGCCGAAGTCCTGTCCCTGCGCTCGCGGCCCTACGTGGACGCCGCCATCTCCGGCGGCGCCTCACGGCTGCGCGTCGCGGTACGGCACCTGCTGCCCGGCGTCCTGCCGCAGGCCGGACTCGCCGCCGTCCTGATGGTGCCGCACGCCATCTGGCACGAGTCCGCGCTGTCCTTCCTCGGCCTCGGCCTGCCCACCCACCAGGCGAGCCTCGGCACGCTCGTGCAGAGCGCGCGCGGCTCGCTCCTCGCGGGCGACTGGTGGCCGACCCTCTTCCCCGGCGTGTTCATCATCGTCCCCACCCTGGCGATCGCGGGCCTCGCGGGCGCCTGGCGGGAGCGGATCAACCCCCGGCGCCGATCGGAGCTGATGCTGTGAAGCCCGTCCTGTCCGTCCAGGGCCTCTCCGTACGATTCCGCATGCGCGGCGGCAGCCATGTCTCCGCCGTCACCGACGCCACCTTCGACCTCGCGGCGGGGGAGTGCCTCGCCCTGGTCGGCGAGAGCGGCTGCGGCAAGTCGGTCCTCGCCTCCGCGCTGCTCGGCCTGCTCCCGGAGAACGCGGAGACCGCCGGGTCCGCGCTCCTCGGCGGCCTGGATCTCCTGACCGCCGACGAGCGCACCCTCGCCCGCTCCGTGCGGGGGCGGCGCGTCGGCCTCGTGCCGCAGAGCCCGGCCGCGCATCTGACCCCGGTGCGGACCGTGCGCTCCCAGCTGGAGGAGAGCCTCCGGGAGCTCGTGGGCGTACGGAAGCCGGGGCTGCGGGCCGCCGCGGAGGACGCCGCCGAACGGGCCGCGTTCCCCGCAGGCCACCTCGACCGCTACCCCCACGAACTCTCCGGCGGCCTCGCCCAGCGCGCCGCCACCGCGCTCGCCCTCATCGGCGACGCGCCGCTGCTGCTCGCCGACGAACCCACCACCGGGCTCGACCGCGACCTCGTGGACCGCACGGTCGACGAGCTGCGCCGGCACGTCGGCGACGACCGCGCGCTGCTCCTGATCACCCACGACCTGGCGGCGGCGGAGCGGATCGCCGACCGCGTGGCCGTGATGTACGCGAGCCGCGTCGTGGAACTGGCGCCCGCGGAGACCTTCTTCGGCGAGCCGGGACCCCGGCACCCGTACGCCCGAGGGCTCCTGAACGCCCTGCCGGAGCGGGAGTTCACGCCGGTCCCCGGCATGCCGCCCGAGCTGGCCGCGCTCCCCGCGGGCTGCGCGTTCGCGGCGCGCTGCGAACGCGCCGACGAGGCGTGCTCCGCCCTGCCCGGCATCGTGGCGGGCACCGCCTGCCACCACCCCCACGTGGACGTGCTGGAGGCACACCGTGCTTGAACTGCGCTCCATCACCGCCGGTTACGACCGCCGGGCCCCCGTCATGCGGGCCGTGGACCTCACGATCGCTCCCGGGGCGTCCGTCGGGCTCCTGGGCCCCAGCGGCTGCGGCAAGTCCACGCTGGCCCGCGTGGCGGCGCTGCTGCACCGTCCCGACGCCGGGCAGGTCGTCATCGACGGCGAGGCCGCGCGCGGCTGGCGCCACCGGGCACCGCGCGAGCAGCGCACCGCCTTCGGCGTCGTCTTCCAGCAGCCGAGGCTCTCGGCCGACCCCCGGCTGACCCTCACCGACCTCATCGCGGAACCGCTGCGCGCGGTGGGCCGCGGCTCCGAGGCCGCGGCCGAGGTCCCGGAACTCGCCGCCCGCGTCGGCCTGGGCAAGGACCTCCTCGGCCGCCGCCCCCACGAGGTCAGCGACGGCCAGCTCCAACGCGCCTGCCTGGCCCGCGCCCTGGTCCTTGGGCCCCGCTGGCTCATCTGCGACGAGATGACGGCCATGCTCGACGCCTCGACCACGGCGGCCTTGGTCCATGTGGTGGAGGAGTACCGCAGGGAGCACGGCGCGGGCCTCCTCGCGGTGGGCCACGACCGGGTGCTCCTGGAACGCTGGTGCGACAGGACCACGCACTGGGACGACCTCACGGCCTGAGGCAGGCAGCGGGCAGCGGGCGTCGGACGCGGCAGACGGTCCCGACGCGTGTCACGACGGGCCGGTGCCGGGGTCGTCGTCCAGGCGCAGACGGCGGGCGAGGACGTCGCGGGCCGCGGTGAGCAGGGGCATGCTGTGGCCGAACGCGTGGGCGCGCAGGAGGAGCAGGGCGTCGCCGGGCGGAACCCCGAGCTGGTGGGCGAGCATGCCGGCGGCCTGGTGGACCTCGGCGAACAGCAGGCCGTCGGCGAGGAGTGCGGGGGAGGTCTCCGCGATCAGACGGGCGAGGGCCCCGGTGAGATGGCGGGCGTCGGTCAACTGGGCGGGGGTGAGCGGGCCGGGCGTGGTGCGGTGGCCGGCCAGGGCACCGAGGGTGAACGGCCGGGCGATGCGCAGGGGCAGTGTGAACAGAGCGGTGATACCGGTGCTGAGCAGGGCGGAGGCCAGCCCCGGCCAGCGGTCGCCCCCCTCGTCGTCCAGGTCCGGGACCAGGACCGCGCGGCCGGTGCGGGCGGTGTCCCAGGTCGGACCGTGTCCCTGGACCAGTTGCAGATCCTCGATGGCCTGGGCGTGCGGGCCGAAGCTCTGCCACAGCTCGGGGCTGCGGCCGCCCGGTACCAGCACCAGGGCCAGGCCGTCCAGATCCAGGGCGTGCGCGCAGGCCCGCAGGGGCAGCGGCTCCCCGTGGTCGGCCGCGCCGCGGGCGGTGATGGTGCGCAGGCAGGCGGCCATCTCACCGGTCACTTCGGAAGGCACTGGCGCCACCCCTGTTCTGGTGGTCGTAGGGGGCGGCCTCGGCGCCCCGGTCAGCGGGACCTGGTGGCGGCGGGCGTGAACACTGTGGCCCGTTCCCGCCGGGGTCAGGGCGGGGCGTCCGCGCCCCCGGAGCGCACGGCCCCGTCCACGGGCGGCGGGATCGCGTCCACCGACGACGGGGCCTCGCCCCGGTGACGTACGGCCCGGCCGTCGCTCACCCGCCCGAGCGGATGCCGTTGACCGGGCATCACGGGCAGCAGGTTCTCGTCGATGACTGTCTGGGCCACGGCGGTCAGGCGCAGGCGGTGGTGGCGTGCGTAGCAACGCATGGTCTCGAACGCGCGGTCGGCGCTGGTTTCGAGCCGGTGCATCAGGACGCCCTTGGCCTGTTCGATGATCACGCGGCTGTGCAGGGCGGTGCGCAGTTGTGCGTTGACGGTGCGGTGCTCGGAGATGATCTGGGCGTGGGCCAGGCCGATGGCGGCCGCGTCGGCCAGTGCCTGGGCCAGGCGCACATCGGCCGCGGAGACGGGGGCGGAGACCGAGCGCAGCAAGAGCAGCGATCCCAGGGGCTGTTGGCGCAGCCGCAGGGGCAGGGCACTGGCGAAGCGGTATCCGGCGCGGCGCGCGCCGGCGGTGAAGTCCGGCCACCGGTCGATGCCGTCCCGCAGATCGACCCGTTCGATCGCGGTACCGCTGCGGTGGCAGTCCAGGGCCGGTCCCTCGCGCTGCGCGATCGCGAGCAGCCGGGACAGGTCCGGACCCAGGTCGCAGGGGGCGACCGGGTGCAGCGCCTCGTTCGGCAGGGCAAGGAGCACGGCGGCCGAGCGGACCTCAAGCAGTTCGGCGCAGCGCGCGCACAGTTGCTGGAGGAAGGCGATGACGTCGAAGTCGTCGACGAGCGTGTCGGCCAGCTCGATGAAGGTCTCGGTGACCAGGCGTTCACGGTCCATGGTTGCGGTTCCTTTACGAGGCCGAAGAAGGCGTACGGCGAGGAGCGGGAAGGGCGGCGGCAGCGGGCCGTGCGGTCAGCTGTCGTCGGGCAGACGCAGCCGTCTGTCCAGTACGTCGCGGGCGACGTCGTTGATCGACCGGCCGCTGGCGTAGGCGTAGCCGCGCAGCCGGACCAGCGCGGCGGGCAGGGGGATACGGAGCTGCACGCTGAGCATGCCGGTGGCCTGGTGGACCTCCGCACGGTGCAGGTCCATCGACGCGATCGCAGGCCCGGGCGTCTCCGCCTCCTTCGGGACCCCCGCGATCAGGAAGACCGCCAGGGCGTCGCTCGCCGCGAGGGCGTCATCGAGCGCCCGCTGCGACAAGGGCCCGGCGGCACAGCGGTGGCAGACCAGGGCTCCGACCCGCGCCGCTCCCAGACGCAGGGGAAGGGCGAAGACCGCCCGCACCCCCAGTGCCATGGCCTCGACGGCGAAGAGCGGCCAGCGTGTCGTGGTGGCGCGCTCCAGGTCGGGCACCAGATACGGGCCGCCTTCGCGCGCGGCGTCCAGGGCCGGCCCCTGGCCCAGCGTGTACTGCACGTCATCCAGACGGGTGTCGGTCTCGGTGCCCGACCACAGCAGTTCCGTACCGTCCAGGCGGAAGGTGACGGCGACACCGTCCACCGCCAGCAGCGCGGCCAGGCTCTCGCACCACCGGCGGGACGGTCCCGCTCCACCGGGCTGCAACTCGCCGATCAATCCCGTCAGCGTGTCCTCCGCCATCACGGGCTTCCCCTCGACTGACGCACCGGCGCCGACCGTGCATCAGCACTCCCCAGCATTGTGCCCCGCCTCGGGTCCCGTGTCTTCACGACGTCGGCGGTGATCACCCGCTGGGGGAACTGAGCGGCGTCCGGCCGGCCCGGCAGACCGACTCGCGTGCCCGCGCGAGGAGTTGAGGTGCGTGGTTGGGGCGTTCGTAACCTGCCGTAAAGCTGGTGAGCCCCATACTCTCTGAGGCCCCCACCGCCGCACCTCGCGGTGCCACGCACCGGCGTGGCGCACTCCGGCGCCCGCGCTCACCCCTCGTCCCGGGAGGCAGACAGACATGGCCCTCACCACCCGTCGCAGAGCCCTCACCACCCTCGGCGCCGCCCTTGCCGGCGGCATCGCGCTGCCCGCCCACGCGTGGGCGGACGGACGCGGACAGGACCACCCGCGAGCGGACGGACGCGGACGGCGCCACCCGCGGCCCCGCCCGCTCCTCCACGCCCACGCCCACAACGACTACGAGCACCCCCGGCCCCTGCTCGACGCCCTCGGCCACCGGTTCAACAGCGTCGAGGCCGACATCTACCTCGTCGACGGACAGCTCCTGGTCGCCCACGACCCCGTGGACCTCGACCCCGCCCGCACCCTCGAATCCCTCTACCTCAAGCCGCTCGCGGCCCGCGTCCGCGCGAACCACGGGTCGGTGTACCGGGGGCACCACCACACCCCCTTCCAGCTCCTCATCGACATCAAGACCGAGGGCGCGTCGACCTACGCCGAGCTCCACCGCCACCTGCTGCCCTACCGGCGCCTGTTCACCTCGTACACGCACGGCAAGGTGCGCCGCTCGGCGGTCACGGCCGTGGTCTCCGGCGACCGCGCGGCACGTGGCCCGATGACGGCCCAGAAGGTGCGGCACGCCTTCTACGACGGGCGGCTCGCCGACCTCGGGACGTCGGCGCCCGCCTCCCTCATCCCGTTGATCAGCGACAACTGGTCGCTCAACTTCACCTGGCAGGGCGCGGGGCCGATCCCTCCGGCCGAGCGCGACAAGCTGCGCGGCATCGTCTCCGGCGCCCATGCGCGCGGGCAGCGCGTCCGCTTCTGGGCCACGCCCGATGTGCCCGGCCCTCAGCGTGACGCGGTCTGGGGCGAGCTGCTGGCCGCCGGTGTCGATCACCTCAACACCGATGACCTCGCCGGGCTCGAAGTCTTCCTCGACGCACACGGCCGATGACCGGGGCCGGACGACGCCCGATTCAGTAACACCCGTTCGGAGCACAGGTCAGAGGCCCGGACAAACCCTCCGCTACGCGACACTGACGGCCGGGAGCCGCGGTGTCGCGTGGCGGAGGAGGTTCTTGGGATGGCTGTCTCGATCTCTGTGGTGCTGTTGCTGCTCATCCTGGCGGTGGTCTTCCTGCGCAACGGCGCCCTGAAGATCTCGCACGCCCTGGTCTGCGCACTGCTGGGCTTCTACCTGGCCGGTTCCAGCATGGCGCCGACGATCCACGACGGCCTCACGGCCACGGCCGACATGGTCAGCGCGCTCCAGCCCTGACCGTCCTCTCCGGCGGCGACGGCTCTTTTGCGTCTTCGTGAACAACTGACGTTGTTTCATGGACACTTCAAGGCGCCCGGCCTAGCTTCGGCGCATGCCACCCATGCCACCCATGCCACGCATGCCGCGCAGGCGTCGGAGGATCACGCGCAGCGCCCTCGCCCTGACCCTCGCCGCCGCGACCGCCGCCCTCGTCGCACCTGGCCCCGCCCACGCCGACGACATCCCCAAGGCGCCCGGTCACCGGCTCGTCGAGGAGTACGAGGGCGCGCCCGCCGACGCCCGCCCGCTGCCCGGCACCCCGCCGCCCCAGCACCCGTACCTCGCCGCCAACGGCCGCAGCGGCATGCACGCGGACGCGGCGGGCAGCGGGACCTATCCCTGGAGCGGGCCGCTCGGCAAGAAGCCGACGGCCGACAGCGAGAGGATGGCCGCCCTCGGCGGGGAGTGCGCCACCGTCACCTTCGACCGGGAGGGCCGCATCGTCACCGTATGCGGCACCTTCACGGGCTTCCTGGTCAAGCTGCTCGATCCGAGGACGCTCGCCACGCTCGCCGAGTACAAGCTGCCCCAGCGGCCCTCCACCGTCGAGGCCATCACCCGTCTCGACTTCTCCCGGATCTTCAAGGACACCTCGGGCGGCGCCTACTCCTATCTCGACGACCGCGACCGGCTCGTCCTCGCCGACTCCCGGCAGCACATCGTCCGGCTCGCCCACGAGCGGACGGCCGACGGCCACTGGCGCTTCGTCGTCGACAAGGAGTGGGACCTGACGGCCCACGTTCCGCACGACTGCGTCACCTGGACCAATCTCCGTCCGAGCGGTGAGTGCGATCCGGTCACCTCGGTCATGCCCGACTGGGACGGGCGCATCTGGTGGGTGACACGGCAGGGGCGTGTCGGCACCGTCGACCCGGAGTCCGGCTCCATCCGGTCCATGCGGCTGGCGGGGGAGGAGATCCAGAACTCCTTCAGCGTCGCAGAGGACGGTGTCTCCATCGTCTCCGACCACGCGCTCTACAGCTTCCGCGCGGCCGGCGACGGCACACCGGAGGTGCGGTGGCGGCAGACGTACGACCGCGGCAGCGGCACCAAGCCCGGCTCGGTGAACCAGGGATCGGGCACGACACCCGACCTCTTCGGAGAGCACGGCGACTATGTGGCGATCACCGACAACGCGGACGACCGCATGAACGTCCTCGTCTACCGGCGCGGCGCCGACGTGCCCGACGACGAGCGGCTCGTCTGCGAGGTCCCCGTGTTCACGGCGGGCGCGTCCACCACCGACAACTCGCTCATCACCTGGGGCGACAGCCTCGTCGTCGAGAACAACTACGGGTACGAGAACATCACCTCGCTCACGCTCGGCCGCAGCGTCGTCGGGGGCGTCAGCAGGATCGACGTACGCGAGGACGGCAGCGGCTGCGACACCGCCTGGGAGAGCGACGTGCGCGCCCCCTCCGCCGTGCCCAAGCTCTCCACCGCCAACGGGCTGCTGTACTTCTACACGAAGGAACCCAACCGTCTCGGCATCGACGCCTGGTACCTCACCGCGGTCGACTTCCGCACCGGCGGGACCAGGTGGAAGCGGCTCGCCGGTACGGGCATCGCGTACGACAACAACTGGGCTCCCGTGACGCTGGGCCCGGACGGGACCGCCTACGTGGGCGTCTTCAACGGCCTGGTGGCGGTGCGGGACACGGAGTAGGCCACGGGCGCCCCGGCTACCCCAGCGAGAACGCCCCGGCTACCCCCGCGAGAACACGCCGATGCCGTTCGGCACCGGGCGCTCGGCGCCGCCGCTCGGGTTGTTGCGTACGGTCACCGCCTCGGCGCCCGGCGCCCGCGCGACCAGCGTGGCCGTGGCCGACACCAGGGTGGACGAACCGCCGCCGTCCAGACTGAAGCCCTCGGTGGCGCCAAGACCGCGCAAGGTGTCGGCCACCTCGGCGATCGTGAGGCCCGTACGGAACTCCGGGGAGCCGTCGAGCGCGAACAGGAGCAGGTGCCGGCCGTTGTCGGAGATCCCGGCGGCCGTGCGCACCGCCGAGGTCGTCCCGTCGAGGCCGGGCAGCGGCGTGCCGTCGCGCAGCACGGGGTAGCCGCCGAGCGCGAAGCGGAACGGGACGTGCGACGTGGCGGCCACCAGGCGGTGCCGGACGCTCACCGGGTCGCCCGGCGAGAGTTTCCGCAGCTCCTGGGCGCCCGCCTCGCGGCCGACGAGGACCGTGGTGCCGCGGGCGACGGGACCGCTGCCCGGCGTGCCGGCGGTGGCGACGACCCGCCCGCGGCGGACCGTCACCTCATGGGTGTCCGCGCTGCACGGCGCGCCGCGGCTCGTGTCCGTGCCGCAGGTCGACCGCACCCGTGAGACGGAGCCCCAGTCGCTCGTGAACGCCCCGACGGAGCCCACCGGCAGCGCGTACTGGTTGAGCCCGCCCAGCGGAAGACGGGCTTCCGGGGTGCGCACCTGCCCGGTCAGGGTGAGGTCGTCCATGCGCGCCCTGCGGTCGTGGCCGACCCCGATGACGGCCTCGGTGCTCACGCCCGGCGGCATGGCGGGCCCGAAGCGCTGACCGTCGGGGACCGCGCCCTTCAACGCGCGTCCCGCGGCGATCGCGGGACCGACGGGCGCGCCGGTGGCCTCCACGCCCGGATGCTGGGTCTCGCTGATGTTGAAGAAGTCGCCGTTGATGCCGCCGACCGCGCCGGAGCCGTCCGCGAGCGCGGAGACGGGCGAGCGCGCGGCGACCTTGCCGGGATACAGCAGCCCGACGCTGGTGCGCGGATCGCGCAGGTCGACGTCGAGCACATGCGCGCGGGCCGTGCCGCGCGAGCCCGGTACGTCGAAGTACCGGTACGTCACGCCGGGCGCGATCCTGGTGGCCGCCTTGGCGGTGTCCCCGGGAGCGCCGCTGGCCGGTGCCGCTCCCGTGAGAGCCGCACCGGCCAGCGTGCCGAGCGTGGTGATGAGGGCGAAGGTCGTTCTGAACCGCCCACCGCGTTGTGTCTGCCGTCTCACGGATCCCCCCTGGTGTCGGCCGGGCCCCAACTGTCCCAGCAGGCGTGGTGGTTCACCAGACGGGAGCGGTGGCTATGTTCCGACGAGTCGGGAACGGATCAGGAAACGCACGCCCTCGGGGGCCTCCAGCGAGAAGCCGCTGCCTCGTCCTGGCACCACGTCCACGATCAGCCGGGTGTGGCTCCACACCGCGTACTGGCTCTTCGACATCCAGAACGTTACGGGCTCCGCGACGCCCTCGACGGTAAGCGACGCGAGCCTTATGTCTGATTCGCCGGTACGGAACTCGCCCTCCGGGTAGCACATGGGCGCGCTGCCGTCGCAGCAGCCGCCGGACTGATGGAACATCAGCGGCCCATGCATGTCCCGCAACCGGCGCACGAGCCGGGCGGCTTCGGGGGTGAGCTCGACCCGGGGCACCTCGTCCTTGCTCTCCTGACGGTCCATGGGAGGACTCTTCCCCACGGCACGTTGCAAGGGGGTTGCGGCGCCGGACGGCGTGGACCGAACGGGGGACGGCCGGGGCGCGTCGCGGGCCGTCCGCGGGGCAGCCCTTGTTGCCGTCCTTGTGGCGGGGCGGCGCGCGCTGCGCGAGTATGGCCCCTTTCCTGTGGGGCATCCGTGGAGCGGAGGCAGCGCGATGGGATCACACGCGGCGGTGACGGGGCGGCGCAGGCGCAGGCCCCTCGTGTTCGGCGGACTCGGCGCGGCGCTGCTCGCGGCACTGCTGTCCGTCCCGAGCGCCGGCGGCGCGCCCGTCTCCGCCGACGCCTGCCGCACCGGGGGCACCTCGATGCCGGTCGGCGACTGCGGTCCTTTCTGGCAGGTCCTCGCCGAGGACTTCGACGGTGACCGGGTGCCGCTGGGCGCGTTCAGCGACTGCGACCACCACGCCGACACCTCCGCCGCGTACTGCGCCGGGCTGGACGGCTCCTACCGCGACAACTGGTGGGCGTACCCGGCCGGCTGGCCCGACACCGCGAACGACCGCGACCGCGACGTCGTCGGTGTCTACCACCCCGAGGACACCGTGAGCGTGGGCCCTGCGGAAGACGGCGACGGCCGGATGCGCATCCGGATGTGGCGGCCCGCCGACGGAGGCCCCGTCCACGCCTCGGCGGTCGTACCACGTGCCGTCATGCAGATGAAGTACGGCAAGTACAGCGCCCGCATCAAAGTGACCAAGCAGGCCCCCGGGTACAAGTCGGCCTGGCTGCACTACGGCGGTGGCTGCGAGATGGACCACCCGGAGGGCGAGTGGACCGGCCCCCTCAGCGCCTTCCACCACCCCTGCGGAGGCGGCGAACAGGGCTCCTTCAAGGGCGCTGACGACTGGACCGAGTGGCACACCGTGTCGACCGAGTGGACGCCGGGAAACGTCCGGTTCTTCGTGGACGGACGGCAGACGGGACACGACACGAGGGGCGTGCCGGACAAGCCGCTCTCCTGGGTCCTCCAGAACGAGAGCGCGCTCGAAGGCCCGGGAGCGGCGCCCGGCAGCAGCGCGCAACTGGAGATCACCTGGGTGACGGCGTACGCGTACGGGTGGAAGTGACGCCGGGCCCAATCCGGTATGTCGCCCTCCGGACACAAACATGAAATCCCGTACAACCCTTGTGCACCATCTCGTGTCGAACAGGGCGCCGGACAAGGAACGGGCCCTTTCCGGACACACCCCCGCGCCTGCCCGGCCACCTTCCTTCACAGGAGCCGCTCGTGCGCAAGAACCGTTCGGCCGCCCTCGCCGCGGCATCGTTCCTTCTGCTGACCGGGGCCGGGATCGCCGCCGCCCCCACCGCTTTCGCCGGCACCCCAGGCGGAACGCGCGCCGACGACCGCAACAGTGACTTCAACGGCGACGGATACGAGGACGTACTGGTCGGCGCCCCGGGCGCCACGGTGAGCGGGGCCAAGGGGGCAGGCCTCGTCACGGTCCAGTACGGCTCCACCAGGGGCATCGGCACCACCAACGTGGCCCGCTTCAGCCAGTCGACGGCCGACGTGGCGGGTGCCGCCGAGGCGGGTGACGGCTTCGGCAAGGCCGTCGCCACGGGTGACCTCGACGGCGACGGCTACGACGACGCGATCATCGGCATCCCGGGCGAGGACCTCGGCGGCACGGCGGACGCCGGTGGCGTGGCGATCCTCTGGGGCTCGCAGGCGGGCCTCAAGGGCTCGGCGAGCGACTGGCTGGAGACCCAGGAGCCCACCGCGGGCGAGCAGTTCGGCGTGGGTCTCGCCGCGGCGCACCTCACCGGTGAGACGCCGGGTGACGTGCTCGCCGTACTGGACCGCGACGACCTGGAGCTCTTCGCCTACGACCCGGCACCGCAGGCCCGTGGTGAGGCCCCGCTGCGCCGGCAGGCCACCGAGCGGCTCGCGAAGGCCGCCGAGGAGCGCCACATCCTGCCCAAGTCCCTGACCACCGGCGACTACGACGACAACGGCTACGCGGACCTCGTCGTCTCCGGGGTCACCGTGGGCGATGAGCCGGGGCACGGCTGGTCCATGCACTTCGCGGGAGGCGCCGACGGCCTCGCGTACAAGGGCGACCTGCGCGGCGGGCCCGCCGCGGCCTCGGGTGACATCAACAACGACGGCTACGACGACCTCGTGACCGGCGAGCCCGCGTCCCCGGACGACGGCGGCGAGACGATGACCGGCGGCCTGGTCGGCGTGCGCTACGGCACCGCGGACGGACTGGTCGACGAGGCCAAGTGGTGGACGCAGGACGCCGACGGCGTGCCCGGTGTCGCCGAGCGCGGTGACGGCTGGGGCGCCGACCTGTCCGTCGCGGACACGAACGGCGACGGCTACGCGGACGTGGCCATCGGCGCGCCCGGCGAGGACATCGGCACCGTCGTCGACGCGGGCGCGGTGTGGGTGCTGCGTGGTTCGGACAACGGGATGACGGCGAGCGGCGCCAAGTCCTTCGACCAGGACACCACGGACATCCCGGGAGTGCCCGAGAAGGGTGACAAGTGGGGCGCGCAGGTGCGGCTCACGGACCCGAACCGCGACGGCCGCTTCGGCCTCCTCGCGGCCGCGCCCGGCGAGAACGCCGGTGACGGCTTCGTCTGGACGCTGTCGGCCAACTCCGGTGGTGTCACCGCCTCGGGCGCCTGGTCCTTCGGCGCGGCGACGCTGGGGGCACCGGCCACGGGTGCGGCGTTCGGCGCGGCGATCGACGAGTGAGCCGGGGCTGACGGGCCGTCCGGCCGGGCCACCGGCCGGACGGCCCGGCCTCAGCCCAGGCGCTCGATCCGGATCTGGGCCGGCGGGTAGGGCGAGAAGGACGTCGTGCCGACCGACCAGTGGCCGCCGCCCGTCCCCGGGATCGTGGTGATCGCCTCGGGCAGGTACGCGGACGGGGCCTCGGGGCCCCGCTCGCTGACCCACCCGGTGCCGTCCCACCGCAGGTAGTGGGCGCGCTTCTGGTCCCAGAAGTCCCAGCCGGAGATCCGGTCGGGCCGGCCCGCGGCGTCAGCCGTGATGCCGCTCAGCAGGCCGACGGCGAACGGGGCCGTGACAAAGGCCCACTCCGTGCCGTCGTAGTGCTGGAGCACGATCGAGGGCGGTTTGCCGGGCGGTCCGCCCACCCCGTACGAGAAGCCGGTCAGCCAGATGTCGTCGTGTGCGACGGGCAGCAGCCCCGACACCGAGGTGCGGATGCCGATGTTGCGGGGCACCACCGTCCAGGCGCCGTCCCAGCGGGCGATGACGTCGCCGAAGACCCACACCTCACCGCCGGGCGTGACACGTACCCCGTACGGCGTGGGCGCGGACGCGTCCGGCAGCGGCCTGCACCAGCGCCACTTCCCGCCGGTGCCGCGCAGCAGTCCCGCCCGGTCGCTGTGCCGGCCCGCCACCCAGAAGCCGCCGTCGGGCCCGGTGGCGACGGCCGTCAGCTTCGTCCCCGCCTCGCCGCGGCCGGGGAACGCCCTCTCCCGCCAGGTCGTGCCGTCCCACGCGAGGAGCTGGTCGTGCCCCGCGGTGTTGGTGCCGAGGGCCCAGGCGGCGGTGCCCGACGGGCTGACGGCGACCGACCGCAGGCCGCCGGTGTACGTCAGGTGGGAGAGGTCGGTGGCCGACCAGGCGGTGCCGTTCCAGCTCAGGGCCATGGGGGTGCCGAGGGTGCCGCCGTAGCGGCCCTGTTCGCCCACGGCCCAGGCGCGGTCGGGCCCGGCGGCGGCCACCGCGGCGAGGTGCGCGAAGGGCTGCCCGGCAGGGGCGGGCACCTCCTGCCAGGAGGCGGCCTGCCGGGCGGCGGCGGCCGGTGCGGGCCGGGCGGTGGCGGCGCCGGCCAGGGGCACCGGCAGGGCGAGCCCCGCACCGGCGGCGGTCATTCCACGGACAAAGGCGCGTCTTCGCATCACAGGAGCCTCTCCTCGCGAGCGTGGATTTACCAAAGGTGCGCAACACCCTGAACCGGGCGCCGTGAGGCGTCAATGCACGCGGATGCCAGGTTCACGCTTCGGCCGGGACCGAAGCGACCCGTTCCTAGGGTTCGATCATGGACATCGCGCAGCACCCCACGAATCCCGCGGCCACCGGCCACCGGACCATCAGCCCCAGCATCCTGTACTTCGGCACCCCCGTCGCCCTCCTGACCACCGAGAACGAGGACGGCACGGACAACCTCGCGCCCGTCTCCTCCGTCTGGGCCCTGGGGCAGGTCGTCGTCATCGGTCTCGGCGGCGAGGGGCAGACCGCGCGCAACCTCCGCGAGCGGAGCGACCTGGTGCTCAGCCTGCCGTCGCCTGACATGTGGGAACAGGTCGAACGGCTCGCGCTCCTGACGGGCCGTTTCCCCGTGCCCGGGAGCAAGCCGGCCGGGTGCCGCCACGAGGCCGACAAGTTCGGTGCCGCGGGGCTCACCGCGCAGCGCTCGGACCTGGTGCGCCCGTCCCGCGTCGCGGGCTGCCCCCTCCAGTTCGAGGCGCGCGCCGCGAGGGTGCGCGAAGGCGTGGAGGACTGGTACGTCACCGTCGAGGCCACGGTGCTCAGGGTCCACGCCGATCCGGCCGTGGTCGTCCCCGGCACCCAGCACATCGACCCCGGGGCCTGGAGCCCGCTGATCTACAACTTCCGCCACTACTTCGGCCTCGGTCCCGAACTCGGCCACTCCCACCGGACCGACACGCCGCGCACCGCCTGACGGGCGCGGCGCCCACCGGAAGTGGGTCTTCCGCTGGAATAGACCTCTGAGGGGCCAGGCCGGAGCCAACTACCGCTGGTCACAAGGGGTTTGAGCGCCGAACGTCCGCCGGTTCCGCATGTGACGGCTGCGTGAACGAGGGGCGAATATCGTCGTTTTGTTCCACAAGGCGCCCAAGTCAATTGTTGACAGCGGTAGTTGGTCTAGTCCATTTTGGTGGTACGCAAGTTCGACGAGGGGCGGCTGGGACACGCGCTGCCCCGGCGGGCCCGAAGAGGTCCGGCGAGAACCGAACCTTGGAGCACCACATGCCAGCGCCCGACCGCTACCTCCACCGAGCCGCCTCCGACGTCCCGTACTTCAGCGCCGACGCGGACACCTACCTTGCCCAGACCCAGCTACGGGATCTGACCAAGACACGGCCGCTGAAGGTGCTGTCCGAGGAGGACTTCGCCTTCTGGCAGACGTACGGCTACATCGTCGTCAAGCAGGCGATCCCCGCCGAGTCGGCCAAGAACCTCCTCGACTTCGCCTGGGAGTTCCAGGGGCTCGACCGAGGCCGTCCGGAGACCTGGTACGAGGAGCGCGAGTTCCGCTCCGACCTCGACCGTGAGCTGCACATCTACGGATTCGTCGAGGCGTACCACCACCAGCTCATATGGGACAGCCGGCAGACACAGCGGGTGTACGACGCCTTCACCGACGTCTGGGACTGCGAAGAGCTCTGGGTCACCCTGGACCGGCTCAACCTCAACCCGCCCAACATCAAGAACCGCTCCCGCTCGCAGATCGCCCCGACCGAGCGCGGGTTCGACATCAACCTGCACTGGGACGTGGACACCACCCTCGGCGTGCTGCCCCAGCGGGTGCAGGGAATCATCGCCCTGGACGACACCCGGCCCGAGCACGGCGGTTTCCAGTGCTGCCCCGAGCTGTTCCGCCGGTTCGACCGGTGGAAGGCGCTCCAGCCGGACGGCCGCGACCCCATCCGCCCCGCGATCGACCAGAGCGACATGCCCGTCGTCCGCCCGGAGCTCGAAGCCGGCGACCTGCTGATCTGGAACGGTCTGCTCGCGCACGGCGTCGCCCCCAACACCTCGGAGAACGGCGTACGGGCCGTGCAGTACCTCTCGATGATGCCCGCGCTCGAAGAGCACGAGGAGCTGCGCCGCTCGCGGGTCGACTCCTGGAGCGACCTCAGCACGCCGCAGTGGAACGCCACCCTCCTCGGCGACGCCGACAAGCCCGAGGCCCTGCGGTACGGCACCGCCGCCCTGAACGACCTCGGCGCCAAGCTGCTCGGCCTCAAGTCGTGGCACGGCAAGGACCTCGGCCAGCCGATCGGGGAAGCCGCATGCGCAGAGTCTGCCTGACCCTCCCCACCAACCGGGCCTGCCCCCGGACGATCGCGGCGATCGGCGAGGAGGCGGCGTACGCCACCGCCCACTTCGACGTCGAGGTGCACCTGCTGATCCTCGACTCCTCGGACCCGGCCACGTTCGCCGCCCACGCGGCGGCCGTCCGCGCGCTGCCGGAGGACCCGCGGATCAGCGTCCACCACCTCGGTGAGCCGGAGCAGCGCGCCTTCCTCAGCCGGGTGATCGCCCGCGCGGACGTCGCCAAGCCCGAACTGATGCTGGAGCTGATGCTCCCGGCGACGGTCTCCTACGGCGCCTGCACCAACCGCGCGTTCCTCATCGCGGCGGCGCTCGGCTGCGAGTCCGTGCACCGCAGGGACTCCGACAGCCGCTACCAGATCCTCGACGGCGAGCCCGTCTTCCCCGTCCACCACGAACTCGCGTCCCTCGGCAGGAGCGCGGCCGACGCGGCGCGCGGCGACATCGAGACCGCCCTCGAACCGCGCCACGCGCACAAGCGGGTGGCGATGGTGGGCAGTTCCTTCGTGGGCGAGCTCTCCGTCGACATCGGCGAGATCCGCGCCCTCGACCCCGGGGTCTACCACGACGTGGTCAGCCTCTGGGCGCCGGACGACTGGACCGACGAGCAGAAGCGGGAGCTGGTCGACGACTCGTTCAAGGGCGCGGGCTCCGAGACCTTCACCGGCGACCGGGCGACGCTGACCCTGGTCGACCCGATGCGCGTGGACATGTGCAACATCGCCTTCCACGGCGTGCACGAACGCGTGCCGCTGCCGCCCGCGACCGACACCATCGGCAGCGACTACTTCCTCATCCACCTGGTCCACGACGCGGCACTGCCCGGCGTCCTGCACAACCGCGACATCGTCAACTACTACACCGCGGAACGCAGGACCGACGCCGGCTTCATCGCGTACCAGACGCGCTTCGTGAAGTTCTTCCTCTCGATGCTCTACTTCAACTTCATCTACGAGCGGATGGCCGCGGCCGGCGAAACCCTGCTCGACCGTGACGGCCAGGTCCGCGCCTCGGCCATCAGCGAGTTCGCCCGGGAGAGCGCCACGCTCGACAGGGCGGGCAACGTGCGGCGCCTCGACCGCATCGACGCCGCCTACCGCAGCCTCGGCGGCCGGTACGCGCACTTCGCCGACCTCCTCGCAGGCCGCCGCGAGCGCTTCCTCGAAGAGGCACGCGACGACATCGAGGACTTCGCCCTGCTCACCGAGGCCTGGGAGCCCCTGATGCGGGCTGCCGGGGAAACCGGCGCGCACCTGACGGCCGGACGGCAGGCATGAGCGCCACGATGATGTGCGAGACCGCGTCGCTCCCCGCGACGGGTCGGGGGGCCGCCCCGCGGCTCCTCGAAGCCCTGGCGGCCGCCGACGACGACCGGATCGTCTTCGACCTGGCCGGCATCGAGGAGGCCTACGAGGCGCTGCGCCGCGAACTGCCCGGCGTGGCCGTCCGCTTCGCCATGAAGGCCTGCCCGGTGGACGAGGTGCTCGGCCGTCTCGCCGCGCGGGGCTGCGGCGTCGACGCGGCGAGCCCCCACGAGGTCGAGCAGGCCCTGAGCGCCGGGGTGCCGATCGGCAGGATGCACTACGGCAACACCGTGAAGTCCGACAGCAACATCGCCGACGCGCACCGCCTCGGCATCACGGACTTCGCCACCGACAGCCTGGAGGACGTGGCCGCCATCGCGCGGCACGCGCCCGGCGCCCGGGTGTTCTGCCGGCTCGCGACCACGGGGGAGGGGGCGCTCTGGGGGCTCAGCAACAAGTACGGCTGTTCGCCCGCCGACGCCGTCGCCATCCTGGAGAAGGCACGTGAGCTGGGGCTCACGCCCGCCGGGCTCTCCGTGCACGTCGGCTCGCAGCAGATGACGGCGGACGCCTGGAGCGGCGCCTGCGACCTCATCGCCGACGTGCTGACCGCGCTCACCTCGCGCGGCATCTCCCTGGACCACGTCAACCTCGGCGGCGGGCTGCCCGCGCTCGGCTACCGCGACAAGCACGGCCGGTCGCTCCACCCCCCGATGGACAAGATCTTCACGGTGATCCGCGAGGGCATGGCACGGCTCGGTGCGATCCCGGGGCACCGGCTCGGCTTCGTCATCGAGCCCGGACGCCACCTCATCGCCGACCACGGGGCCATCCGCGCCCATGTCTCCCGGCTCGCCGCCCGGCGCCGCCCCGACGGCGAGCGGCAGCACTGGCTCTATCTGAGCTGCGGCAAGTTCAACGGCCTTTACGAGATGGACCAGTTGCAGTACCGCCTGGTCTTCCCCACGCACCGCGACGCCGAGTCCGTGCCCGCCGTGGTGGCGGGCCCCACCTGCGACAGCGACGACGCCTTCTCGCACGAGCACGGCCTCGTGCCGGTGCCCGAGGCGCTGGAATCGGGCGATCCGGTGTGGGTCCTGGCCAGCGGCGCGTACGCGACCAGCTATATGACGCAGGGCTTCAACGGCTTCGGACCGCTGACGTACACCTGGGCGGAGGGCGGGGACGCATGAGCCGCACCCACCTGCTCGATGTGCCCGCCGACCGGGCGGTACGGGTACGCCGCATCGCCGAGGGCGACTGGGACGGCATCGTGGAGCTCGAAGCCCGCGCCTACACCCGGCTCGGTCTCACCGAGGGCAGGGACGCGCTGCGGTCCCGCATGCTCGCGTCGCCGGACACCTGCTTCGCGCTCGACTCCGGGCCCCGGCTCGCGGGCTATCTGCTGGCCCTGCCGTACCCGGAGAAGCGGTACCCGGACCTGGGCAGTCCGGGGGACGAGCCCGCCGACGCGTCGCTCCCGTCGCGCAATCTGCACCTGCACGACATCGTCGTGGCCGAGGACCTGCGGCAGCGAGGGCTCGCCCACCACCTGCTCGACGGACTCACGGCCGCGGCCCGCGCCCACGGGTACGAGCGGATCTCCCTGGTGGCCGTGGGCGGCAGCCACCAGTACTGGGCGCGGCGGGGATACGCCGCCGACGAGGGAGCCGGTCTCCCCGCGGGGTACGGCCCGACGGCCGTGTACATGTCCAGGGCGGTGCCGGCCGGTCCGGCACCGCGCGACAGAGAAGTGGGCTGATGCGGGTGCTCCGCGTACGTGATCCTTTCCACCGCGGACAGCTGGCGATCGCGGCCCTGTTCTGCGCGCTCGGCTTCCAGTACGCCACGTGGGCGGCCCGGATTCCCGCCATCAAGGCGGACCTCGGCCTGACGGCGGCGGAGGTCGGCGTCCTGCTCATGGCCGCCGGTGTCGGCGCGGCCGTGTCGTTCCCCCTGGTCGCGGCCCTCATGCGGCGGCTGGGCTCGCAGCGCCTCGCGCTCCTTTCCGCGCTCGCCCTCGCCCTGGTCCTCCTCGCCCTCGCCGCGGCGCCGAACTACCCCGTCGCGCTGCTCGTCATGTGCGTCGACGGCGTGCTCGTGGGCTGCCTGAACGTGGCGATGAACGCGCAGGGCGCCGCGCTGGAGAGCCGCCACGAGCGCAACGCCATGGCCCGGCTGCACGCGACGTTCAGTGGCGGCTCGCTGCTCGCCGCGCTGCTCGCGTCCGGCATGAACGCGGCCGACTCCACGGTCGCCGTGCACTTCGGCGCGGCCGCGGCGCTCCTGTTCCTCCTCGTGGCCGTGGCGCGCACCGGCCTTCTCCAGGACGAGCCGGCCGTCGCGAAGCCCGCGGCCGAGGAGGAGAAGGGGAAGAAGCGGGCGCGGAAGTGGACCGTGCCGTCCGCCCTGACGCTGTGGATGTGCGTCGCCATGGCGTTCGGCACCGTGACCGAGGGCGCCATGAACGACTGGTCGGCGCTGTATCTGGAGGAAGTCGCCGACGCGTCGGCGGGCCTCGCGCCCCTCGGCATCGCCGTCGTCTCCGGAATGATGCTCGTGGCCCGCCTCTTCGCCGACGGCTGGCGCAGCCGCTTCGGCGACGGCCGCGTCGTCCTGTTCGGCAGCGCCCTGGCCGGCGCCGGGCTGCTCCTCGCCCTGGTGAGCGGCGGCCTGGTCCCGGCCCTGATCGGCTTCGCCTGCGTCGGCCTCGGCATCGCGGCCGTCACTCCTTGCGTGTACGTGGCGGCGGCGGGGCAGGGCTCGGACTCCCTGACGCTGGTCGCGGCCATGGGGACGACGGGGCTGCTCGCCGGGCCGCCGCTCATCGGCTTCATCGCCCACGCGAGCAGTCTGGTCTGGGGCTTCGCCGCGGTCGCCGCCTCGGCGCTGGTGGTCGCCGCGTGCAGCACCAGAATCCGGTGGACGCCCGCGGGACAGCCGAGCGGCACCGAGGAGCAGTTGAGCCATACCTGACCCCTCCCGGCACGCGCACATCTCGTAGCCACTCGTGCTTACTGGAGGGTAGGCACGCAGACCCCGTTGTTATACCTTCTGTCTAACAACGGGGTCGTGGCGTGCCGTCCGGCGGCGCCGCGGCCCCCCTCCGCCCTGACGTCTGAGTCAAGGAGCCGCAGCAATGGCAAGCAGCACTGTTCGGCCGAGCACACAGGACACCCGACCGGAGGGCGACATCGCCCGGCGGCTGCTGCACTCGGCCGCCGTGCTGGCGTACGACCCGGCCACCGAGGTCGACTGGGAGACCCCGCTGGACCGCGGCTTCCACGGCGCGAGCCCCGAGTGGAGCACGCTCTACGGGACCGACTACTGGCGCGAGATGACCGAGGAACAGCGCAAGGAGCTGACCCGGCAGGAGGCCGCCTCGGTGGCCAGCACCGGCATCTGGTTCGAGATGATCCTCCAGCAGATGGTGCTGCGCGACGTGTACGCCAAGGACCCGACCAGCGCCGAGGTCCAGTGGGCGCTCACGGAGATCGCCGAGGAGTGCCGCCACTCGATCATGTTCGCCCGCGGCGCCGAGAAGCTCGGCGCGCCGCCGTACCGCCCGCACCGGTTCGCCACCGAAATGGGCCGGATGTTCAAGTCGATCGCCTTCGGAGAGGCCGCGTACGCCGCGATCCTCGTCGCCGAAGAGGTGCTCGACGTCATGCAGCGCGACTGGATGCGCGACGAGCGGGTCGTACCGTTCGTGCGCACCATCAACAACATCCACGTGGTCGAGGAGTCGCGGCACATGAAGTTCGCCCGCGACCAGACACGCAAGCACCTCGCGGGCGCGGGCCGCGTGCGCCGCCGGTTCAACGCCCTGGTGATCGCCATCGCCTCGTACGTCATCGTCACCAGCATGGTGAACCGCAAGGTCTACGCGAACGCCGGGCTCGACGAGAAGCGCGCTCTCGCCGAGGCGAAGGCCAACGAGCACCACAAGTCGATGATGCGGTCGAGCTGTGCCGGGCTGATGGAGTTCCTGGCCTCGTGCGGTCTGCTCACCAAGCCGGCCCTGGTCTTCTACAAGCGCGCCCACCTCATCTGAGCCGAACCGACCGATCCGACCGATCCGAGCCGACGGATCCGAGCCGAACCGAGTCCACGAACATGACCTACGTCATCACCCAGACCTGCTGCAACGACGCCACCTGCGTGGCCGTGTGCCCGGTCAACTGCATCCACCCCACGCCGCAGGAGCGGGAGTTCGGCAGCACGGAGATGCTGCACATCGACCCGGAGACATGCATCGCCTGCGGTGCCTGTGCCGACGCCTGCCCGGTCGACGCGATCTTCCCGGTGGACAAGCTGCCGGCCGCCCAGCGGGAGTACGCCGCGATCAACGCGGGCTACTTCGACGGGGGCGGCGCGGGCGGACCCGCGCCGGAGCCCGAGGGGCCGAACTTCCACCCCTGGGGCGAGCCGTCCTTCCCGCGCGTCCTGCCCGCCGACTTCGCGCCGCTGCGGATCGCCGTCGTCGGCACGGGCCCCGCCGGGATGTACGCGGCGCAGGACCTGCTCCTGCACACCAGCGCCGAGATCACCCTGATCGACCGGCTGCCGGTCGCGGGCGGCCTCGTGCGCTACGGCGTGGCACCGGACCACCCCGCGACCAAGCGGGTCGGCGACACCTTCGCGCGCTTCCACACGCACCCGAGGGTGCGGATGCACCTGGGACTCGACGTGGGTACCGACGTCACCACCGGGGAGATCGCCGACCACCACGACGCGGTGATCTACGCGGTGGGCGCCTCCGCCGACCGGCGCCTGGACGTACCCGGCGAGGACCTGCCGGGCTCCCTCTCCGCGAGCGCGTTCGTCGCCTGGTACAACGCCCACCCCGACGTGGCACCCGACGCCGTCGACCTGTCGGCGGAACGCGTCGTCGTGGTCGGCAACGGCAACGTCGCGCTCGACGTGGCGCGCGTCCTGCTCGCCGACCCCGACGCGCTGGCCCGCACCGACATAGCGGACCACGCCCTGACGGCGCTGCGTTCGAGCAAGGTGCGCGAGGTGGTTCTCATCGCGCGGCGCGGCCCCGAGCACGCGGCCTGTACCCGGTCCGAACTCCTCGCCCTGAAGCACCTTCCCGGCGTCGAGCTGATCGTCGACGACCACGACCCGAGGATCGCCGCCGCCGTCGACGCGGCGGGCCCGAACGACAAGGCGGCCGTCCTGCGCGACGTCACCCGCGCCCGCGTGGACTGGGAGCGGCAGCCGGAGCCGGGCAGGCGCATCGTCCTGCGCTTCCACAGTGAACCCGTGGAGGTCCAGGGGGAGGACAGGGTCGACGCCGTGCGCGTCGCGTCACGGACGGGGGAGCGCGTCATACGGGCGGGCCTGATGCTGCGCGCGATCGGCTACCGCGGTGTGCCGGTGGCCGGCCTGCCCTTCGACGAGGCGACGGGCACCGTGCCGCACGAGGGCGGCCGGGTCACCGGGCGTCCCGGCAGCTACGTCGTGGGCTGGATCAAGCGCGGCCCCACCGGCGGCATCGGCGCCAACCGGACCTGCGCCGCCGAGACGGTCTCGACCCTCCTGGCCGACGCGGTCGCCGGTGCCCTGCCCGCCCCGCGGCAGCCGGCACGCGCCTTCCACCGCCTGGTCCGCCGCCGCAACCGCCAGGTGATCGACGCCCGCGGCCTGGCCGCGATCGAACGTGCCGAGGTGGCCCGCGGCGAGGCCGCGGGCCGGCCCCGGGTCAAACTGGCGACGGTGGCCGAACTCGTCTCCACCGCACGGCCGGCCGCCGGACGCGTCAGTCGTCGATGGCGTTCATGACCTTGCCGAGGTCCACGAACTTGAAGTTCGTGGAGGGCCGTTCGGCGTCCCCGGGCGCGTCATGGCCGTCCTGCACCACGAGCAGACCGTTGGGGAACTTGGCGCCCAGCGGCGCGTTCAGCACGGCGGCCCCGTCGCACTCCTCCGAGCCGTCGAGGGTGGCGGACGCCGCGGTGACGCGGAAGCCGCCCTCGTACTCGTTGGCGTCGGAGACCTCGCGGTCGTACGCGGCGAAGGTGTTGTCACCCTGGCTGGACGCCAGGACGTAGCCGTCGCCGTCCTGCTCGGTGAGAAGGGTGAGGCCCTCGACGTCGGCCGTGATGCGCTTGCCGCCGTAGCCCGGGTCCGTGCCCGCGGTGCACTCCTCGGTCTCCTCGTCATAGGTGCCGGGGACGCCGTACTCGCGGACCTTGTCGATCAGCTTCGGCTTGCCCGTCAGGTCGGCGCTGAGCCGCCAGATGCCGACGTCCTCCTGGCCCGCGTACAGCGTGCCGTCGGCCGGGTCGACCACCATGCCCTCGACCTGCGGGAGTTCGCCGGGCTCGCCGCAGGGCGTCCAGGAAGTGCCGTTGGGCAGGCGGAAGTCGGCGGGCAGGTCGAGGGTGCGGACCTTGCGGTAGCCGACCTTGCCGTCGGCCGCGGGGGTGAGTTCGAGCAGCGCGATGCTCGTCCGCTCACGCTGGCTGACCAGCGCGTAGGAGCGGCCCGTGGCCTTGTCGGTCCAGGTGGCGAGCCCGTACGCGGTGCGCTGGTCGTCGATCTCCTGCTGGTCGGCGGAGAAGACGGGCGGGGCCGACGGGTCCGTGACGTCGGTGAGCGGGCCGCCGGGGCGGCTGTTGTCGATGCGGTAGAAGCGGAGCCGGTCGGTGCCGCGGTCGCTGGTCACCGCGAGGTCGGCCTTGCCGGACGACAGGCGCAGCCCGTGCACGAGGTCGACGTTGTTGTAGCGGCCGGGGGCGTGGTCGGGGCCCGGCGCGGCGGGCGCGGGCAGGGACTGCACCTCACGGGCGCTCAGGTCGTAGACGCGCAGTCCGCCCTGCTTGCCGGTGGCGATGACCAGGCTGCGGTCCGGGTGCGCGGCGTCGCGCCAGATCGCCGGGTCGTCGGCGTCGGCGTCGCCGCCCGCCTCGTCGTCGTGCAGGGCCGGGGTCTCGGCGCGCGGCGTGACGGCGGGCAGCGCGTTCTTCTGGCCTGCCGGGGCGGCCAGGGCCTGGAACGGCACGGCGAGCGCGGCGAGCGACACGACGGTGGTGGCGAGGGCGAGCGCCGCCGACCGGGGACTGCGGGGGGTGACCACGTGAAGATCCCTTCGGGAAGGAAGTCCGGGGAACTGAACGGACAGAGTCTGTGATCTCCGTATGAAGACTTACCGCTGGGTAATGTGTGGCGAGGTGAAGCGCCGGTGAACAACGAGGCGGCCCCATGCTGGGCTGACGGGATGTCACTGTCCAGGCGTCGGCGCACAAAAAGACCCCGGTCTCCGTAACCGGAGACCGGGGTCCGTCGAGCGCTGGGCAGGCCTTGCACCTACATCTCCCCGCAGGAAGCGGGGCGCCTTTCCTTGGACCACCAACGCCTGGCCTGCCACCGTAGTTCCGGCGGCGAGCTCAAGATCAATCATAGACCATCCCCGGCAGTGCCCGGACCGGCCCCCGAACCGGCCCCGCGCCCCCGCACGGCCACCGCCGGGATCACCGCGAGCGCGAGGACGCCCGCCGCCACGGCGAGGAGCGGATAGCCGCCGCCCGCCACCACCAGACCGGAGGCCATGCCGCCCGTCGCGCCCGCCAGGGACATGCCCACGTCGACCAGGCCCTGCACGGACGCGCGGCTCTCCGCCGGGGCGGCGTCGGTGACCAGCGCGGTGCCGCCGACCAGGGCGAGGTTCCAGCCGACGCCGAGCACGACGAGCGCGCAGGCCGGCCACAGCACGCCGCCCGGCGGCGCGAGACCGGCGAGCAGGCCCGCGCAGACCAGCACGGCACCGGACGCCGCCACCACGGGCAGCCGGCCGAAGCGGTCGGCGAGCAGGCCGCTCAGCGGTGACGGCAGGAACATCGCGCCCACGTGCAGCGCGATGACGAGCCCCACGGCCTGCGTGCTGTGGCCGTGCCCGGCCATGTGGACCGGTGTCATCGTCATCACGGCGATCATCACCAACTGGGCGGTGATCATCACGGTGGCGCCCGTGACGACGCCGGGGGTGAAGCGGCCGGACTTCGGTGCGGCGGCCACCGGCTCCCGCGGCGGTGGTTGCGCGGCGCGGGCGAGGAGCAGCGGGTCGGGCCGCAGCCACAGCAGGAGGACCAGACCGGCGGCCGCGTAGGCGACCGCGGCGAGCAGGAAGGGGCCCGCGAGCCGCGGGATGCCCCAGGCATGGGCGAGGGTGCCCGTGGGGCCGACGAGGTTCGGGCCCGCGACCGCGCCCAGCGTCGTGGCGAGCAGCACGGTGCCGGTGGCCCGCCCGCGCCGCTCGGGCGGGGCCAGGTCGGCGCCCGCGTACCGCGCGAGCAGGCCCGTGGCCGTGCCGGCCCCGTACACGAAGAGCGAGGTCAGCAGCAGCCACGCCCACTGCCAGGTGGCCCCGGCGACCACTCCGGCGCTGCCGAGCGCGGCGGCGCCGTGGCCGAGGGCGAGGCCGGGGCGCCGTCCCCGGCGCTGCGAGATCCGCCCGATCACCGCCGCGCCGAGCGCCGCCCCCGCGGTGAACAGCGCGGTCGGAAGCCCGGCGAGACCCGTGGAGCCGAGCAGGTCCTCGGCGAGCAGCGCGCCGACCGTGATGCCCGCGGCCATGCCGGCACCGCCGAGTGCCTGCGAGACGACGAGCACGGTCAGGGCGCGCCGCAGGATGTGGGGCGCCGCCGCTTCCCGGGCCCGCGGGGCGGTGGCGGTCACGCGGCTCCGCGTGACGGCGTCTCCGCCTCGCCCGCCATGGCCGCGATCTCCGCCAGGGAGAGGCCGAGTTCGTCGTGGAGGAACCGCACGACCGTCCAGTGCGGCAGCGCCGCCTCGTCGAAGGGGCCGAATGCGGCGGTGTAGAGGGGTATCCAGCGCAGCGCCTCCTCGGCGGCCGTCTCGCGCCCCGGGGCCGCCTGGTAGGTGTCGTAGGAGATGCTGCGGTGGTGGATGAAGTGGCCGCCGGGCAGCCGCTGTTCGCACAGGTCGCGGTACTCGCGGGTCTGGAGGATCAGGTGGTGCCAGATCTCGTCGATGTCCTGCTCCACGGGCAGGAAGAGGCCGCCGAGGCGGTCGGGGTGCCGCGAGACCAGGTAGAGATAGCGGAGACACTCGCGGACCTGGTCCGTGACGAAGGCGGTGTCCGGCGCGCCGGGCCGCGCGGCGAAGTGCCGGACCACTTCCGCGTGCAGGTCGCCGCCGAGCAGTTCCTCGGCGGTGGGTGCCGTCTTGACGGGCATGGGGGCTGGCTCCTGACGGGGGCTCGGGGGCTACGGGATCAGCCAGGCGTACTTGCCGGAGTGTCCGATGGGTATGCGGGCGCGGTGCTCGACCCGGCAGTCGCGTCCGGTCAACTCGCCGACGGCCGCCGCGAGTTCGCGGCTCTCCTCGGGCGTCAGGGGGGAGCCGTCGAAGGTCGTGCACCACAGCAGGCACTCGGCCTCGCCGGTCAGCCGCAGTTGCTGGAGGAAGACCCGGGGGGTGACGTCGGCGACGCGGGCGTCCAGGTCGGCCTGGGCGACGGGGCCCGCGGGTGTGGCGAGCAGCTCCTTCTCACGGCCGCAGAAGGAGACGATCCGCTGCGGGTCGGCGCTGCCGTCGCGGGTGCGGACGCAGTCGCCCGAGCGGTAGCGGACCAGTGGCATGTACGGGTTGCGGACGCTGGTGACGATGAGGCTGTGGATGCCGCTGCCGGGCTCCACCGGGATCAGCTCGACGCTCATGCCGTGCAGGTAGGGACGGTACGAGCCGTCGGCCTCGCTGTAGAAGAGGTAGCCGAGTTCCGTGCTGCCGAAGAGGTCCACCACGGGGCAGCCGAAGCGGGCCCGCAGTTCGGCGCGGACGTTCAGGGGCGTGTACTCGTACGCGTGGACGATGCCCGCCGGTGGCGGAAAGGCGTCCCACAGGTCCCACTCGGTGACCCTGGCGACGAGGTGGGCCAGGTGGTAGCCGGAGCAGTCAAGAAGATACGAGCCCCGGGGGTGCGCGGCGGCGACCTCCTGGATCTCGGCGAGCATCCGCTCGACCTCGGCGCGGTCCCAGTCGGCCGGGTCAAGGGTGCGGTTGAGGTACAGGGTCCGGTCGTCCAGCCAGCGTTCGCCCGGTGTGGCGCCCGGCTTGCGGGAGTTGACGCGGGCGACGTGCTCGGTGGCGAGGACGGTGGTCAGCGAGATCCGCTTGGCCCCGTCGTGCCAGGACGCGCCCAGCTCGGGGTGTTCGCTCCAGAGCCGGTAGTAGGAGCGGAGCAGGAAGTACGGCGGGCGGATGAGCTGCATCCGGGCGTGGTTGGTGCCGGTGGAGAGCACGAACTCCGCCTCGCCGGTCTCCAGGGCGCGGGCCAGCTCGGGGGTCATCCAGTTCTCGGGGAAGCCCTCGGCCATCGCGGGCTTCTCCAGGATCGGGAAGTCGCCGCGCTCGACGGAGGCTCGGTAGAGGGGGATGTCCCGGACCCGGTCCAGGACGTCGGCGCTCGGCAGGCGGTTCAAGGAAACTCCGGGGGAGGCGGGGGCCGGGGGACGAGAGCGGGGCCGCCGTGCCAACGGCCGCGGCGGCCCCGCTCGACGTTCAGTGACTCAACAGGTCAGGAAATACAGCCGGTCTTGCCGGTAGCGCTGATGCAGCCGCTCTTGGGCGTTGAGCTGATGCAGCCGTCCTTCGCGGAACCGGCCCCGCCCTGCGCCGAGTTGGCGGCGACCCACTTCTGCCACACGGATTCTTCGGTCATGCGCTTGATGAGCTGCTCCATGGTGAAACCTCCATAGATATGAGCCGTAAGCGACGGGTTTCAGATGATCTGTTCCGTCGCCACTTGAAGGTAAAGAGTCGGTCAAGTAAGTGTCAAGAGGGGGTGAAGCGTGCCTTTGCCTTCCGGGCGCGGGCACGCCGGACCTCCGCGCGGCGGCGGCGAGGCTCAGTTGCGGGCGGTCGCCCGCGCGGGTATCTCGGCGGGCTCCCCGGGCTCCCCGGACTCGGGGTCGGCCGGCGGACGTGTCCGCATCCGGACGGCCTCCGTGCCGCTGTCGTTGTGCCGCAGGGCCCAGTTCTCCAGCGTCGTACGGCAGGCGTGGTCCAGGTGGCGCACCACGGTCAGGTCCAGCTCGATGGGCCGGTCCTTGGGCAGGGCCTCCAGCGTCTCCAGGATGCGCGGCAGCCGCAGGAACGTGGCGTTGCCCGCGAGCGTCACGACCATGCGGCCGTCGGTGAGCTCCCGCACGTCCACCTGCACATGGGAGGTGTCCCAGGCGGACTTGACCACGGCCAGGACGAGGCCGAGCACGACGCCCTCGAACATGTTGGTCACCAGGATGGCGATCGCGGTGACGGCGAGGACGACGGCCTCCCCGCGGTGGGCGCGGGCGAGCGGGACGATCTCCTTGACGGGTATCAGTTTGCAGCCGGCGTGCACGAGGACACCGGCGAGCGCGGCCAGCGGGATGATGCCGAGCGCGGACGGCAGGAGTACGGCGAAGAGCAGCAGCCAGGCGCCGTGCATGATGCGGGAGAGCGGCGTACGCGCACCGGCCTGCACATTGGCGGAGCTTCGGACGATGACCGCGGTCATGGGGAGCGCGCCGAGCACGCCGCACACCGTGTTGCCGACGCCCTGGGCGACGAGTTCCTTGTCGTAGTGCGTGCGTGGTCCGTCGTGCATGCGGTCCACGGCGGCCGCGCTGAACAGGGACTCGGCGGACGCGATCAGCGTGAACGCGAGGACCGTGCCGAGCACCGCCACGCTGCCGAGGTCGGCCAGATCGCCGAGGCCGGGCGGCTGGATGGCGTCGACAAGGCCGCGCACCTCGACGTTCGCCACGTCCAGGTGCAGCGCGGCCGACACGGCGGTGGCCAGCGCGACCGCCGCCAGCGGGGCGGGCACCAGACGTGCGGCGGCGGGCAGCTTCGGCCAGAGCACGAGCACGGCGATGGTGCCGATGCCGACGGCGGCGGCGGTCAGTGCGGCGGTGTCGCCCAGCGTGTCGACGAGGAGGCCGGGCAGCCCGGATATCTTGTCGAGCCCGGAACGCGGCTGTTCGGCCCCGGCCATGGTGTAGAGCTGACCCAGGATCAGCACGAGACCGATGCCGGCCAGCATGCCCTGGACGACGGAGACGGAGATCGCGCGGAACCACCGGCCGCAGCGCAGCAGGCCGAGGGTGACCTGAAGCGCGCCGGTGAGCAGCACGATGGCGCCGAGCATGCCGAGGCCGAACTCGTGCACCGCCTCGAAGACGAGGACGGTAAGCCCGGCGGCGGGGCCGCTCACCTGGAGGGCGCTGCCCGGCAGGAAGCCGACGACCAGGCCGCCGACGATGCCGGTGACCAGGCCGAGTTCGGCGGGGACGCCGGAGGCGACGGCCACGCCCACGCAGAGCGGCAGGGCGACCAGGAAGACGACGAGCGAGGCGAGGAGGTCCTGGCGGAGAACGCCGGGCTCACGCAGCTTGCGGAAGGGTGAGAGGAAGGAGGACATGAGAGTGGAGGGTCCTGTCGTGGGAGCGGGCCGGGCCTAGGGGCACGGCGGGCTTCACAGCGGACCGAACGCCGGGCGGTCGCCGGACGAAGGACGGTTGCCGGACGAAGGACGGTGGGCGGAGACGGTCCCGGTGTGGACCTCGTAGTACCAGGCGTGCAGGGTCAGCGAGCCGTCCTCGACGCGCTCGCTGACGCACGGGTAGGCGCGCAGCCTCGCCACTTGGGCGAGCACGTGCTCCTGCACGGCTTCCGCGACGTCCGCCGAGGTCCGGGTGAGGGAACGCAGGGCGTCGTCCGGGGCCACGGAGTGCTCCAGCCAGTCGCGGACGGCCGGCACGGCCGACAGGTCCTCGCCCCGCACCAGGGCGCCCACCGCGCCGCAGTGCGAGTGCCCGCAGACGACGATGGAGCTGACCCCGAGGACGCACACGGCGTACTCGATGGTGGCCGCTTCGCTCATCGGGTGGCCGTCGCGCTCCGCGGGGCCGGCCGAGGGGTAGGGGGGTACGACGTTGCCCGCCGTGCGGAGTTCGAAGAGTTCGCCGGGGCGCGCTCCGGTGATCAGGGAGGGGACGACGCGCGAGTCGGAGCACGTGATGAAGAGGGCTTCGGGGGACTGCCCCGCTCCCAGGGCCCGGAAGGCCTCGGTGTTCCGTGGGTCCGCGACATGGGTCGCGGCGAAGGATCGGGCGTTGTCGATCAGTGACTTCATGGTGGCCTGCCTCCTGCGTCCGCACGGCCGGGGCCGGGACGCGGTGTGGTCGGGTCGATGGTGACGGAAGGGCGGTACGGAGAGGCCGGGTGACGGGCTGCTCCGGGTGGCCCAGAAGGCAGCCTGCTGGGCCGCCGTGTCCTCCACTTTGCCATCGCATTAACGTCTGATGACAGAGCAAATTCTTGCCAAAGAATGAGTAATAAACGCTCCCGGGCTGGGAACCCGTCCAATCCTCAACCGTTGGCCATAGGGTCACGCGGAGATCGCGTGGCGCCCGGAAGCCGATTCCGGTTCGCGGAAGCTTCCGTTTCACCCCCGTGCGCCGGGGCACCCGAGGCGCCTCCCCGCGTGCGGCCGCCGCCCGTGGCACGGAGGCTGGAAGGAACGAGCAGGAAGGCCACGACTGATGAACGACAGTTCCGGCGCACCGGGCCGGCAGGATCCGACGACGCGCCATCCGCAGCCGGACTTCGCCCAGCAGGACCAGGAACCGCCCGGCTGGACGGGGCCCATGGACCCGCCGCCGGACCACGGCGAGGACTCGTACCGGGGCAGCGGGCTCCTCAAGGAGCACAAGGTGCTGCTGACCGGCGGCGACTCCGGCATCGGCAGGGCGGTCGCGATCGCCTTCGCGCGGGAGGGCGCGGACGTCCTCTTCACCCATCTGCCCGAAGAGGCGGAGGACGCCCGGGAGACGGCGCGCCTCGTCGAGGACGCCGGACGCAAGGCGATCGCCGTGCCCTGCGACATCCGCGAGGAGGAGCAGTGCCGCAGGCTCGTGACGCGCGCGGTGGAGGAGTTCGGGCGGATCGACGTCCTCGTCAACAACGCCGCGTACCAGATGTCGCAGCCCGGCGGGATCGGTGACATCTCCACCGAACAGTTCGACCGGGTGATGCACACGAACCTGTACGGCATGTTCTGGATCAGCAAGATGGCGGTGCCGCACATCCCCGCGGGCGGCTCCATCATCAACACCACGTCGGTGCAGGCCTACAAGCCGAGCCCGCACCTGCTGGACTACGCGATGACCAAGAGCGCCATCGTCGCGTTCACCCAGGGGCTCGCGCAGATGCTGGTCGAGGACGGCATCCGTGTCAACGCCGTGGCCCCGGGGCCGGTGTGGACCCCGCTGATCCCCGCGACGCTGCCGGACACCGCGGAGTTCGGCAAGCAGGCGCCGATGGGCCGGCCCGCGCAGCCCGCCGAGATGGCTCCTGCCTACGTGTTCCTCGCGTCCGGGCACGCGAGCTTCATCACCGCGGAGATCGTGAACGCCACCGGTGGCACCCCGCTGCCCTGACGGACAGTCCTGAGGCGCAGGCCCGGACGGGCTCGCGCGAGACGAGGAGGCATGACGTGGCCGTACGCCACCACTTGATCAAGAGGCCGCCCTCCGCGGTGTGGGAGGTGCTCGACGACGGGCACCGGTACGCCGACTGGGTGGTCGGCACGCACGACTCCCGGCCGGTCGACGGCGACTGGCCCGAGGTCGGGTCCCGCATCGAGTACACCGTCCGGCTCGGCCCCCGGGAGTTCTCGGGGCACACCGTCGTACGCCGCCTGGAGCGGCCGGACCGGCTCGAACTGGAGGCCTACAGCGGGGCGCTCGGCACGGCCCGCATCGCCATCGAGGTACAGCCCTGGGGCGAGCACACACTGGTGCGCGTCGACGAACACCCGCTCCAGGGGCCGGGCGGCGCCCTGCACAACACCGCGGTCGACGCCCTGATCCAGCTCCGGCACCGCAGCATGCTGAGCCGCCTGGCGTCGGTGGTCGAGCGGGGCCGTCCCCATGACCGCGCGGCCCAGCACACGGTCACCTGAGACGGGGGAGTACTCATGCCGGACGCAGTGGTGATCGGCGCGGGACCCAACGGTCTGGTGGCCGCGAACCTGCTGGCCGACGCCGGATGGAGCGTCGAGGTACTGGAGGCCCAGGACGAGCCGGGCGGCGCCGTCCGCAGCGACCGCGGGGTGCACCCCGACTACATCAGCGACATGTTCAGCGCCTTCTATCCGCTGGCGGCGGCGTCGCCGATCATCGACGGGCTCGGCCTGGAGCACGACGGGCTGCGCTGGGCCCACGCCGAACACGTGCTCGCCCACCCGCTGACGGACGGCCGCTGCGCTGTCCTCAGCCGCGACCGCGACGTCACCTGCGCGTCCGTCGACTCCTTCGCCGAGGGCGACGCACGCGGCTGGGAGAACCTGCACGCCATCTGGGACCGGCTGCGGGAGCCGCTGATCGACGCCCTGTTCACGCCGTTCCCGCCCGTGCGATCCGGACTGACCCTGGCGGCGCGGCTCAGGGCGGGCGGCGGTCTGCGGGTGGCGCGCTCCCTGGTGCTGCCCGTGCGCAGGCTGGGCGAGGAGGAGTTCGCGGGCGAGGGCGGCAGGCTGCTGCTCGCGGGCAACGCCCTGCACGCCGACCTCGCACCCGAGGCGGCCGGCAGCGGCGGCTTCGGCTGGCTGATGTCCATGCTCGGCCAGACGTACGGGTTCCCCGTACCAGTCGGCGGGGCGGGCGCGCTGACGGCCGCCCTGGTCGGCCGCCTGGAACGCAGGGGCGGCAGCGTGCGCTGCGGCGAGCCCGTCACCGAGGTGGTCGTGCGCGGCGGCCGTGCGGTCGGCGTGCGCACCGCGGCGGGCGAAGGGGTGGTGGCGCGCAAGGCGGTCCTCGCCGACGTGGCCGCCCCCGACCTGTACGGAAAGCTGATCGACGCCGCGCATCTGCCGCACCGCCTGCTCCAAGACCTGCGCCGCTTCCAGTGGGACTTCGCCACCTTCAAGGTGGACTGGGCCCTGTCGGGGCCGATCCCGTGGACGGCGGAGGGCGCGAGGGGCGCGGGAACGGTGCATGTGGCCGACGGCGTGGACGAGTTGACGCGGTTCGCCGCGCAGATCGCCATGGGTCTCGTGCCGGACAGGCCCTTCTCGCTGGTCGGCCAGATGACCACGGCGGACGCCACACGCTCCCCTGCGGGCACAGAATCGGCGTGGGCGTACACGCACGTGCCGCAGGGTGTCCGGGGCGACGCGGGCGACGACGGCCTCACGGGTACGTGGGACAAGCGCGAGAGCGAAGCCATGGCCGACCGGGTGGAGGAGCAGATCGAGCGCATGGCGCCCGGCTTCCGGGGGAAGATCGTCGGCCGGCGCGTCCTGGCACCGCCCACGCTGGAGGCGCTGGACGCCAATCTGCGTGGCGGGGCGATCAACTCCGGTACGACCAACATGCACCAGCAGCTCGTCTTCCGGCCGGTACCCGGAGCGGGCCGCCCGGAGACCCCGGTGCCGCACCTCTACCTCGCCTCCGCGTCGGCGCACCCCGGCGGCGGTGTGCACGGGGCCCCGGGCGCCAACGCCGCGCGGGCAGCCCTGCGGCGCCGCTACGGCTCGGGAGTCTTCTTCACCGCCCAGCGGGCGCTCGGCAGCCGCGGCAGGACGGGCCGGAAGCCGGGCGGTTCGTAGCCCGGCTCCCTCGGGCCCGCCGTCTCCGACCCGTCGCCTCGGACCCGTCGCCTCGGACCCATCGTCTCAGGCCCGCCGCTGGCCCGGCTCTCGGCCGATGACCCTGAACTGCGCGCCGTCCGTGTCGCGCAGCGTCGCCGTCGGGGGCCGCCCGGAGAGGTCCTGGTCGATCACGTGCCCGCCGTTCTCGGCCGCCGCGCGCACGCACGCCTCGACGTCCGCCACGGTGAAGTAGACCTGCCAGTGCGGCCGGACCGCCGGGTCGGGGGAGGCCTCGACGGCACCGGAGCTGAGCCGGGCCGCGGGGCGGCCGCCGCTGAAGAGGACCACCTCTTCCTCCTGGTAGCGCACCTCGCAGCACTCCGGCCGCCCGCACGCCCAGTCGAGCACCTCGCCGTAGAAGATGGCTGCGTCGAAGGCGTCACGGGTGCGCAGCCGGAGCCAGGCCGGCGCGGCGTGCGACTCGCTGCGCCACCTCGTGAGGATCTCGCCCTCCCAGATCCCGAAGACGGCCCCGTCCCGGTCGGACAGCAGGGCCGCGCGCCCGTTGGGGAAGGGGATCGGCCCCACCGCGGTCGTCCCGCCGCGCTCCCGGACGCGGGCCACCGTCTCGTCCGCGCTCAGCACGGCGAAGTACGGGGTCCAGGCCACCGCGACCTGAAGCGAGGTGGCGACGGCGCCGACCCCGGCCACCGGGTCGCCCTCGGCGGTGGCGACGGAGAACTGTTCACCGAGTTTGGCCGGGCGGAACTGCCAGTTCATCACCGCCCCATAGAACCTTTGTGCGGTGGTGAGGTCTCGTGCCGTCAGGCTGACCCAGCAGGGAGCCCCGACCGCTGACTCACTCAGTACGGACCCGGTCCTCCTGGCGGGGCGGGCTCCCTCGCCCGCGACCGCCGTGCTCTCCCGGCCCGGTGGCTTCCTGTCGTCGTGGTGCATGTGCAACCCGTCCTGGAATTCGAGGCACCCTCGAGAATTACTCCGGCACCTGTGTTTTCGGGCCCGCCGGGCCCGGGATCTGCCGCGGATGGCGTACCGAGAGCCTCATGGGGCGTCGCCGTCCGGGCATCGTTGTCGCGCGGTGCCGCTCGCGGTCATGGAGGGCCGGGAGAGCAGGAGCAGACTGTGTGCCTCGACGGCGACCTCGCTGCCCGCCTTGTGTTCGGTCTCGTCCGAAAGGCCCTGGGGGTCCGAGGTGTCGATCCGTGTCATCCACCGCTCACCGTACGCGGGGTCCGGCAGCCGGAAGGCGACCGGCTCCCGGAAGCTGTTCAACAGCAGCAGAAAGGAGTCGTCCACCACGGGCCTGCCGTGCGCGTCCGGCTCCGCGATCGCGTCACCGTTGAGGAAGACCCCGACGGAGTGCGCGTCCGCCCGCTGCCAGTCGTCCTCCGTCATCTCCCGCGCGTCGGGCCGCAGCCACACCAGGTCCGCCAGCGGCTGGCCCTCGTGGGTCACCGTGTCGCCGCGGAAGAAGCGGCGTCTGCGCAGCACGGGGTGGGCGGTGCGCAGGGAGATGCAGCGCCGGGTGAACGCGACAAGGCCGCGCTGTTCGTGGTCGAGGTCCCAGTCCACCCAGGAGAGCTCGCTGTCCTGGCAGTAGGCGTTGTTGTTGCCCCGCTGCGTGCGGCCCAGCTCGTCGCCGTGGGCGATCATCGGGATGCCCTGCGAGAGCAGCAGGGTGGCCAGGAAGTTGCGCTGCTGCCGGCCCCGCAGCTCAAGCACCGCCTCGTCGTCGGTGGGCCCCTCGACGCCGCAGTTCCAGGAGCGGTTGTGGCTCTCGCCGTCCCGGCCGTCCTCGCCGTTGGCCTCGTTGTGCTTGTCGTTGTACGAGACCAGGTCCCGCAGCGTGAAGCCGTCGTGCGCGGTCACGAAGTTGACGCTGGCGCGCGGCCGCCGGCGGTCGTGCTGGTAGAGGTCGGCGGAGCCGGTCAGCCGGGAGGCGAACTCGGCGAGCGTGTGCTCCTCGCTGCGCCAGAAGTCGCGCACCGAGTCCCGGTACTTGCCGTTCCACTCCGACCACAGCGGCGGGAAGTTGCCGACCTGGTAGCCGCCCTCGCCGACGTCCCACGGCTCGGCGATGAGTTTGACGCGGCCGACCACCGGGTCCTGCTGGACCATGTCGAAGAAGGCCGAGAGCCGGTCCACGTCGTGGAACTGGCGGGCCAGGGTGGCGGCCAGGTCGAAGCGGAAGCCGTCGACGTGCATCTCGGTGACCCAGTACCGCAGCGAGTCCATGACGAGCTGGAGGACGTTGGGGTGGCGCATCAGCAGGCTGTTGCCCGTGCCGGTGGTGTCGAAGTAGTGGGCGGGGTCGTCCTCCGCGAGCCGGTAGTACGAGGCGTTGTCGATGCCGCGGAAGGCCAGCGTCGGGCCGTGCTCGTTGCCCTCCGCGGTGTGGTTGTAGACCACGTCGAGGATCACTTCGAGCCCGGCCGCGTGCAGCTTCTTGACCATCGTCTTGAACTCGGTGACCTGTTCGCCGCGCGAGCCGTGGGCCGCGTAGGCGTTGTGCGGGGCGAAGAAGCCGATGGAGGTGTACCCCCAGTAGTTGGACAGGCCCCGGTCGAGCAGGAAGCCGTCCTGCGCGAACTGGTGCACGGGCATCAGCTCGACGGCGGTCACCCCGAGGGAGAGGAGGTGGTCGATGACCGGCTCGGTCGCGAGCCCCGCGTAGGTGCCCCGCAGCTTCGCCGGGACCCCCGGGTGCTTGCGCGTCAGGCCGCGCACATGCGCTTCGTAGATCACGCTGTCGGCGTACCGCCGTCTGGGCGGCACGTCACCCTCCCAGTCGAAGGCGGGGTCGGTCACCACCGAGAGCAGGGTGTGCGCGGCGCTGTCGGCGGGGTCGGGTCCGTCCTCGGCGAGTTCGTAGAGGGAGGGGTGGTTGTCCACCTGCCCCTCGAACGCCCTTGCGTAGGGATCGAGGAGCAGCTTGGCGGGGTTGCAGCGGTGGCCCGCGGCCGGGTCCCAGGGGCCGTGCACGCGGTAGCCGTAGCGTTGGCCGGGCCCGACACCGGGCAGGTAGCCGTGCCAGATGAAGCCGTCGACCTCGGTGAGGGGGACGCGGCGGTGTGTGCCCTCCTCGTCGATGAGGATGAGGTCGACACGGTCGGCGACCTCGCTGAAGAGGGCGAAGTTGGTGCCTTCACCGTCGTAGGTGGCGCCCAGCGGGAATGGGCGTCCGGTCCAGGTGCGCACGCGCTGCCTCCGTACGGATGGGCGTGGTCGAGTCCGGTCGCGCGCCCGGCGTCAGGACGCCGAAGGGCCGCGGCTTCCCCAGCGGGGCGCCGCGGCCCTGGTGCCCCGCCGCGTGAACGTGACGCTCACACGGCGGGGGCGACGCGTGGCCCCGGATCCGGCGCTGAGGATCGTTCCACCATCCTGGGGCACGATCCGTCGGACCGCCGGATGTGGACGCTCGGCGGGGCGGCGGCGACCAGCGGTTCCACCGGTTCCGAAGCCGCGAGCGCGGCGACGGGGACCTCGCGCGGGACACGCAGGGCCGTGCGCAGGCCGGGCGTGGGCATGAACGGCGCCAGCGGGGCCCGTTCGGCGGAACGGGCGCGGTGCGAGAACCAGATGATCTTTCCGTCGCCTGCCGGGTAGTTCCCCCAGCCGTCGCTCAGCGCGGCGATCTCCGCCAGACACCCCCGCGGCCCGTAGTGCGGGTCCGGGAGGCCGCGTTCGTTGTCCGACACCGCGGTGATGAGGTGGTGCCTGTTCCACCACAGCTCCACGGCGGTGTTCTTGTCCGTCCCGTGTTCCACCACCGCCCGCAGCAGTACGCCGGCGCAGTGGCTCACGGGTTCGACGAGCGTCCCCAACCCCCAGTGCCGGAGATGGGCGGCCAGAATGCGCTTGACCTGCTCGATCCTCTCCGGGGTGATCTCCACCTCAAGGTGGTAGTAGCAGGGGATTGACCTTTTCATCGCTCTTGGCTCCCTTCAGCGAAGGTTCCGGTACCGAACGGCTCTGCGAGCCGATGCCCCGAGCACGAAGCGTGAGCGTCGTTCGCTTCTGAGTCACTATCAGAGTGAGCACACTGCTCCATTCGTGCAACACGAGCCGCTCCCGAAGTCGTTGAAGACCCAACAGGACGCTTCGTGTCCATCCATGCACTATGGGTCCACAAGCTTTGGCCGGCGCCGACCCCGCCGGCCGCGGCGCGCGGACGCGCTTCGACGAGTGACCGGCGGCCGGCGGCCGTCCACCCAGAGGAGAGATCGATGACCCAGGCTCCGCAGACGAGCGCCGCCCGGCCGACGACCTCTGCCCCGGAGTGGAGTACCGCCCGGCCGAAGCCGCGCGCCCCGAAGCGCAGGGCCGCCCGCGCCGAGCCGCCCGCCCCGGAGCGGGCCGCCGCCCGGTCGAAGGCGCCCCGCGAGCGCGCCCCCGCGCGGGCGGTGCCGCCCGTCCCGACGGAGCGCCCGGTCACCTTCGACGTCCCCGTCCGGGACGTGCGGCCGGTGGTCGAAGGCGGGCGCCGCCCCGCCAAGGCCGTGCCGGGGGAGACCTTCCAGGTCACGGCCACGATCTTCGGGGAGGGTCACGAGGCGGTCGGCGCCGACGTGGTGCTGATCGGCCCCGAAGGACGCCGGGGCCCGTGGACCCCGATGCGCGAACTGGCCCCCGGCACCGACCGCTGGGGCGCCGACGTGACCCCCGACGCCGAGGGGCGCTGGACGTACGCCGTGGAGGCGTGGGCGGACCCGGTGACCGGATGGCGCCGCGCCGCCGAGGTGAAGGTCCCGGCGGGGACCGACACCGGAGTCACCCTCGAAGAGGGCGCGCGGCTGTACGAGCGCGCCGCGCGGGGGGTGCCCGAGGGCGCCGGCCGCCGGGCCCTGCTCGACGCCGCTCGGGCGTTGCGGGACGAACGGCGCTCACCCGTGGCCCGTTTGGCGGCGGCACTCACCCCCAGGGTGGAAGCGGTGCTCGCACGCCACCCGCTGCGGGAGCGGGTCACCCGCACGGACGCCCTGCCTCTGCTCGTGGAGCGGCGGCGGGCTCTCTTCGGCTCCTGGTACGAGTTCTTCCCGCGCTCGGAGGGCGCCGTGCTCCGTGAGGGTGCGCCGCCGGTTCCGGGCACGTTCCGCACGGCGGCCGAGCGGTTGCCTGCCATCGCCGGGATGGGCTTCGACGTGGTGTACCTGCCGCCGATCCACCCGATCGGCGGCACGCACCGCAAGGGCCCGAACAACTCACTGACCGCCGGGCCGCGTGACGTCGGCGTGCCGTGGGCGATCGGTTCCTCCGAGGGCGGCCACGACGCCGTCCACCCGGACCTGGGCACGATCGACGACTTCGACGCCTTCGTGCGCCGGGCGGGCGACGTGGGTCTCGAAGTCGCCCTGGACTTCGCCCTCCAGTGCTCGCCGGACCACCCGTGGGTGGAGCAGCACCCGGAGTGGTTCCACCACCGGGCGGACGGCAGCATCGCGTACGCGGAGAACCCGCCGAAGAAGTACCAGGACATCTACCCGATCGCCTTCGGGGCGGACCTGGTGGGGCTCATCGCGGAGACCGAGCGGCTGCTGCGGTTCTGGATGGGGCACGGCGTGCGGATCTTCCGCGTCGACAACCCGCACACCAAGCCCGTGGTGTTCTGGGAGCAGGTGATCGCCCGGATCAACGCCACCGACCCCGACGTCATCTTCCTCGCCGAGGCCTTCACCCGCCCCGCGGTCATGCGGGCCCTGGCCGCGGCCGGGTTCCAGCAGTCGTACACGTACTTCACCTGGCGCAACACCAAGCGGGAACTCACCGAGTGCCTGACCGACCTCAGCGTGGAGAGCGCCGCCTATCTGCGCCCCAACCTCTTCGCCAACACCCCGGACATCCTGCCCGGCTACCTCCAGGAGGGCGGCCGTGCCGCCTTCGAGGCGCGGGCGGTCCTCGCCGCGACGCTCTCGCCGACCTGGGGCATCTACGCCGGGTTCGAGCTGTGCGAGAACACCCCGGTGCGGGCGGGCAGCGAGGAGTACCTGAACTCGGAGAAGTACGAACTGCGCCCGCGCGACTGGGCGGCGGCCGAGCGCGAGGGTTACTCCATCGCGCCCCTCATCACCACGCTCAACGGGATAAGGCGTCGCCACCGCGCCCTGCACCTGCTCAGGAACCTCCGGTTCCACCGCGCGGACAACGACCGGCTGATCATCTACAGCAAGCGTGCGGGCGAGGACGTCGTCGTGGTGGCCGTCAACCTCGACCCCCACCACACCCAGGAGACGACGGTCTCGCTCGACATGCCGGAACTCGGCCTCGACTGGCACGAGACCGTACCCGTCCGCGACGAACTCACCGGCGACATCTACCACTGGGGCAGGGAGAACTACGTGCGCCTCGGCCCGGGCGGCGCGCACGTGCTGACCGTGCGGCGGTGCGAGGCACTGGACGGACCGGGCGAGCCGGCCGACCGCCCGACGACCGGAGGGTCACGCACACCATGATGGTCAATGAGCCAGTCCAGGACACCTTCGAGGACACGCCGAGCAAGGACCGCGACCCCGACTGGTTCAAACGCGCGGTCTTCTACGAGGTCCTGGTCCGTTCCTTCCAGGACAGCAACGGCGACGGCATCGGGGACCTGAAGGGCATCACCGCCAAGCTGGACTATCTCCAGTGGCTGGGCGTCGACTGCCTCTGGCTGCCGCCGTTCTTCGAATCGCCGCTCAAGGACGGCGGTTACGACGTGTCCAACTACACGGCGGTGCTCCCCGACTTCGGGGACCTGGCCGACTTCGTGGAGTTCGTCGACAGCGCCCACCAGCGCGGCATGCGCGTGATCATCGACTTCGTCATGAACCACACCAGCGACCAGCACCCGTGGTTCCAGGCCTCACGCACCGACCCCGAAGGACCCTACGGCGACTACTACGTCTGGGCCGACGACGACAAGCAGTACGGCGACGCCCGCATCATCTTCGTCGACACCGAAGCCTCCAACTGGACCTTCGACCCGGTCCGCAAGCAGTACTTCTGGCACCGCTTCTTCTCCCACCAGCCCGACCTGAACTACGAGAACCCGGCCGTCCAGGAAGAGATCATCTCCGCCCTGCGCTTCTGGCTCGACCTGGGCATCGACGGCTTCCGCCTCGACGCCGTGCCCTACCTCTACGCCGAGGAGGGCACCAACTGCGAGAACCTTCCGCAGTCCCACGCACTGCTCAAGCGCGTCCGTTCCATCATCGACGCGCACTACCCGGACACCGTGCTCCTCGCCGAGGCCAATCAGTGGCCGGAGGACGTGGTGGACTACTTCGGGGATTTCCAGAACGGCGGCGACGAGTGCCACATGGCGTTCCACTTCCCCGTCATGCCGCGCATCTTCATGGCCGTGCGCCGCGAGTCGCGCTACCCCGTGTCGGAAGTCCTGGCGAAGACCCCGGCGATCCCGGCGGGCTGCCAGTGGGGCATCTTCCTGCGCAACCACGACGAGCTGACCCTGGAGATGGTCACCGACGAAGAGCGCGACTACATGTACGCGGAGTACGCCAAGGACCCGCGCATGCGCGCCAACATCGGCATCCGCCGCCGCCTGGCCACCCTCCTGGACAACGACCGCAACCAGATCGAACTCTTCACCGCCCTGCTGCTGTCCCTGCCCGGCTCCCCGATCCTCTACTACGGCGACGAGATCGGCATGGGCGACAACATCTGGCTCGGCGACCGCGACGCCGTGCGCACCCCCATGCAGTGGACCCCCGACCGCAACGCCGGCTTCTCCTCCTGCGACCCCGGACGCCTCTACCTCCCCACGATCATGGACCCCGTCTACGGCTACCAGGTCACCAACGTCGAGGCCTCCATGTCCTCGCCCTCCTCACTCCTGCACTGGACCCGCAGGATGATCGAGATCCGCAAACAGAACCCCGCCTTCGGCCTGGGCAGCTACACCGAACTCCCCTCCTCCAACCCCGCCGTCCTCGCCTACCTCCGCGAGTACGGGGACGACCTGGCGCTCTGCGTGTCGAATTTCTCCCGCTTCGCCCAGCCGACGGAACTGGACCTGCGGGCCTACGCCGGACGCCACCCCGTGGAGCTGGTCGGCGGAGTGCGCTTCCCGGCCATCGGTGAACTGCCGTACCTCCTGACCCTCGCCGGTCACGGCTTCTACTGGTTCCGCCTGTCCGACCAGCCACGACGTCCGGCCGCGCCCGCGGTGCACTTCTGAAGGGACCTGTCGCGCATGCTGCAGACCGCATCGCAGTCACCCAGCAGCCTCAGCCCCCCACAGCTGCTGACCTCGCTGGCCGGGCTCCTCCGGGAGTGGCTGCCGAGGCAACGCTGGTTCGCGGGCAAGGGCAGGCCCGTGACGGACCTGTCCGTGCTGTCGACGACCGAACTGCACCCGGGGTGCCTGCACCTGCTCATCCGCACCGGGCACGCGGGGCGGCCCGACGACTGCTACCAGCTCATCCTGGGCGTCCGCGAACACCTGCCGGCCCGGCTCCACCACGCCGTCATCGGCAGGCCCGACGCGGGCCCGCTCGCGGGACTCACCGTCTACGACGCCCTCCTCGACCCCTGGTCGGCCGGGCTGCTCCTGGAACGCCTGCGCGTCCCCGGCGCCACGGGCCCGCTGCGCTTCGAACGGGACGCGCGGAGCGTGGTGCCCGAGGGGCTCCCGCCCCGGCTCCTGGACGGGGAGCAGTCCAACACCTCCCTGGTGTACGGCGACGCGTACATCCTGAAGCTGTTCCGCCGCATCCAGTACGGCATCAACCCCGACCTGGAGGTGCCGCGGGCGCTCGCGGGCGGGGACTGCACCCGGGTGCCCGCGCCCGTGGCGTGGTTCTGGACCACCGAACCGCGGAAGATGACCCTCGGCGTGCTCCAGCCGTTCCTGCGCGAGGCGACCGACGGCTGGACCCTCGCGCTCCAGTCGCTGGCATCCGGCGCCGACTTCGCCGACGAGTCGTACGAACTCGGCCGCGCCACCGCCGAGGTGCACCTCGCGCTGGCCAGGGCCTTCCCGACCGAACCACCGGACCCGCACGGCGGCGCCCGGCTCGCCGCCGCCATGACCGGGCGCCTGGAGAGCGCGGCCCGGCAGATGCCGGGGCTCGTCCCCTACGTCTCACGGCTGCGGGCCGCGTACGCGGCGGTGGCGGCGCGCGGCCTCGGCCGCCCGGCCCAGCGCATCCACGGCGACCTCCACCTCGGCCAGGTCCTCAGGGCGGGCGACCGGTGGTTCGTCATCGACTTCGAGGGCGAACCGGCCCGGCCGCTCGCCGAGCGGCGCAACGCCCAGACCCCCGTACGGGACATGGCCGGCATGCTCCGCTCCTTCGACTACGCGGCCCACACCCACCACCCGCGCCGCTCCTCATGGGTGCGGCGCTGCCGGGAGGCCTACTGCGCGGGCTACGCCGCCGAAGCGACGTGGGACCCGCGCACCGAGACCGAACTGCTCCGGGCCTACGAGACGGACCGGGCGGTCTACGAAGCGCTGTACGAGGCCAGACACCGTCCCGACTGGCTGCCGGTCCCCATGGCGGCGATCGCCCGCCTCGCAGAGGAGAGCTGATCCATGACCTACACCGAAACCCCCGCCACCGACCCCGCGGCCGTCCTGCGCGCCCCCGTCGTCACCAGGCCCGCCCCCGGGCACGTGACCCGCGTGCCTCCGGCTCCGCTCGACGACGAGGACCGGCGACGGCTCCTGTCGGGCACCCACCACGACCCGCACGCCGTGCTCGGCGCGCACCCGGCCGCCGACGGCGTGGCCTTCATGGTCCTGCGGCCCTACGCCCGGGGGGTCACGCTCATCACCGGCGAGCGGCGGATCCCGCTGAACGTCATGGGCGACGGCTTCTTCTCCGCGGTCCTGCCGCCCGAAGGACCCGAGGGGAACGCGATCCCCGCGTACCGGCTGAGCGTCACGTACGACGGCCCGGCGACCGAATACCACGACCCCTACCGATTCCTGCCCGCCCTCGGCGAATACGACCTGCACCTCATCGGCGAGGGCCGGCATGAGCAGCTCTGGAAGGCGCTGGGCGCCCACCCGATGACCCACCAGGGTGTGACAGGCACCCGCTTCACCGTTTGGGCGCCGAACGCCAGAGGTGTCCGCGTCTGCGGCGACTTCAGCTGCTGGGACGGGACCGCTTACCCCATGCGTTCGCTCGGTTCGAGCGGCGTGTGGGAGCTGTTCGTGCCCGGCCTCGGCGCGGGGACGGTCTACAAGTTCGACATCGCCCGCCCCGACGGCACCCACACCCTGCGCGCGGACCCGATGGCCCGCAGGGCGGAGGTGCCGCCGGCGACCGCGTCGGTCGTCACCGAGTCCTCCTACACATGGGCGGACGACGCGTGGATGACCCACCGCGCGGACCGCCCGGTGTGCGAGACGCCCTTTTCGGTGTACGAGGTCCATCTGCCGTCCTGGCGCCCTGGTTTGACCTACCGTCAGCTCGCGGACGAACTCACCGCCTACGTCACCGACGCGGGCTTCACCCACGTCGAGCTGATGCCCGTCGCGGAGTTCCCCTTCAGCGGATCCTGGGGCTACCAGGTCACCGGCTTCTACGCGCCCACCTCCCGCATGGGCACGCCGGACGACTTCAGGTACCTGGTCGACACACTGCACCAGGCCGGTGTCGGCGTGCTCCTCGACTGGGTCCCCGCCCACTTCCCGAAGGACGACTGGGCGCTCGCGGCCTTCGACGGCGAGCACCTCTACGAACCGGGGGATTCCCGGCGCGCCGAACACCCCGACTGGGGCACCCTCACCTTCGACTACGGCCGCCGTGAGGTGCGCAACTTCCTCGTGGCGAACGCCACGTACTGGTGCGAGGAGTTCCACATCGACGGCCTGCGCGTCGACGCCGTGGCCTCGATGCTCTACCTCGACTACTCGCGCGAGGAGGGGCGGTGGGCCGCCAACGAACACGGCGGCCGGGAGAACCTCGACGCCGTCGCGTTCCTCCAGGAGATGAACGCGACCGTCTACCGCCGCTGCCCGGGTGTCGTCACGATCGCCGAGGAGTCGACGGCGTGGAACGGCGTGACCCGGGCCACCCACGACGTCGGGCCCGACGGCCTGGGCGGACTCGGCTTCGGCCTGAAGTGGAACATGGGCTGGTCGCACGACTCCCTGGAGTACATCAAGCGCGACCCCGTGCACCGCGAGTACCACCACAACGAGATGACGTTCGCGATGGTGTACGCCTACAGCGAGAACTACGTCCTGCCCCTCTCGCACGACGAGGTCGTCCACGGCAAGCAGGCCCTCGTCTCCAAGATGCCCGGCGACTGGTGGCAGCGGCGAGCCAACCACCGCGCCTACCTCGGCTACATGTGGGCCCACCCCGGCAAGCAACTCATCTTCATGGGCCAGGAGTTCGCCCAGGGCGGCGAGTGGTCGCAGGAGCATGGACTCGACTGGTGGCTGCTCGACCCGGCCTACCCGGCCCAGCAGGACCACAACGGTGTGCGGCGCCTGGTGCGCGACCTCAACCACCGGTACCGGGAGGCGCCCGCCCTCTGGGAGCGGGACACCGACCCGTCCGGGTTCTCCTGGATCGTGACGGACGCGGCCCAGGACAACGTCCTGGCGTTCCTGCGGTACGCGGCGGACGGCACACCGCTGCTCGCCGTGTCCAACTTCGCCCCGGTCGTCCGCCACGGCTACGAGCTCGGCGTGGACCGCGCGGACACGGTATGGCGCGAGGTGCTCAACACCGACGCGGCCTCGTACGGCGGCGGCGACGTCCGCAACCCCGGCCCGCTGAAGGCCGCACCGGAGCCCGCGCACGGCCGCCCTGCCCGGCTGAGCCTGACCCTGCCGCCCCTGGCCACGGTCTGGCTGCGCCCGGAGTGAACCCCCGGCTCAGCCGCCGACGCCGGGGCCCGCCGGCCGCTTCCCCGCGCGGCGGCGGCCGACCCGGCCGTTCACCTCGGCGGTGAGGGCGAGCCGCAGGAACCCCTCGTCGTCGCGGTGCCGTTCGAGGGCGTCCGCGGTCACGAGGACCGGGCCGAGGCTGGTGGCGGTGTCCTTGCCCTTTCGTAGGCGGCGAAACGCATGGGGCTGCTCCTGGCCGGGTCGGGTGAGCGGGGGTCAGACCGGCGGGGCGACGAACACACCGCGGTCGGGGTCGTTGAACGACTCCTTCGCGACGAGTTCGTTCATGGGGTTGGCGGTGCCCCACTGGTCGGTGACCTCGGGCCGGGAGAAGTCGTAGACGTGCGGGTGCCAGGTGTCCTCGTCAAGGCACTCCAGCTCGGTGGTGTACTCGACGGTGTTGCCGTGCGGGTCGAGGAAGTACGTGAAGGTGTTGTCCCCGGCCATGTGCCGGCCGGGGCCCCAGATCTTCCGGTGCCCGGCGCGCAGCACACGGCCCGAACCACGCATGTACTCGTCGATGCCGCGCATCTCGAAGGAGACGTGGTGCAGCGCGGTGTGCGGGCCCTGCGCTATCGCCATCGAGTGGTGTTGGCTGCTGATCCGCATGAAGTGCATGACCTCGCCCATGTGCGGCGAGCTGAGGGTGTCGGACAGGGCGAAGCCGAGGTGGCGCTCGTACCAGGCGCGGGTGCGGTTGAGGTCGGGGGAGTTGAGGACGACGTGGGAGAGCCGGACCGGGATGGCCTCGCGCTCCTCGACCTTGCGGTGCTGACGTGCCTCGACGTCGGCGCAGACCTCGATGGTGCGCCCGTCGACGTCGAAGAAGCGGAAGCCGTAGCCGCCGCCCGGCGTGTCGAGCGAACCCGGCCGTGTGATCAGCCGGACCCCTCCGGCGAGGAGCCGCTCGGCGAGTGTGTCGACGTCGGCGGCGCTCGCGGCACCGTACGAGACGAGGTCGAGGCGCTTCTCCTCGGCCTGGCGCAGCCGTACGACGTACTGCTCCGGGGAGCCCTCGGCGGCCAGGAACGAGAGGCCGGAGTCGTCGGCGACCTTGGTCAGGCCCCAGGTGTCCGTGTAGAACGCGAGCTGCTTGGCGTGGTCGGGGACGGCCAGGTCGACGTGGCGCAGATGGGTGAGCAGGCGTGCGGGCATGGTGGGTTCCTCTCAGGACGGGCCGAGCAGGGCGGCGGCGTTTCCGCCGCGTACGGCCTCGGTGTCGGACGGGGAGAGCGCGGCGGCGCGCAGCGCGCCGAGCGGATCGTCGCTGCCCATGTCGAAGGGGAAGTCGGAGCCGAGCAGCACGCGGTCGGCGCCCGCGGCCCGGATCAGCTCCCGCAGGACGTGCGGGTCGTGCACGAGCGAGTCGAAGTGGAGCCGCCGCAGATAGCTGCTCGGCCGGTGACGGCAGCCGGCGCCGGCGTCGGACCGTGCGGCCCAGGCGTGGTCGGCGCGGCCGATGTGGGTCGGCAGATATCCGCCGCCGTGCGCCGCGACGAGCTTCAGACGCGGGTGCCGGTCGAGGACGCCGGAGAAGATGAGATGGGAGAGCGCGACGGCGTTCTCGGCCGGCTGGCCGACGGAGTTCGACAGGTACCACCGGTCGAGACGCTCGTCGAGGGTGCAGCCGAAGGGGTGCAGGAAGAGCAGCGCCCCGGCCTCCTCCGCCGCCGACCACAGTGGTTCGTAGGCGGGGTCCGACAGTTCACGGCCCGGCGCACCGCTCGACAGCTCCACCCCCGCCAGGCCCTGGGCCAGGGCGTGCGCGAGCGCGCGTACCGCCTGAGCGGGATGTTGCAGCGGTACGAGGCCGAGTCCGCGCAGCCGGTCCGGCGCGGCCGAGCAGTGCGCGGCCGTCGCCTCATGGGCGAGGCGGTAGACCTTCTCCGCCGTCCGCTCGTCGGCCCAGTAGTGGTAGTGCGACGGGGACGGGCTGACGAGCTGCACGTCCACGCGCCGGTCGTCCATCGCGGCGAGGCGCGCCGCGGGGTCGGTCAGGCGCGCGAACCGCTCGCCGATCATCGCCGTGCTGACGGCGAGCGCGGCGGAGCCGTTGCGGCGGGCGTCCAGCTCCCTGGCCGCGGCGCGTCCGGGCAGGTCCGCCACCAGGGCGTCGACCTCGGGCAGCAGGACGTGCGCGTGCACGTCGACGGTGGGCACCCTCACGGCAGTTCCCGGAGCATCGTCATGGTGCGGGCCATCAGGCCGGGCACGTCGGCGTCCCGCTCCCCGTCGAGCTGCCACTGCCCGATCCGCACCGACGCCTCGACGACGGGCCGCACACGCCGCACGCGGCGCTCGTAGTACGCCTGGAACAGCGCGTCGTCCCACGGCTCGGAGCCGGTCAGGAGTTCGGCGAGGACCAGCGCGTCCTCCAGGGACAGGGCGGCGCCCTGGGCGAGGGTGGGCGGGCAGCAGTGGGCGGCGTCCCCGGCGAGCACGACCCGGCCGCGGTGCCAGGCACCCTCGACCAGCATGCGGTCGAACCACGTGTAGTTGACCTGCGCCGGGTCGGTGATGTGCGCGGTGATCTCCGGCCAGTGCCCGCCGTACCCGGCGGTCAGCCGGCGCATCTCGGCCGCGTACGTCTCCGGCGGGATGGCGGCGCGGTCACGGCTGTCCTCGACGACGAACGCGTAGAGCGTGGTGTCGCCCGTGGGGCAGTACCCGGCGATGTAGGCGGGGCCGCCGTAGGCCAGATCGGCGCGGGTGACCCGGGCCGGGCGGGGTGCGGTGACGCGCCAGATGGCCATGCCGGTCGGTTCGGGCCCGGCGTCGATGCCGATCGCCGCTCGGGTGGCGGAACCGAGGCCGTCGGCGGCGACGACCAGGTCGTAGCGGCCCTCGGTGCCGTCGGTGAACCGCACCGAGACCCCGGTGGCGTCCTGCGTCAGAGCCGTCGCACGCGTGCCGAGGCGGACCGAGGCGCCGCTCGCCCCGACCGCCTCGACGAGGATCTGCTGGAGCCGGGGCCGCCGCATGCCGACGGTCGCGGGCAGGTCGTCGCCGCCGGTACGGAGGTCGTCGGCGACGTGCAGGACCGTCCCGTCGGGCGCGGTGATGCCGGCGGAGCCGAAGGCGTACCCCGCGGCCCGCACCTCCTCCCACACCCCGAGCTCGCGCAGCACGCGCAGTGCGTTGCCCTGCAGCGTGATGCCCGAGCCCGCGGTGGCGTTCCAGTCGTCCTTGGCCTCGATCAGGTCGACGGCCAGCCCGGCGCGGCGCAGCAGGATGGTGACGGCGTTGCCGGCCGCGCCGCCGCCGATGACGAGGACCTTGCGCGAGTGGGACACGGTGAACTCCATGGATCATGCGCCTACTTGACGGCGACGGGGTTGAGGGGGGAGCCGACGGCGCCCGTGATGGGCAGTGGCGCGGCGGTGAGCCAGAACGCGTGGACGCCGTCGGCCGCGCAGTCCTCGGCGAGCGCGTCCAGGTCCCGCATCTCGAAGCCCCAGGTGTCGGTGGCGATCGCGGCGATCTCCGTGCGGTGCAGCCACCCGGCCGTGGTGAGGGACAGGCCGGGGGGCCGGACCGCCCGCGTACTCGCCCCAGTGAGGTGGGCGGGCATGTGCTCGATGCCGGTGACGAGATCACCGTCGGAGGTGGGCCGTGCGGGAAGCCCTGGAGGCCGAGGGCGGCGTCCGTGCCGGTGTCGAGCATGGTGCGCACGGGGTTGGTCCGGCGCCGCCGGCCCTTCTGCGGCCCCTCCATGTCGAACCGCTGCGACAGCGAGAAGCTGACGCCCCGCCGCACCAGCGCCGCGCCCTCGCGGCGCTCGGCGTCGTCGTCGGCCTCCGGGTCGTGCCAGGGTCACCGGGCCACCTCGGCGACACAGCGGGTGCGCTGGGTGCCGAGCCCGGTGATGGCACCCTCCATGACGTCGCCGTCGCGCAGCAGGCGCCCCCAGTGCATGCCGTTCCCGGCCGGGGAGCCCGTCAGCACGAGGTCGCCGGGGAGCAGACGCGCGCTCCGCGAGGCGTACGACACCATCCGCGCCACGCCGAAGAGCATGTCGGCGGTGGACTCGTCCTGCATGGTCTCGCCGTTGAGCCGCAGGGTCAGCCGCAGGTCGCCCGGGTCGGCGATCGTCCCGGACGGCACGATCCACGGCCCGAGCGGCGTGAACCCGGGCGCGTTCTTCGAACGGAGCCAGTCGGTGCCGATCTGCGGCATGTCCCGCCGGAAGACCGTGGCCCGGTCGGTCAGGTCATTGGCGATCGTGTACCCGGCGACGTGCCCGAGCGCCTCTTCGACGGACACCCGGTGGGCGGGCCTGCCGATCACGGCGGCCAACTCCAGCTCCCAGTCGGGCTGTTCGGCCCAGGAGGGCAGCACCACGTCGTCGTACGGTCCCGTGACCGCGCTCGGCAGTCCGATGAACACGTACGGCAGATCCTCCGCGGCCCGCCGGTCCATGATCTGAGCGGCCTCCGCTCGCCGCTCGGCCTCGGGGCGGTCGTCACCGGGGGCGCGGTGGGCGACATGCAGGTCGATGACGTGCTGCCGGTAGTTGGCGCCGGACTGGAACACCTGGCGCGGCTCGACCGGGGCGTGCACATGGAGGCCCTTGAGCGGCCTGCGGGGCGCGGCGGTGTCGGCGGCCAGCTCGTGGAGACGCGGCGGCGCCTCGTCCCAGCGCTCCAGCAGGTCCCGGACCGTCAGCCGGCCCTCGTCGAAGGCGTGTCGCAGGTCGAGCACCTGACCATCGGGGCTCACGAGGGCGGGGAAGGGTGGCCCCCCGGGGGCCGAGAGGGTGCCGAGGGCGAAAGGCCCGGCGAAGAGCGCGACTGCGGGCTCGGGTATCACGGACGTGTCCTCCTGATTGCGGTGTGACCAATCTGGACCCGCGACCCACAATCAGGGAAATAGATTGTGTGGATGACTGTCATCCACGCTGTTTATGGTGCTGCCCCGGCGCTGCGCTGTCCGCGCTGTGCCGTCCGGCGCTGTGCTGTCCGGCACGGTGCTGTCCGCCACGGTGCCGACAGGATCGGCAGGGGAGCCGCATGAACCTGGCCCGTCTCGATCTCAACCTCGTCGTCGCCCTGCGTGCGCTCCTGGAGGAACGCAACGTCACCCGGGCCGGCGAACGCGTGGGCCTGAGCCAGCCCGCGATGAGCGCCGCCCTGGCCCGGCTCCGCAGACACTTCGGCGACGAACTGCTCGCCCGGGTCGGCGGCCACTACGAACTGACCGCCCTGGGCCAGGTGCTCCTGGACCGGACCTCCACCGCTTACGACATCCTGGAGCGCCTCTTCACCAGCCAGGCCGACTTCGACCCCGCGAGGGAGAGCCGGGAGTTCAGGCTCGTGGCGTCGGACTACGCCGTGGCGGTCTTCGGCACCGAACTCGCCCGCGTGGTCCACGACGAGGCCCCCGGCATCCGGCTGCGGTTCACCCAGGCCCCGCCCACCGCGGTCGACGACACCGGCGCGCTGCTGAGCACCATCGACGGGCTGCTCATGCCGCACGGCGTCATCAGCGACTTCCCCGCCACCGACCTCTACACCGACCGCTGGGTGTTCCTGGTCGCCGACGACCACCCCGGCGTCGGCGAACGGCTCACCCACGACGACCTCGCCCGGCTGCCCTGGGTCACCTACCAGCGGACCTACGACGCCCCGGCCATGCGTCAGCTCGCCATGCTGGGCATCGAACCGCGGGCCGAGGTGTCCGTCGACAGCTTCCAGTCGCTGCCGCTGCTCGTGGCGGGCACCCGGCGGGTGGCGCTCGTCCAGGCACGCCTCGCCCGGCTGCTCGCGCCGGTGGCCGCCGTCCGCGTGGTCGAGCCGCCGTACGAAGCGGTGCCGCTGCGGGAGGCCCTGTGGTGGCACCCGGTGCACACGCACGACGCCGCCCACATCTGGCTGCGCGAAACGGCGGCACGGGTGGGCGGACGGATCGCGGGGGAGGGGGAGGGTGTTGTGGGCGCGGGGTAGCGGCAGGAGTGTGTGCGGCGGGGCAGTGCGGCAGGGCTGTAGGGCTGCCGGGTGCGGCGGCTTCGCGGGGTGAGCGGTACCGCGCATGTACGGGGTGGGCGGTTACCGCGCATGTACGGGGTGGTGGGGGCGGTACCGCGCATGTACGGGGTGGGTGGCCCTGGGCTTACGGGACGAGTGGGCCGGTGGGCTCCCGGGGTGCTGCGGCCGGCTCGGCCACTCCTTCGTCGTCCTCGACGCCCATGTCCTCGCCGATCATGTCGTGCTCGGCGGCGTCCTCCGGGTCCTCGACCGCTCCCTCGTCCGGAGGGAGCAGCGGCTCGTCGTCGAGGGCGACCGGGAGTGCCTCGTCGAGCGGTTCGTCGGCCTGTGCCGTGCCGTCGACGGCCTCGTCGCCCTCGGCCGGCTCCGGCACGCCGAGCGCGGGATCGGGCCGTTCCTCGGAGAGCCGTTCCGCGAGGCTCTCGCCCTCGTGCTGCTCCTCCGCGGTGATGCCGGTGCGGGTCGCGCCGAGCGGGCGCTCCGGCGGTGTCCAGCCCTCGTCGTAGGGGTCGGACTCCTGGTCCCCGAGCGTGTCCTCCGGGTCGAGGATTCCGTCGTCCTCGCGTATCTCGTCCGCTTCGGGCTGGTAGACCTCGTCGCCCGTGACGTCCTCGTTCCCCATGGTTCCCGTACTCCTCACTGCGTGGCGCGTGCGGGTGTCCTGCCGTTGCTCTGCCGTGTATCCGCCATGGTCGGGAACATACGTGCCGACGTGCGGGACGGTCCGGCCGTTGGTCCGGCCGCGCCGCTCAGGGCCGCCATTCCAGGAGCAGCAGGGTCGCGTCGTCGCGGAGCTGGTTGTCCTGCCGGTCGAGGATGGAGTGGATGAGCTGGCGCAGGGCCTCCGGCGCCGATTCGCCCGCGGCGGTGGCCCGGATGATGCTGTCCACGAACCGTTCGAGGCCGAACTCGCCGCCGCCCCTGGTCCGCAGTTCGGTGACGCCGTCGGTGTACATCAGGACCCGGTCGCCCGGCAGCAGCGCCTCCTCGTGCACGACCCACTCCACGTCGGCGAGCGAGGCGGGCGTCCCCATGGGCGGCTGGGGAGCCCGTTCGAGGGCATGGTCGAGCACCCGGTGGTCCCGGATCAGCAGCGGCGGCGGATGGCCGCAGTTGCACCACCGCAGGACGCCCGAGGCCAGGTCGAGCTGGGCGAGGACGCCCGTACAGAACTGCTTGGGCAGCCACTGCGCGATCGCCTCCTGGATCTTCTCCACGAGCGAGGGCAGCTCGACCCCCGCCCGGCGGGCGTTGCGGCACCCCGCCATGGCCACGGCGGTGGTGAGGCCCGAGGCGAGGTTGTGGCCCATGGCGTCCAGGATCGCCACGTGCAGGGTGGACCGGGTCAGGGAGTGGTCGAAGACGTCACCGCCGATCTCGTACGCCGGTTCGAGGACGGCGGTCGAGACGACGTGGGAGTTGCCGATCGTCCGAGGGGGCAGGAAGGTCCGGAGCATCTCGGCGGGCAGCCGCATCTTGTCGGACCGTGTGAGCCGCGCGAAGCTGTCGCTGGACTGCCGCTTCGAGGTGATCGCCATGGCCAGGATGGACGCCAGGATCCGGCAGCGGCGCAGGGCCGTGCCGTCGAGGGACGGTGCCGTGGCGCCGATGACGCCGAGCCGCTCGGCCCCGTCGACCAGCGGCAGCCAGGCGGTGAGCCGGCCGTGGGCGCCCTCCTCGACGCGCAGCTCATGGGCGCGGTAGGCCGAACCGGCGATGGAGCTGTCCACGCCGAGGGTGGTCGGCCCGTCGGCCAGCGGCACCAGGTACCGCTGCTGGAGGTCGACCAGATACACGTCGATCCGGTCAAGGGCCACGGCGTCGGCGAACTGCTGGACCACCGCGGGAAGCTCCAGCGCGGCGGCCGCGTGGGCGGCGGTGAGCAGCTGTTCCAGGAGCTGCTCGCCGTGTCCTGGCACGCCGGGTCGACTCGACATCTGTGATCACCGCCTCAGGGGCAGTCTCACATCGCGCTCGCGATCCCGCCCGGCGCGGGCCGCCCGGGGCCCGGGTCTTCGGGGCCGGACAGGAGGGGTCCTTGGTCCCTCGTTCAGGTGAGGAAAGTCCCGGTAAGCGACCTTCTGTCCGCGGAATCACACCCGGGACCGCAGGAACCGCAGAAACCGCAGGACCAGGTGAGAGGAGAGCGCTGTGCCGCCGAGGGACGTGGGTGTCAGCAGCGTCAGCAGCCGACAGGATCGAGGGGTCCTGCGGGACCGGCGGCGCCCCCGGGAGGCCGGGCTCCGCCTCGTGGCGCCCGGCGAGCGGCGGCCCAAGGAGAGCGGAACCCCGGCCCCCGGCACCTCGCGGCAGGGGACGGGCGTGCCGTGCCGGCTGAGCCTGACGTCCCGCGACGTACGGGCCGCGGAGCGGTTCTACGGCCGGGTGCTCGGCTGGTGCCACGTACCGCTGCTCGGCTCGCCGGGCCGGCCGCGCTCGCTGCTCCTGAAGGCGGGCGAGCCGGTGGGGACGCTCAGCGGCACCACGTGTGACCTGGGCGTGCACGCGGGCTGGCTGCCGTACTTCGCCGTCGGGGACGTGGACGACACGGTGGGCAGGCTCCGTGAGCGCGGCGCCACGGTGGCGGTCGGGCCGCTGTCCGGCGACGCGGGCCGGGTCGCCGTGGTGGCGGGCCCCGATGACGCGGTCTTCGGCATACGGCAGCAGGCCCCCGACGGCCACCGGACGGTGGGGGATGGCGCTGGGGATGGCGCTGTCGCCCGCGTCGAACTGTTCACGCGCGACATCTTCGCCGCCGCCCTGTTCTACGGGGGCGTGCTCGGCTGGGCGTCGGGCGCCGGTGGCTGCTGCGGGGTGGAGTACATCGACGAGCGGATCGTGGTGCGGGACGGACCGCGCACGGTCGCCGTGCTGAGGGGCGGGACCGCGCCCGGAACCGGGGGCAGGCACCGCTGGCACGCGTGCTTCCGCGTGGCCGACGTGGACGCGGCCGTCGCCGCTGCCGTGGCCGGGGGCGGGCGCGTCATCACGCCGCCGGTCGGGCCGCGCCACCGGCGGGAGGCCGTACTGGCGGACCGCGAGGGCATGCCCTTCACGGTCGTGGCGGGCTGAGCCATGCCGCCCGTCGGGAGCGCGCGGATCGGAAATGCGCGCATGCGAATGCGAACGCGAACGCGTATCGAGAGTGCGCGAGTCGAGAGTGTGGAAGGTGAGCGCAGCATGTTTCTTCGGACGGCCGACGTGAACGAGGCCATCGACGAGGCCGGTCAGGCCGCCCCGAACGAGGCCGCCCCGAACGAGGTCACGCCGAACCACGTCACCCCGAACCACGTCACCCCGAACCACGTCACCCCGAACCACGTCACCCCGGACCAAGTCACCCCGAGCCAGGTCGCCCCGAAGGACGCGCGGGAACTGACGAAGCTCTTCTTCGAGCGGCTCCGGGAACTGACCGAGGGCTCGCCCGAGTACCGGTACACGCGCGACACGCTGATCGAGATGAACCTCTCCCTGGTGCACTACGTCGCAGGCCGGTTCCGCAACCGCGGCAACGGACATCTGGAGGACATCGTGCAGGTCGGCACGGTCGGGCTGATCAAGGCCATCGACCGGTTCGACATGGACCGCGGCTGCGAGTTCGTCTCGTTCGCCGTCCCCTGCGTCCTCGGGGAGATCAAGCGCTACTTCCGTGACACCAGTTGGGCCGTGCACGTCCCGCGCAGGCTCCAGGAGCTCCGCACCGAGCTGGTCACGTCCCAGGAGCGGCTCTCCTTCACCCTCGGCCGTGAGCCGACGGTCAAGGAGCTCGCTGCCGACCTCGGGGTGACCGAGGAGCAGGCGCTGGAGGGCGTCATGGCCGCCAACGGGTACGCCGCCGGGTCCCTGGACGCCCCGCAGGGCCTGGGCGACGAGAGCGAGACGTACGGGAGCGGCCGTTCGCTCGCCGACATCATGGGCGCCCACGACCCCGCCATCGAGGCCTTCGAGCACCTGCACGCCCTGGCACCGCTCCTGGCGGACCTGCCGGAACGCGAACGCCGCATCATCGAGATGCGCTTCGGCCAGGAGATGACCCAGGCGGAGATCGGCGCCGCCCTCGGCATCTCGCAGATGCACGTCTCACGGCTGCTCTCGCGCACGCTGGCCCGGTTGCGCGAGGGCCTGCTGACCCGGGACTGAGGTCGGACCGACGCCCCGGGGCGGCCAGTTCAGGTCTGGCTCAATGCGGGGTATTCGCGCCATCCGGAGGTATTCGTATGGGCCCGCCGTGAGCTCCCCGAGCCGCCGCAACGGAAACGGGACCTTCGTTCCGTCACTTCTCGCCACTCCTTGAACACGCAAGGTTACCGAAAGTCGCGGGTGCGGGATGAGATCCGTGCGCGTTCTCGGCAGAATCGGCACCGCGGCCGCCGCTCGCTCCCGGCGACGGCTGCTGGGGGAAGGGGCGCACAACGGGGAGTCCGCGCGTGTGGGGCGCGCGGGCTCCCCGCCCGGACCGGCCCGCGCGATGACCGGACCGGCCTGCGCGATGAGGGGCCCGCCCGTGGTTACGGTTCCGCCATGGCCGACTACCGCATCGAAACCGTACGCAACGGCGAACGCGACTGGACCGTCCGCAACGACCGCGGCGCCGAGGTCCGCGTCGCCGGCGCCAACGACCCCGCCGCTCAGCCCTCCTTCACCCCCGTCGAGCTGCTGCTCGCCGCGCTCGGCGGCTGTGGCGGGCTCGTCGTCGACAGCACCGCCCGCGCCGTCGACCACGACGGTCTGCGCATCGTCGTCGAGTCGGCGTCCCGGCCCGAGGACGACGGCCGCGTGGGCGCGGTCCGCGTCTCCTATGAACTCGCCCTGCCCGACGGGGACCCGGACACCGCCGAGGCGCTCGAACGTGCCATCCGGCTGACCCACGAGAAGTACTGCACGGTGAGCCGCACCGTCGAACACGGCGCCCGCGTCGAGGTGGCCGGGCCCGACGGGACGGTGCTGTTCATGGGCGGATGACCAGCGGATGACCATGTTGCGTGCGCTCCGCGTGGTTAGTTAGGTTAGCCTTGCCTAGCCAAGCGGGGGGAGGGATGGGCCCGCCCCGTCGGGCGACGCCGACCGCGCGGACCTCCGCGTACGCCGGTTCGCATCCGCATCCCCCCGTGAACGCCACGACCAGGCGTGCGAGTTCGTCGCACGGAGCTGTGGCGTCGTGACCACCACCGCCGCCGGGACCACCCCGGCGGCGGTGCCGATCCCCGCAGGAGCCCCGATGAACCAGACCCTGTCGCCCGAGCGGATACGCGCCGACGTCGCGGAGTTGCTGGACTGCGACCCCGCCGAGCTCGCGCCCGACGACAACCTGCTCGACCACGGTCTGGACTCGGTGCGCATCATGATGCTGATCGAGCGCTGGCGCGCGGCGGGCGCGGCCGCCGTGGAGTTCCCCGACCTCGCCGAACAGCCCGAGTTGGGGCACTGGACGGCACTTCTGACGGGCCGCGGCGCATGACGCGCGAGGACCACAGGCACCGCCACCTGGAGCGGATCGCCGAGGTCCGCGCGGGCCGGCACGCCGAGAAGGTGGGCTACCCGATCCATCTGCGCGAGACCGAGGTCGTGCGCACCGCCATGGTCGGCTCTGGCCTGCTGCGCGTGACCCTCGGCGGGCCCGGCGCGGAGGGCTTCGAGGCCCACGCCCCGGACGAGCACGTGAAACTGCTCTTCCCCGAACCCGACGGCTCGCTGCGCCTCCCGGAGCGGAACGGGGCGATGCTGCGCTGGCCGCGGCCCTCGCCCACCTCGCGGGAGTACACCGTCCGTCGCTACGACCCGGCCACCGCCGAGATCGACATCGACATCGCCCCGCACGACGGGGGCCTCGCCTCCGACTGGGCGGCCGCGGTCGAGCCCGGCGCCGTCATCCACCTCGCCGGACCTCCCGGCGGCCTGATCGTCCCGCACACATACGACCGCTATCTCCTCGCGGGCGACATCACGGCGCTGCCCGCCATCGCGCGATGGCTCGAAGAGCTGCCCCCGACCGCCAGGGGCTGGGCGTTCATCGAGGTCGCCGACGCCACGCAGGAGATCGAACTCTCCGCGCCCGAAGGCTTCGAGGTGCGCTGGCTGCACCGCGGCGACCGTGCCCCGGGTACCGGCGACGCACTGGCGCGGGCCGTGACCGCGGTGACCGTGCCCGAGGGCGAACGGATCTACGTGTGGGCCGCGGGCGAGGCGGGACAGATCAAGCCGCTGCGCCGCTGGGTCCGCGACGAACTGCGCCTGGACAAGGCCGACGCCGACATCACCGGCTACTGGAAGCGCGGCGTCGCCGACTTCGACGACGACCACTGACCCGCTTCACCCGTCTGCTCGACGACTGACGTCTCCGTCTCCGTCCCTGTTCGACGACTGACGTCCACTCACCTGCTTCACCCCACAGCGACCAAGGAGTTACCCATGTCCATACGCAGAACCTCGGGTCTGGCCGGTGCCGTGGCGCTGGCCCTGGCCGTCACCGGCTGCGGTTCGTCGTCCGACGGCGGCTCGGACAAGGCAGGGGACGGCAAGACCCGGGTGTTCGCCGCGGACAACGGCAAGATCACCATCCCGGCGAAGCCGAAGCGCGTGGTCGCCACCGGCTACGCCGTGCCCGTCATGATCGAGGCACAGGCGCCGCTGGTCGGCATCTCCTCGTGGAAGCGCGGCGAGCCGATGATGAGCAAGAAGGACCTGGCCGCCTACAAGAAGCTCGACAAGGTGGCGGGCGAGCAGGCGGCCGAGACCAACTACGAGGCCATCGCCGAGGCCGAGCCCGACCTGATCGTCATCGGTGTGCCGGCCCCGGTCCTCGGTGACATCGACATGAAGCGGCTGAAGTCCATCGCGCCCGTCGTCGCCATCGGCCCGACCGTGCCGTCCGCGTGGCGCGAGCAGTCCCGCAAGCAGGCCGACGCCGCGGGCGCGCTGAAGAAGTTCGACGCCACGCAGAAGGCGTACGAGAAGAAGGCCGCGGGCCTCGCGAAGAAGTACGAGAACGCGCTGCCCGACCTGAAGCTTGGCCACGTCGGCGCGTACGGCGAGGCCGCCAAGGGCACCTTCCAGCGCGAGTTCGGCGGCTCGTGGGGCACCAACATCGCTGAGGACGTCGGCGCGAAGTACTACGGCAAGGTCAAGAAGCCCGGTCCCGGTTCGCGCGCCGTCAGCGAGTACCCCTCCCTGGAGGAGCTGCCCGACGGGCTCGCCGAGGCCGACGCCATCACGTACTCGGTCAACGCCGACGGCAGCGTCCCCGAGTCGGTGAAGTACGTCATGGACTCCAAGCTGTGGAAGAACCTCCCGGCCGTCAAGGCCAAGAAGACCTTCCCGATCCGCTACACCGAGGCCGCGACCTACGGGCAGGCCATGCAGACCCTGGACGCGATCGACGAGTCGTTCGCGCCGCTCCTCACGTCGTGACCGCCGCGTGCCGCACGACCGAGGCGGCGAAGACGAAGCGGGGCGTGCCCCAGGCAGGGCTGCTCATCGGCGGCCTCGTGCTGCTCGCGGCGGTCGCCGTGGTCAGCATCGGTGTCGGCGCCCGCCCGGTTTCGCCCGCCGAGGTGGTGCGCGCGCTGCTCGACTACCAGGGCACCGACGACCACGTCATCGTGCGTGACGTCCGGGCGCCCCGCGCGCTGCTCGCCATCGCCGTGGGCGCCGCCCTCGCGGTGGCGGGCGCGCTGATCCAGACGCTGGCCCGCAACCCGCTGGCCGAGCCGGGCATCCTCGGCGTCACCGCCGGCGCCGGGTTCGCCATCACCCTCGGCTCCGGGCTCGGCTTCGCCGCCGGGCAGGCGGGCCAGCTGGGCTGCGCGGTCATCGGCTCGGCGCTGGCGGCCCTGCTCGTCGCCGCCGTCGGGCGCCGCTCGCCGCTGCGCCTCGTACTGACCGGCGTGGCCCTGACCGCCGTGCTCACCGGCGTCGCCCTGGGCATGCGGCTGATGCTCCCCGACGTCTTCGACGTCTACCGGTTCTGGTCGGTCGGCTCGCTGGCCGCCCGCGAACAGGCGCCGCTCGCCTGGCCGTTGACCGCCATCGTGGTGTGCCTGGCAGGCGCCCTCGTGCTGAGCAGGGCGCTCAACGCGCTGACCATGGGCGAGAGCGTGGCGCACACCCTGGGCGCCAACGTGAACCGGGTGCGCGGCATCACGCTCGTCCTCATCACCGTGCTCAGCGGGGCGGCGACGGCGGTGGCCGGGCCGATCCTGTTCGTCGGCCTCATCGTGCCGCACCTGGTCCGCAGGGTCGCGGCGGGCTCGGTGCCGTGGCTGATCCTCCACACGATGGTCCTCGGCCCGATCCTGCTGCTCGTCGCCGACATCGGGTCCAGGGTGCTGCTGCCCACCGGCGAGGTGCCGGTGGCCATCGTGACCGCGTTTCTCGGCGGCCCCATGCTGATCTGGGCCGTCCGCCGCTTCGGGGAGGGATCGCTGTGACCGCGCTCGTACCGCTGGCGCGCGGCCGGGTCAGGGTCGAACGCCGCACGGTCGTCCTCATCGCCGTGCTCGTCGCCCTGATGCTGGGCCTCGGCCTGCTCGGGCTCTGCTACGGCGCCTCCTGGTCGAGCCCCGGCGAGGTGTTCGCCGCGCTCAGCGGCTCCGACCCCTCCGTGGTCATCCAGGACTGGCGGCTGCCGCGGGTCCTCGCCGCCCTGGTCTTCGGCGCCGCGCTCGGCGTCGCGGGGGCCGTCTTCCAGAACCTGACCCGCAACCCGATGGGCAGCCCGGACGTCATCGGACTGGACGCGGGCGCCTACTCCGGCGCCCTGGTCGCCATCACCGTACTGTCCGGCACATCCGCCCAACTGGCCGTCGGCTCGGTCCTCGGCGGACTCGTCGTGGCCGCCACGATCTACCTGCTCTCGTTCGACAAGGGCTTCTCCGGGCTTCGCCTGGTGGTGATCGGCATCGCGGTCAACGCGATGGTGACCGCCGTCAACTCCTGGATCGTGCTCCGCGCCGAACTGGAGGTGGCGATCGCCGCCGTCGGCTGGAGCGCGGGCTCGCTCAACGGCGTCGGCTGGGACGACCTCGGCATCCCCTTCTCGGTCATCGGCGTGCTCCTCGTCGTCATGGCCACCCAGGCGCACGCCACGCACCAGGCGGCGCTCGGTGACGCGGTCGCCTCCGCCACCGGGGTCCGCCTGGACCGGCTGCGGCTGCTCATGGTCCTGATCGGCGTCGGCTGCACGGCCACGGTGACCGCCGTGACCGGACCGATCGTGTTCGTCGCCCTCGCCGCCCCGCAGATCGGCCGCAGGCTCGCGGGCGCCGCCGGCGTACCGCTGCTGCCCGCCGCGCTGACCGGCGCGGTACTGCTCCAAGGAGCCGACCTGATCGCCCAGATGCTGCTCGCCCCCGTCGCGCTCCCCGTCGGCGTGGTGAGCACCGCGATCGGCGGCTGCTACCTGATCTGGCTGCTGACCAAGGAGGTGAGGCGCGCGTGAGCGCACGCCTGACCGCGCGGGACATCACCCTGCGCTACGGAGACCGGGTGGTGTCCACACGGCTGAGCCTGGATGTGCCGGACGGCGCGTTCACCGCCATCGTGGGGCCCAACGCCTGCGGGAAATCCACCCTGTTGCGCGCGCTGGTACGCCTGCTGCGCCCCGCCTCGGGGCAGGTGGAGCTGGACGGCCGCGAGGTCGGCGGCTACCCGGCCAAGGCGCTGGCCAAGCAGCTCGGCTTCCTGCCGCAGGACCCGCTGGCGCCCGACGACATCAAGGTCCGCCAACTGGTGGGCCGCGGACGCTTCCCCCACCAGTCGATGCTGGCCCTGTGGTCGGCGGCCGACGAGGAGGCCGTCACCGGGGCGATGGCCGCCGCGGGCGTCGCCGACCTCGGCGACCGGCCCGTGCAGGAGCTGTCCGGCGGCCAGCGGCAGCGGGTGTGGATGGCCATGGTCCTCGCACAGCAGACGCCCTACCTGCTGCTCGACGAGCCGACGTCGTTCCTCGACATCACCCACCAGTACCAACTGCTCGGCCTGCTGGCGAAGTTGCGCGACGAAGGCCGCACCGTCATCGCCGTCCTGCACGACATCAACCAGGCGTGCCGCTTCGCCGACCACCTGGTGGCCATGAAGGGCGGCCGGATCGTCGCCGAGGGCGACCCCACGGACGTGGTGGACGCCGCGCTGATCAAGGACGTGTTCGACCTGCCGAGCATCATCGTCCCCGACCCGGTGACGGACACGCCGATGGTCGTCCCCACCCTGCAAGGAGAGTGACTTGAGCACCACAGGCGTGTCCTCGGACGGACTGCTCGCCCTGACCAGCGCCCAGCAGGGCATCTGGAACGCCCAACGCCTCGAACCGGACTCGCCGTACTACGTGGTCGGCGACGTGATCGAGATATCCGGCGGCGAGAGCGGCGAAGGCGGCGTGCCGGTCGACGTCGGCGCGCTGGTGGAGGCCGTACGGGCCACCACCGAGGAGGCCGAGACCCTGCGCCTGCGGGTGTACGAGACCCCGGACGGGCCGCGCCAGCGGGTCGGCGACGAGCCGGTCGAACCGCCCCGGGTCGTCGACCTCAGCGGCGAGGCCGACCCACACGCCGCGGCCCACGCCTTCGTCGACGCCGAGCGGGCACGGGCGGGCGAGGCGTGCCGGGACATGGTGGACCGGCCGCTGTACGCGCGTACCGTCATCAAGCTCTCCGACCGCGAGGTCTGGTACACCCAGCTCGGCCACCACCTGGTCTTCGACGGCTACACCGCCGCGATGCTCGCCCGCCGCACCGCCGCCCGCTACACGGCCCTCGTACGCGGCACCGAGCCCCGGCCGTCCACCTTCGGCGGCTTCGCCGCCCTCGTCGCCGCGGACCAGGCGTACCGCGAGAGCGACCGCTTCGCCGAGGACCGCGCCTACTGGGTCGAGCGGTTCACCCCGCTCCCCGAACTCGGCGACACCGGCACCGACACGGCCGCGGGCCCGCCCGACCGCACCCTGACCGCCCGCGCCGTCCTGCCGCCCGAGGAGATGGCGCGGCTACGCGAGTTCGCCGACCGCGAGGGTGTCACCTGGGGCGAGGCACTGATCGCCGGATACGCCGCGTTCCTGCACCGCGTGCTCGGCGGCACCGACGTGGTCTTCGCGCTGCCGCTGATGTGCCGCACGGGCTCCACCGAGCTGCGCACCCCCGCCATGGCGGTCAACGTGCTGCCCCTGCGGGTCACCGTGCGCCCCGGGGACGGCCTCGCGGTGCTGAGCAGGCGCGTCGCCGACGCCATGCGCGAGATGCGCGACCACCAGCGCTACCGCGGCGAGGACCTGCCGCGCGACCTCGGCGTGCCCGGCGCGGGCGCGCTGCTGCACGGCCGCGGCATCAACCTCAAGGCGTTCGACCTCACCCTCGACTTCGCGGGCGCCACCGGCGTGATGCGCAACGTCGCGGGCGGCCCGCCGGAGGACATGGGCCTGAGCGTCCTGCCCACCCGCGACGGCGGCCTCCTGTTCGGCTTCGAGGTCGACGCGAGGACCAGCGACCAGGCCGCGGTCGACGCCAAGCTGGCCGGTCTGCGGGCCCTGCTCACCGGGCTCACCGACGGGCTGCCCGTGGGCCGGATCGCCCTGACCGAGGACGCGGCAGGCACCCTCGCCGACTGGGCGCCGCCCGCCCTGCCGGGCACCCCGGCCGACGTGCCGACCGCGTTCGACGCGATGGCCGCCGCGGGACCCGGGCGCACCGCCCTGGTCTTCGGCGACGAGCGGCTCACCGCCGGGGAACTGGCGGACCGCGTACACCGGCTCGCCCGTGCGCTGCGGGCCCGCGGGATCGGGCCCGACGACGTGGTGGCCCTCGCGCTGCCCCGCTCGGCCGACGCCGTCGTCGCCCTCCTCGCGGTGATGGACGCGGGCGCCGCGTTCCTGCCGCTGGACGCCGCGCACCCGAGGGAGCGGCTGCGCGAGCTGATCGCCGACACCCGCCCCGCGCTTGTCCTGACCGACGGCACGGTCGACGGGCTCCCGTGGGCCACCCTGCTCGACGAGGCCGCCACGCTCTCCGGGGCGCCCCTCGAAGCCGCCGAACTCGCCGCGCCCCGGCACCCCGAACACCTCGCCTACGTGATCCACACCTCCGGTTCGACCGGGCGCCCCAAGGGCGTGCTCGGCCGGGTCGGCGGCCTCGCCGCGCTCCTGCACCACCAGCGCTCCACGGTCGTCGCCGAGGCCGAGCGGACCGCCGGCCGGCGCCTGCGCGCCTCGCACACCTACTCCTTCGCCTTCGACTCCGCCTTCGAGCACCTCATCTGGCTGCTCTGCGGCCACGAACTCCACGTGTACGACGCCGAGACCACCCGCGACGCCGACGACCTGCTCGCCGCGTACGTCCGCGACGGCATCGACGTCGTCGACACCACGCCGTCGATGGCCGCGCCCCTCATCGACAACGGCCTCGCCGACCGGCGGCCCCAGCTCCTCGTCCTGGGCGGCGAGGCCACCCCGCCCGCGCTCTGGCGGCGGATCACCGGGGCGGGCCTCAACGCGCGCAACATGTACGGGCCCACCGAGGCCACCGTGACCAGCACCGTCGCACGCGTCGAAGGCGAAGGGCCGACCATCGGCCGCCCCCTCGCGGGCACCGGCGTCCGCCTCCTGGACAGCGCCCTCCAGCCGGTCCCGCACGGCACCGCGGGCGAGCTGTACCTCGCCGGGCCGCACCTGGCCCGCGGCTACCTCGGCCGGCCTGGGGCGAGCGCCGAGCGCTTCGTCGCCGACCCGTTCGGCGCGCCGGGCGCCCGCATGTACCGCACCGGCGACCTCGGCCGCTGGGTGCCGGGGCGCGGCCTGGAGTACCTGGGCCGCGGCGACGGCCAGGTCAAGATCCGCGGTCACCGCGTGGAGACCGGCGAGGTCGAGGCCGCGCTCGGCGCGGTGCCCGGAGTCACCTCCGCGGCGGCGGCCGTGCGCGCGAACCGCCTCGTCGGCTACGTCGTCTCCGCCTCGGTCACCGCGGACGCGGTGCGCGCAAGGCTCGCCGAGCGGCTGCCGGACCACATGGTCCCCGCGGCCGTGGTGGTCCTCGACGAACTCCCCGTCACGACCAACGGCAAGCTCGACCGTGCCGCCCTGCCCGCGCCCGCCTCGGCCGGCGGCGGCCGCGAGCCGAGCACCGCCAACGAACGGCTGCTCTGCGCGGTCCTCGCCGAGGTCTTCGAGGCCGACCGGGTCGGTGTGGACGACGACTTCTTCGCCCTGGGCGGCGACAGCATCACCGCCATCACCATCAGCAGCCGCCTGCGCGCCAAGGGCATCGAGCTGCGCCCCCGGGACCTCCTCGCCCGCCGCAGCTTCGCCGCCCTGGCGGCCGCAGCGAAGCCGGTGGAGAACACCCCGCGGCAGGTGGACGACGCCACCGGGCCCGTGCCCGCGCCGCCGATCGTGCGCGGCCTCCTCGACCCGCACCCGGACGTCGACACCGTCGCCGACTACGCGCAGTGGACCGCCCTGCGCGTGACCGAACTCCCCCTGGCCGACCTGACATCGGGCGTACAGACCGTACTCGGCCACCACGACGCCCTGCGGCTCCGCGTGGCCGACGGCCTGGAGGTACTGCCTCGCGGGACCGTACGAGCGAACGTACGCGAGGTCCCCGCAACAGACGTGGCGTCGCTCGCCCGGAGTCTCGCCGGGGAGCTCGATCCGCGTACGGGAGACCTGCTGCGGGTGGCGCTGGTCCGCACCGGCGAGGGTGAGCCCGACCGGCTCGTCGTCGTCGTGCACCACCTCGCCATGGACGGCGTGTCCTGGCGCGTCCTCCTGCCCGACCTGCACACGGCCTGCACGGGCGGCACCCTCGACCCGGCCGGCGCCTCCTGGCGGCGCCACGCCAAGCTCCTCGACGAGCAGGGCCGTACCGGCGCACGGCAGGCCGAACTCGGCCACTGGCGCACCGCGCTCGCCTCCGCCACCCGCATCGGCGCCCGGCACCTCGACCCGGCGCGGGACACGGTCGCCACCGCCCACCGCTCGGTCACCGTCGCCTCGCCCGAGGTCACCGAAGCGCTGCTGACCACCCTGCCCGCGGCCTACCGCGCCGGCGTCGACGAGGTGCTCCTCGCCGCACTCGTACTCGCCCTGCGCGAGCACGGCGTGGACGGCGACGCCATGACCGTCACCATGGAGGGCCACGGCCGCGAACACCTCGACCTGGCCCGCACGGTCGGCTGGTTCACCAGCGAGTACCCGGTGCGCGTGGAGGCCGCGGGTGACGTCGGCCGCATCCTGCGCGCGGCCAAGGAGGCCAGGCGCGCCGTCCCCGACGGCGGCATCGGCTACGGCGTCCTGCGCTGCCTCGACCCGGCGGTCGACGACGAGTTCAGGGACGTACCGGCACCGGACGTGCTCCTGAACTACCTGGGCCGCTTCGCCCCGCTCTCCGCCGCCGGGTGGCGCCTGCCGGAGCGGGACGCCTTCGCGGTGACCGAGCCGGACGCCAAGGCCCTGGAGCAAGTCCTCGCCCTCAACTGCTTCGTCCACGAGGAGGGCGCTCCCCGGCTCGCCGTCGAGTGGACGGCCGCGACCGAGATCTTCGGCGCCGAGGCCGTCGAGGCGTTGCAGGCGGCCTGGGCCAGGGCGCTGGACGCGCTGGCCCAGCACGCGCTGCACACCTCGGGCGGACTCACCCCGTCGGACCTGCCGCTCGTCGACCTCGACCAGGCCGCCATCGACGTACTCGAACGCACCGAAGGTGCCGGCCGCATCGCCGACGTCCTGCCCGCCACGCCGCTCCAGGTGGGCCTCTCCTTCCACACCCTGGTCCGCGACGACCTCGACACCGACGTCTACGTCGTCCAGGCCGTGACGACCCTGGCCGGCGAGCTGGTACCGGACCGCATGGCCGAGGCCGCGCGTGAACTGCTGCGCCGCCACCCCGCCCTGCGCGTGTACCTGGCCACGGCCGGGGACGACGTGGTGCAGGTGATCCCCGCCGACGTCGCCCTGGACTTCACGCGGGACGACCGGTTCGAGGACGCCGTCCGCGCCGAGCTGGAGCGCCCCTTCGACCCGGCACGGCCCCCGCTGATCCGCTTCCTGCTCTCCCGCGTCGGCCCGGCCGAGCACAAGCTCGTCATCACCAACCACCACGCCCTGCTCGACGGCTGGTCGATGCCGCTGGTCGGCCGCACCCTGCTCGCGATCTACGCCGAGCTGAGCGGCGGCCCCGCCGCTCCCACCGCCCCGCCGCTCTCCGAGTACTTCCGCTGGCTCGCGGACCGGGACCACAAGGTGTCACTGGACGCCTGGCGGGAGACCCTGGCCGGGGTCGACGAGGCGACGCGCCTCGCGCCCGCCAGCACCGGGACCGGCGTCGAGCGGCCGGGCCGCGTGAGCGTCGGGCTCGGGCAGGAGTTCAGCGACCGGCTGCGGTCGTTCGCCCGTGAGCAGGGCGTCACCCTGACCACGGTGCTCCAGACGGCCTGGGGCCTGCTGCTCGGCAGGCTCACGGGGCGCCGTGACGTCGTGTTCGGCTGCCCGGTGTCCGGGCGGCCCGCCGAGGTCGGGGGCGTCGAGTCGATGATCGGCCAGCTCGGCACCACCATCCCGGTGCGCGTGCGCCACACTCCGGACCGGACGGCCCGTGACCTGCTCGCGGACGTGCACGCCGAGAGCGTGGCGCTCGCCGACCACCACCACATCGGCCTGCCCGAGATCCAGCGGGCCATGGGCGTCGGTGAACTCTTCGACACCATGCTGGTGATGGAGAACTTCCCGCTGTCCAGCAGGAAGCGCACCCCGCTCGCCCCCGGGCTCGACCTGGCCGGGGTGGACATCACCGACGCCACGCACTACGCCCTGACCGTCATCGTCATCCCCGACGACGAGATCACCATCGGCCTCGGCTACCAGCCGCGCGCGTTCGCCGAGTCGACCGTGGAGGACTACGGCCGCTGGCTGGTCAACCTCCTGCGGGAGATCGTCGAGGACCCGGCGCGGCCGGCGCTCCGGCTGCCCGCGCTCGACCCCGCCGAGCGGGAGCGGGTGCTGCGCACCGGCACCGAGATCGTCGCGGCCAAGGAACGCGGCCCCTGGCTGGCGGAGTTCGCCGCCCGGGTCCGCCACAAGCCCGACGCCGAAGCCCTGGTCTGCCGCGACCGCAGCCTCACCTACGAGGAGCTGGACCGGCAGGCCAACCGGCTCGCCCACGCGCTGATCCGGCGCGGGGTACGGCCGCAGGACCCGGTGGCGGTCCTGCTGGGGCGTGACATCGAGATGACCGTGGCCCTGTTCGCCGTGGCCAAGGCGGGCGCGGTGTACGTGCCGATGGACGCGAGCTACCCACGCGAACGCCTCGCGTACATGCTCGACGACATCGTCCCTGCGGCCGCCGTGACGACCGGCGCCGACGTCCCCTCCGCCCGCGACATCCCCGTACTGCGGCTCGACGACCCCGCCACGCTGGCGTCGATGCCCGACACCGACCCGGCAGAGGCACGCGCCAGGCTCACCGACGACGCGCTCGCCTACGTCATCTACACCTCCGGCACCACCGGGCGCCCCAAGGGCGTCGGCGTGACCCACCGCGGCGTGCCCGACCTGATCGCGCTCCAGGAGGAGGTCGTCGGGGTCACCGAGCACGACCGGTACCTGCACTTCGCCTCCACCAGCTTCGACGTGGCGTTCTGGCAGACCATGGTGCCGCTGCTCTCCGGCGGCACGTCCGTGATCGCCCCGGAGGAAGTGCGGGTACCCGGCGACGAGTTGCTCGACTACATCGTCGAGCACCGGGTGACCGGCGTGAACCTGCTGCCGTCGTTCCTGGCCGCCATGCCCGACGACCGCACCGTCGACCCTGACGTGTTCTTCGTCGTCGGCGCCGAGCGGCTCGACCCTGAGCTGGCGCGCCGCTGGGGAACGGGCCGCAAGGCGCTCTTCAACGCCTACGGCCCCACCGAAGTCACCATCAACGCCGTGACCTGGCACTACGACCCGGCGGACCCCGGGCCACTGCCGATCGGCCGCCCCGACCCCAACGTCCGCGCCTACGTGCTCGACGGCGGACTCCAGCCCGTCGGCACCGGCGTCACGGGCGAGTTGTACCTCGGCGGACCCAGCGTGGCCCGCGGCTACCTGGGCCGCCCGGGACTGACCGCATCGGCGTTCGTCGCCGACCCCTTCGGCACGCCGGGGGAGCGGATGTACCGCACCGGCGACCTCGTGCGCCGGCGGCCCGACGGACAGCTCGTCTTCCTCGGCCGCGTGGACCACCAGGTCAAGATCCGCGGCTTCCGCGTCGAGCTGGGCGAGATCGAGTCCACACTGACCCGCCACCCCGACGTCCGCGCCGGCGCGGTGATCATCCGGGACGACCGGCTCGTCGGCTACGTCATCCCGACCGACGGCGCCGACCTGGACACCGCCAAGGTGCGCGCGTACCTGGCGGAGGAGCTGCCGGACCACATGGTGCCGACCGTGCTCGTGCCCATCGACCGGCTGCCGCTCACCCCGGGCGGCAAGCTCGACCAGAGCGCTCTGCCCGCCCCTGAGATCGCCTCCGCCGCCCGGCGCGAACCGGCCACCGAGGCCGAGGCCGTGCTGCTCGGCGTCTTCCGTGACGTCCTCGGCACCGATGACATCGGCCCCGACGACGCGTTCTTCACCATCGGCGGCGACAGCATCGTGTCGCTGCAAGTGGTCTCGCGGGCCCGTCGCCAAGGGCTCGGCCTGACCGCGCGGGACGTCTTCGAGGGGGAGACGGTCGCGGGCATCGCCGCCCGGGCCCGCGCCCTGGACGGCGGCACGGCACCCGCGACCGGCGACGCGCCGCTGACCCCGGTCATGCGCGACCTGCTGCGCCGCGCGGGCACCGCCGCCGACGGCTTCTGCCAGTGGGTGGAGGTCTGCGTCCCGCCGGGCGGCGACGAGTCGGCCTGGCGGGCCGTGCTCGACGCCGTCCTCGCCCGGCACGACATGCTGCGCGCCCACCTCTCCGGCGACGTGCTGCGCGTCCCGCCGGTCGGCGCCGTGACCGCCGCCGAGGTCCTGACCCGCGTACCGGCCACGGACGACATGCGTACCCAGATCGCGTCGCACATCGCCGAGATCCGCGCGTCGATGGACCCGCGCACCGGTCCGCTGCTGCGCGCCCTGTGGGTGGACGCCGGGCCGGAACGTCCGGGCAGGCTCGTCCTGATCGCCCACCACCTCGTGGTCGACGGGGTCTCCTGGCGCGTACTGCTCGACGACGTGGAGCACGCCCACTCCGGCGGCACGCTGACCCGGCACGGCCAGTCGTTCGTCGGCTGGGCGCGCTCCCTGCGCGACGCCGACCGGCGGGCCGAACTGCCGCACTGGCGGCGGATGACCGCCACCCCGGCGCTCACCGAGGCACTCGACCCCGCACGGGACACCGTGGCCACCGCCGCGCACCACGAGATCTGGCTCGACGCCGAAGCGACCCGCGCCCTGATCACGACCCTGCCCGCCGCCCACCGCACCACCCCGGACGCCGTACTGCTCACGGCCCTCGCCCGGGCGGTACGCGACTGGCGCGGCACCCCGGAGCTCCTGGTCGCGCTGGAGAGCCACGGCCGGCCGCCGCAGGTCGACCTCTCCCAGACGGTCGGCTGGTTCACCGCCGTCCACCCCGTACGGCTCGACGCGGGCGACGACATCCAGGCGGTCAGGGAGCGGCTGCGGGCCCAGGGCGACGGCCTCGGCCACGGCATCCTCACCTCGGCGCACCTGCTCGACCCCGTACGGCCGGAGGTCGCCTGGAACTACCTCGGGCAGTTCCCCGGCGCCCCGGCGAAGGAGACGGCGTGGCAGGCACCGCCGGACGCCGACCCGCTGGGCTCCGGCGGCACCGACGGACTGCCGCTGCCGCACGCCCTGATGATCAACGCCCTGGTGCGCGACGACGCGCTCGGCATCCGGATCACCTGGCCGTCCGCGCTGTTCACCGCCGAGGAGGTCGAGGACCTGGCCGAGCACCTGCGCATCGCCGCTCGGAGCGTCGCCGCCGCACCGGAGATCAAGGGGCTCGGCGGAGGCCGCCCGGTCGCCGAGGTCCAGCCGCTCACCCCGCTCCAGGAGGTGATGCTGCGGCACTCGCGCACCGAGCGCCCCGACCCGTACACCGTCCAGTCGGCGTTCACCCTCGCGGGACACCTCGACGTCGACGCCCTGCACGCCGCGGGCGCCGACCTCCTGGCCCGGCACCCGAACCTGGGCGCCGTCTTCCCCGCGGACCTCGCGGTGATCCCCGAATCGCCGCGCCCCGACTGCCGGGTGTCCGACGAGCCGCCCGAGGAGGTGCTGGCGGCCGACCTGGCCGAGCCGTTCGACCTCGCCGAGGGACCGCTCGTCCGCCTGACCGTCATCCGGCGCGAACCGGACCTGGCCGACCTGGTCCTGACCACCCATCACGTACTGTCCGACGGCTGGTCGGCCCCGCGTATCCTCACCGAACTGTTCGCCCTCTACACCGCGCGCGTCCGGGGTGAGGAGCCCCGCCTGCCCGCGCCCGTGCCGTTCGCCGACTATCTGCGCCGGCGGTCCGAGCACGAGCCGGACCTCGACGCCTGGGCCGCCGAGCTGGACGGCCTGCCCGAAGGCGACTACCTCACCCGTGACTTGAACGGCGGTGACGTGGGCCCCGCCTGGCAGGAGCCCACACTCATCGAGTTCGACGCGGCGCTGGTGGACGGTCTCTCCGACCTCGCAGCCCTCCACGGCCTGACCAGGAACACGCTGGTCCAGGGCGCCTGGTCGCTGCTCCTCGCGCGGCGCTCCGGCCGCGAAGACGTCTGCTTCGGCGCCATGGTCGCCTGCCGGCCGCCGGAGGTGACGGGCGTCGAGGAGATCATCGGCCTGCTGGCCAACACCGTGCCCGTACGAGCACGGCTCAGCGGCACGCTCGCCGAGACGCTCGCCGATCTCCAGGCCCGGCAGCAGGCGTTGGTCGAGCACCACCACGTCGCCCTGACCGACCTGGAACGGCTGACCGGCCGCCGCAGGCTCTTCGACAGTCTCGTGGTCTTCGAGAACTACCCGGTCGACCCCGACCGGCTCCGCGAACCCGCCCCCGGGCTCACGGTCGTCGGGACCCGCTTCCGCGAGTCCACCCACCACCCGGTGACCCTGACGGTCATGCCGGACGGCGACGGCTGGACGGGCGTACTCGGCCACCGCGCCGGGGTGGACATCGACGGACTCGCCGACGAACTGCTCGACGTACTCCGTACGCTGGGCAGCCACCTGGACGCCGACGTGTCCGCACTCCTGGAGCGCCCGTGAGCGAGAAGGCGGCGAACGAGACGGTGGAGGCGCCACCCGCGCGGGTCGACGCCGGGCTGCTGCGGATCGCGTTCATCCTGGTGCTCGGCACCTTCATGGCCACGATCGACGCCACGATCGTCAGCGTCGGCATCGACACCCTGGCCGCGGAGTTCGACGCCTCGGTCACCGAGATCCAGTGGGTGTCCACCGCCTATCTGCTGGCCGTCGTGGGCGCCGTGCCCGCGTCCGGCTGGCTCGCCGGGCGGTTCGGCGGACGGCGGACCTGGCTCGCCGCCATCGGGGTGTTCCTGCTCGGCTCGGTGCTGTGCGCCCTTGCCTGGTCGGCGCCCAGCCTGATCGTGTTCCGGGTGATCCAGGGCCTCGGCGGCGGGCTGCTCCCCGCGACAGGGCAGGCGCTGCTCGCCCGTGCCGCGGGGCCCGGCCGCACCGGCCGGGTGATCAGCATCGTCGCGGTCGTCCCGCTCTTGTCACCGGTCCTCGGCCCGCTGGCCGGCGGCTCCATCCTCGGCGTGGCGCCCTGGCCGTGGCTGTTCCTGGTCAACCTGCCGATCGGCGCGGCCGCGGTCCTGCTCGCCCGCCGCCATGTGCCGGACGTACCGCCCTCCGCCGAGCGCACGGCGTTCGACCTGCGCGGGGCGGCGCTGCTCTCACCCGGCCTCGCCGTACTGGTCTACGGGCTGACCGAGGTCTCGCACGGCGGCACCCTGTCGGCCACGGCCGGCATCGTCGCGGGTGTGGCGATGCTGGCCGGGTTCACCGTCCACGGCCTGCGTACGCGCGGCACACCGCTGGTCGACCCCCGCCTCTTCACCCGGCCGCCGTTCGGCGCCGCCGCGCTCGCGCTGCTCGTACTGGGCGCGTCGGTGTTCGGCACGATGTTCCTGCTGCCGCTGTACTTCCAGACGGGCCGCGGCCTGTCCGCGTTCGAGGCCGGGCTGCTCCTGGCCCCGCAGGGGGTGGGCGCGGCGGCCGGGTCGGTCCTGGTCAACCGTACGATCGACAAGGTCGCCCCGCGCACCCTGGTGGTCACCGGCATCGGTCTGATCCTCCTGGGCACGATCCCGTTCACCCAGCTCGGCCACGCGCCCCCGGACGCGTTGATCGCCGTGGCGCTCGCGGTACGGGGCGTCGGCATGGCCATGATCGGCGCGCCGGTGATGAACATCGTCTACAGCCGCATCGAGCCCGCCCAGCTCCCTCGCGCCTCGGGAGCGCTCAACCTCCTCAACACGGTGGGCGGTTCGCTCGGCACGGCGGTGCTCGCCGTGGTCCTACAGAGCCGCCTCACCACCCGTGGCCAGGACGTTCCCCAGGCGTTCGCCGACACCTTCTGGTGGGTGCTCGGCTTCTGCCTGCTCGCGGCGGCGGGCGCGACGAGGCTGCCGAGGACGTCGAACCAGAAGCGTCCCGCTGCATGATGTAGGCATGATCACCGTTCACCTGACGTATGAGATCGACGCCGACAGGATCGAGGACTTCGAGGAGTACGGCCGCCGCTGGGTCGGTCTCGTCAACCGCTTCGGCGGGACCCACCACGGCTACTTCCTGCCGAGTGAGGGCGACAGCGACATCGCCTACGCCCTCTTCTCGTTCCCCAGCCTCGCCGCGTACGAGCGGTACCGCACGGACAGCGTGTCCGACCCGGAGTGCCAGGACGCCTTCGAACTGGCCCGCCGCACGCGGTGCATCAAGCGGTACGAACGCCGCTTCCTGCGGCCGCTCGACGGCGTGTCCCAGGCCGCCGCGAGCCGCGAGGCCTGACCGTTCCCACGCAGGGCGGCAGGTCCGCCCCTTGACGTCGGTGGCCACAGCCAATAGTTTGCGGTGGCCATCGACCTGCGACCAGTGAAAGGGGCGACCAGCGGATGAACACCAACTCCGACCTCGGTCGCCTCGCCCAGCGCACGGTCTGGATTCCGGGGCGGATCGCGCACGGCGCCTGAGTCCGCCGCCCTGATGTGCCCGTCCGCGGCACGCTGATGCCCCCGTCGCCGGTGGCACATCCAGGGTTCCGCATCCCCCTTCCTTCGCTCTCTTCCGGCACGCCACTGCCGCGTGCTGTCTTGCGCTGCTCCTCTTCACGCGGCGGCGTGCCTGAACACAGAAAGCTGCCTGAAATTGGCGAACATGACTGAATCGACCGACCGTGCACCGAAACGAAGGCCTGTCATGACAGAGGCGCGGATCACGGTCAACGGGAAAGAAACACCGATCGCACCGGCCGCACCCCACACCACGGCGCTGGATTTCCTGCGCGAGCGGGGCCTCACCGGTACCAAGGAGGGCTGCGCCGAGGGTGAGTGCGGCGCCTGTTCGGTCCTGGTGGCCCGCCCCGGGGTGAACAAGCCCACCGACTGGGTGGCGGTCAACGCCTGCCTGGTCCCGGCCGCGGCTCTCGACGGCCAGGAGATCATCACCTCCGAAGGCCTCGCCACCGCGGGCGAACCCGGCACACCGGCCACCCTGCACCCGGTGCAGGAGGAGATGGCGGCTCGCGGCGGTTCCCAGTGCGGTTACTGCACGCCGGGGTTCATCTGCAGCATGGCGTCCGAGTACTACCGGCCCAACCGCTGCGCCCACGCGGATTCGTCGGACAGCACCGACCCGGCCGAAAGCGCTGACGCCGAGCACGGTCCGAACGGTTTCGATCTGCACGCGCTGAGCGGAAACCTGTGCCGCTGCACCGGCTACCGCCCGATTCGCGACGCCGCGTTCGCCGTAGGTACGCCCACCGACGACGACCCCCTGGCCCAGCGCCGCGAGCAGTCCCCGCCCGCGCCCGTCGCGACCCAATACACCCAGGACGGCAGGGAGTTCCTCCGTCCGAGCACCCTGGCCGAGGTGCTGCGGCTGCTGCGCGAGCGGCCCGACGCGGTGGTGGTCGCCGGGTCCACCGACTGGGGCGTCGAGGTGAACATCCGCTCCCGCCGCGCGGACTGCGTGGTCGCCGTCGACCGGCTGCCCGAACTGCGGGAGCTGCGCGTCGAATCCGACTGCGTCGAGATCGGGGCGGCGCTGACGCTCACCGAGACCGAACGCCGCCTCGACGGCCGCGTCCCGCTGCTTGCGGAGCTGTTCCCGCAGTTCGCGTCCCGGCTCATCCGCAACAGCGCGACCCTCGGCGGCAACCTGGGGACCGGCTCTCCCATCGGTGACAGCCCGCCGGTGCTGCTCGCCCTCGACGCGTCGGTGGTGCTCGCCGACGCCGACGGCGAGCGCGAGGTCCCCCTGTCCGACTACTTCACCGGTTACCGGCAGAGCGTGCGCCGTCCCGGCGAACTGATCCGCGCGGTGCGTGTCCCGCTGCCGCTGTCGCCGGTCGCGGCCTTCCACAAGATCGCCAAGCGGCGCTTCGACGACATCTCCAGCGTCGCCGTCGCCTTCGCGCTCGACATCGAGGACGGCATCGTCCGCAAGGCCCGCATCGGCCTGGGCGGCGTGGCCGCCACCCCCGTCCGTGCCCTCGCCGTGGAGGCGGCCCTGGAGGGTGAGCCCTGGGAGGCGCGGACCGTCGAGGCCGCGGCCCGGGTGCTTGAGAGGGAGGGCACGCCGATGGACGACCACCGCGCCAGCGCCGGTTACCGCTCCGCGATGCTCGGCCAGAGCCTGCTGAAGCTGTACGCACAAACCACCGAGGGTGTGTCGTCATGAGCCAACTGTCCGAGCGCCCCGAGAAGCCCGTCGTCGGCGTCTCCATGCCGCACGAGAGCGCCACCCAGCACGTCACCGGCACCGCGCTCTACACCGACGACCTGGTCCAGCGCACCAAGGACGTCCTGCACGCCCACCCCGTCCAGGTCATGAAGGCCCACGGCAGGATCACCGCGCTGCGCACCGAGCCCGCGCTCGCCGTGCCCGGCGTGGTCCGCGTACTGACCGGCGCCGACGTGCCCGGCGTCAACGACGCAGGCATGAAGCACGACGAGCCGCTCTTCCCCGACGAGGTCATGTACTACGGCCACGCGGTCGCCTGGGTGCTCGGCGAGACCCTGGAAGCGGCCAGGCTCGGCGCGGCGGCCGTCGAGGTGGACCTCGACGAACTGCCCTCCGTGATCACGCTCCAGGAAGCGATCGCGGGCGGGAGCTTCCACGGGGCCCGGCCCGTCATGCTGACCGGCGACGTCGACTCCGGCTTCGCCGACTCCGCGCACGTGTTCACCGGCGAGTTCCAGTTCTCCGATCAGGAGCACTTCTACCTGGAGACGCACGCCGCGCTCGCTCTCATCGACGAGAACGAGCAGGTGTTCATCCAGAGCAGCACCCAGCACCCTTCGGAGACCCAGGAGATCGTCGCGCACGTCCTCGGCCTGCACAGCCACGAGGTGACCGTGCAGTGTCTGCGGATGGGCGGCGGCTTCGGCGGCAAGGAGATGCAGCCGCACGGGTTCGCGGCCATCGCCGCGCTCGGCGCAAGGCTGACCGGCCGGCCCGTCCGGCTGCGGCTCAACCGGACCCAGGACCTGACCATGTCCGGCAAGCGGCACGGGTTCAACGCCACCTGGAAGATCGGCTTCGACGACGACGGACGCATCCGCGCCCTGGACGCCACCCTGACCGCCGACGGCGGCTGGAGCCTGGACCTCTCCGAGCCCGTCCTCGCCCGTGCGCTGTGCCACATCGACAACACGTACTGGATTCCCAACGCGCGCATCGCCGGGCGCATCGCCAGGACCAACAAGGTCTCCAACACCGCGTTCCGCGGCTTCGGCGGACCGCAGGGCATGCTGGTCATCGAGGACATCATCGGCCGGTGCGCGCCACTGCTCGGCCTGGACCCGATGGAGTTGCGCGAGCGCAACTTCTACCAGCGGGGCCAGACGACGCCGTACGGCCAGCCGGTCACCCAGCACGAACGGATCTCCGCCGTCTGGCACAAGGTCCAGGAGAACGGCTCCATCGCCGCCCGTCGGCGCGAGATCGCCGCCTTCAACGCCGCGCACCCGCACACCAAGCGGGCCCTCGCGGTCACCGGCGTCAAGTTCGGCATCTCGTTCAACCTCACTGCCTTCAACCAGGGCGGCGCGCTGGTCCTCATCTACAAGGACGGCTCGGTCCTGATCAACCACGGCGGCACCGAGATGGGCCAGGGCCTGCACACCAAGATGATCCAGGTGGCCGCGACCACGCTGGGCATCCCGCCGCACAAGGTGCGCCTCGCCCCGACGCGGACCGACAAGGTGCCCAACACCTCGGCCACCGCCGCGAGTTCGGGGGCGGACCTCAACGGCGGGGCGGTGAAGAACGCCTGCGAGCAGTTGCGCGAACGGCTGCTCCAGGTGGCCGCGACCCAGCTCGGCGCGAACGCCTCGGACGTACGCATCGTCGAGGGCGTCGCACGCTCCCTGGGCGGCGACAAGGAACTGGCCTGGGACGACCTGGTGCGCACGGCGTACTTCCAGCGGGTGCAGCTGTCGGCGGCCGGTTACTACCGGACCGAGGGGCTGCACTGGGACGCGAAGGCGTTCAGGGGCTCACCGTTCAAGTACTTCTCCCACGGCGCCGCCGCGGCCGAGGTGGAGGTCGACGGGTTCACCGGCGCGTACCGCATCCGGCGGGTGGACATCGTGCAGGACGTCGGCGACAGCCTGTCCCCGATGATCGACATCGGTCAGGTCGAGGGCGGCTTCGTGCAGGGCGCGGGCTGGCTGACACTGGAAGACCTGCGCTGGGACACCGGTGACGGGCCGAACCGCGGGCGTCTGCTCACCCAGGCCGCGAGCACCTACAAGCTGCCCAGCTTCTCGGAGATGCCCGAGGAGCTCAACGTCACGCTGCTGGAGAACGCCACCGAAGACGGCGCGGTGTACGGCTCCAAGGCGGTGGGTGAGCCGCCGCTGATGCTGGCGTTCTCGGTCCGTGAGGCCCTGCGGCAGGCCGCCGCCGCGTTCGGACCGAGCGGGGCGAGCGTCGAGCTGGCCTCGCCCGCGACACCGGAAGCGGTGTACTGGGCGATCCGGGCGGCCCGCCAAGGCGGTGTCTCCGGCGGTGGATTGGTCCACGACGGCTCAGCCGCCAACGGCCATGCCGTCGACGCCGGGGCCCGAAGCGACGTGAAGACGCTGAGTGGTGCCTGACATGACATGGGTCGCCGCGGTCGCACGGCTGCGAGCGCGCAGGGAGCCCGGCGTGCTCGTGACCGTCGCGGCCGTGCGCGGCCACGCCCCGCGCGACGCCGGCGCGAAACTCGTCGTGGGGCAGACGCAGGCGTGGGGCTCGATCGGCGGTGGCAACGTCGAGGCCGTCGCGATCGACCGGGCCCGGGAGATGATCGCCGCGTCGACGCGGGAGCCGGAGCTGATGGATTTCGCCCTGAACGACAAGGTGGCCAACCGGCACGGTGTGCAGTGCTGCGGCGGCACGGTCACCGTGCTGCTCGAACCGCTGGCGGTGGTACGGGCGGTGGCGATCTTCGGCGTCGGACACGTCGGCCTGGAACTGGCGCGCGTCCTGGCACGTCAGGACCTCGACCTCCATCTGGTCGACACCCGCTCCGACATCCTCACCGAGGAGCGGCTCGGCGTCCTCGCGGACGCGGTGGGGCAGGTGCACGTGCATCACACGCCGCTGCTGCCCGAGGAGGTGCTCGCGGAGCTGCCGCACGGCACCCACGTCCTGATCATGACCCATGACCACGCCGAGGACGCCGCTCTGTGCGACGCCGCCCTGCGCACGACCCACCTCGGCTCCATCGGTCTCATCGGGTCGGCGGCCAAGTGGGTGCGGTTCCGCAAGCGCCTCGCCACCGAGGGCGGTCACGACAAGGCCACCATCGACCGGATCAAGACCCCGATCGGGCTCGCGGACGTCAACGGCAAGGATCCCGCGACGATCGCCGTGAGCGTCGCCGCCGATCTGCTGCGCACTTTCGAGACGGAGGGGAACTGACCAGGAGTACTGACCAGGGGAACTGACTCTCCCTCCGGGGCGCCCGGCCGACGTGACGGGCCTGCTGCGCGCGGTCAGGCGATCCCGGTGCCGCGCAGCAGCAGCAACGCCACGTCCACCGTCGCCACGGCCACGGCCGCCGCGAACGTCGCCCGCTCCCTGCGGCGTCCCAGCACCGCCCCCGCCACCGCGATCAGCCCGGCCGCCGCGAGCGCCGTCACCCCCCACCCGCCGGGCGCTCCGGCCGGGCCCAGGGTGAGGACGGCGGACGCGGTCACCAGGGGCACGGGCAGCAGCAGCCGTGCGCGTTCCGCGCCCAGCCGGTGCGGCCATCCCCGTACGCCCGTCGCCAGGTCCGCGCGAATGTCCGGCAGTACGTCCCCCAGGTGGGCGCCGACCCCGAGCAGCGCCCCGGCCGCCACGACCCACCAGGCCGGCCAAGGCTGTCCCGGCAGACCGAGCGCCACGAACGCCGGGAGCGCGGCGAAGCCCAGCGCGTACGGCACCCACGACCAGACCGTCGCCTTCAGGCGCAGGTCGTACGCCCACGCCGCCGCCACCCCGGCCAGGTGAACGACGCCCGCCCATGGGCCGCAGGCAAACGAGAGCGGCACACACAGAGCCAGCGAGGCGTACGCGGCCACCCACACCTGCCGCACGCCGACCGCACCGTCGGCGACCGGTTTGCCGCGGCGGCCCGCGGCGATGTCCCGGCGCGCGTCGAACGCGTCGTTGCACCAGCCGATGGACAACTGCCCGGCCAGCACGGCGGCAGTGGTCAGGAAAGCACGCGCCACGCCCTGTCCCGCGGTCACGGCCAGCGCCGCCGTCAGAGCGGTGACCGCCACGACAGGACCCGGGTGACACGAGCCGGCCAAGCCGCCGACCCGGCAGGACCGACGCATGACCGCGCCGCCGGCCGTCGACTGCTCGGGAGTGCCCACCCGGCCGATCGTAGGCGGGGCCGGCCCCGCACCCGCCGACCCACGCGGCCGGACGGGCGATCCCTGGTGCGGAACCACCGGACCGGGGAACAGATGCAGGCAACTCACTCCAGTCGGTACACCGGGCGGGAAACATATGACGCGGATCGCCGCCGTTCGCGGTGCCCTCGCAGCGCACCGTCACACCCAGTCCGAGATCACCGACATGGTGGCCCGCACCTGTCTGCCGCAGGGCGCCGACCGCCGGGTCCTCGACCGGCTGCACCGCGGCGCGAAGGTCCGTCGGCGGCACATGACACTGCCGCTCGAACGGTACGCGGAGCTCGACGGTTTCGGGACCGCCAACGACGCCTTCATCGAGGCCGCTCCCGCCCTGGGCGCCACAGCCGTCCGGGACGCGCTGCGGGCGGCCGGTCTGGCCCCGGCCGACGTGGACCTGCTGATCTTCACCTCCGTGACCGGTGTCGCCACCCCCTCGATCGACGCCCGGCTGGTCGGCCGCCTCGGGCTGCGGCCGGACGTCAGGCGACTGCCCCTGTTCGGCCTGGGCTGTGCCGCGGGCGCCGCCGGCCTGGCCCGGATGCACGACTACCTGCTGGGCAGGCCCGACGACGTGGCGGTCCTGCTGTCGGTCGAACTGTGCTCGCTCACCTTCCAGCGCGACGACGCCTCCATGGCCAACCTCGTCGCCACCGGGCTGTTCGGCGACGGCGCGGCCGCGGTCGTCGCGTGCGGCGCCGACCGCCCGCACGGGATCGCGGGCCCTACGGTCGTGGACACGCGCAGCCACCTGTACCCGGACACCGGGCGCGTCATGGGCTGGGACGTCAAGGACTCCGGCTTCCGCGTCGTCCTCGACCCGAGGGTCCCCGACGTGGTGCGCGAGCACCTCGCCGACGACGTCGAGGGGTTCCTCGGCGACCACGGCCTGAAGCCGAAGGACGTGACCGCCTGGGTCTGCCACCCCGGCGGCCCCAAGGTCCTGCACGCCGTCACCGAGGCCCTCGACCTGCCAGAGGAGGCTCTCGACGTGACCTGGCGCCACCTGGCCGACGTGGGCAACCTGTCCTCGTCGTCGGTGCTCCACGTACTGCGCGACACCCTCGCCGAACGCCGCCCGCCGCCGGGCACGCCGGGGGTGCTCCTGGCGATGGGGCCGGGCTTCGCCTGCGAACTGGTCCTGCTGCGCTGGTAGTTCGGCGGCCGACGGGCATGGCGGAGGGACATGGGCGAGAGGCGTGGTCGGGGGAGATGGACGAGGGGTGTGGTCGGAGGCTGTGGAGCACATGATCTGGTACGGGCTGCTGGTGGCCGCCGTCGCCGCCGAGCGCGTCTGCGAACTCGTCGTCGCCCGCCGCAACGAGCGCTGGAGCACCCTCCGCGGCGCGACCGTGTCCGGCCAGGGCCACTACCCGGCGATGGTCGCCCTCCACACCGGCCTGCTGCTCGCCTGCCCCGCCGAGGCGTGGCTGGCCGACCGGCCCGTGCTGCCCGCCCTGGCCTGGCCGATGCTGACCGTACTGGCGGCATCCCAGGCGCTGCGGTGGTGGTGCGTCCACACTCTAGGGCCCCGTTGGAACACCCGGGTGATCGTGGTCCCCGGGCTGCCGTTGGTGACGGGCGGCCCCTACCGGTGGCGGTGGCTGCGGCATCCCAACTACGTGGCCGTCGTCGCCGAGGGCGTGGCCCTGCCCCTGGTGCACACCGCGTGGATCACCGCCGCCGCGTTCACGGTCCTCAACGCCGCCCTGCTCACCGTGCGCGTCCGCTGCGAGAACCGGGCGCTGGCCGCCGAGTCCACCCCGGCCACCTCCGTTCCGGCATGATCGACGTCCTGGTGGCAGGCGGCGGACCGGCCGGCCTCGCCGCCGCCATCCACGCCGCGCGGGCCGGCCTCGAAACCGTGGTCGTCGAGCCCCGGAACGGACCGGTGGACAAGGCCTGCGGCGAAGGAGTCATGCCCGGCGGTGTCGCCGCCCTGAGGACACTGGGCGTCGAGGTCACCGGCCGCGAACTGCGGGGCATCCGCTACGTGGACGGCACCACCCGTGCCGAAGCGCCCTTCCGGGGACACGGCGGACGGGGAATCCGCCGTACGACGCTGCACTCCGCTCTGCACCGGCGCGCTCTCGGCCTCGGGGTGCGGATGGTGCGGGGCAAGGTCGGCGAGGTGCTCCAGAACGCGGACACGGTCACCGCCGCCGGGATCACGGCCCGCTGGCTGATCGCCGCCGACGGCCTGCACTCCCCGGTCCGCAGGGGCCTGGGTCTTGACCTGCCGGGGCGCCCCCACGGCCGTTACGGACTGCGCCGGCACTACCGCGTCGAGCCGTGGACGGACTTCGTCGAGGTCCACTGGTCCCGGCACGGCGAGGCCTACGTGACGCCGGTCGGTGACCACCTGGTGGGCGTCGCCGTCCTCAGCCGCGTCCGGCGCGGATTCGACGAGCACCTGGCCGACTTCCCGGCCCTCGCGGCGTCGCTGCGCGGCCCGGCCGCGACCGACGTGCGCGGAGCCGGACCGCTGCGACAGCGCGTACGGTCCCGGGTCGCCGGCCGTGTCCTGCTCGTCGGCGACGCCGCGGGGTACCTGGACGCCCTCACCGGTGAAGGCATCGCCCTCGGCCTTGCGACGGCCGGGGCCGCCGTCCACGCCCTGGCCACCGGACGACCGGAGGAGTACGAGCGCGCCTGGACCCTGCTGACCCGGCGCCACCGGCTGCTGACGGGGGCTCTGCTCGCCGCGGGGCGCCGCCCGGGGACCGCCCGCCTCATCGTCCCCACGGCCGCCCGGCTGCCCTCGGCGTTCGCGGCCACCGTGCGCGCCTTGCAGTAGCGGAGCGGGGGCGAGGGACGGAGGGGGCGCGGCAGGGCCGCCATGTTTCGGTGAGGTTACGCCACTTCGGGCAGGCCGGAAGTGCCGCTTGACCAGGGGTTTGACGCGGGCGGGCGGCAGTTGCGCCACCCGCCCTCTCACCCTGTGAATGCCGCATGCCGGAAGTCTTGTTCCACGACCGGCGGTAGTCCTAGGGTCGGGCCACCCCGCACGACCGACCTGGCGTACGGCTGACTCCGGGCTTCGCCGTACGCACGGCACACCCTTGTCACCCGCACGCGGGGCACGGCGTGCGCGGAGTGGCAACGGCGCAGGCATGCGGAGTACGGAAGCGGGCGAGTGAGTTGGCGAGCGAGCAACGGAACGAGCGGTCGGCGGAGCAAGGCCGGAGCGAGGGGCAAGAACCGGCGCGGGCGGGTCTGGGGGAGCGGCCCGGCAGACGCAGGTTCCTGGTCGGGACGGGGCTGGCGGGTGCGGCCGGGCTCATCGGCGCTCCGGCCGCCGGGGCCGACTCACCCGGCGCGTTGCGGGCGGAGCAGTTCAAGGGGGCCAAGAAGCTGCTCGTACCGGAGCTGTTGATGCTGCCGGGCGGCCCGAAGCGGGGGCAGGCGGTACTCGTCGACGGCAGGAAGTTCCGGGCGGTCGGCCCGGCGCGCAAGCTCATGGCGGCCCACCCCGGCCTGCGGCCGGTCCGCCTGGACGGGCACCTGATCATGCCGGGCTTCGTCGACGCGCATCACCACCTGACCCAGAGCTTCGGCAAGGCCCAGTCGTTCGGGCAGCCCTCGGAGATCTTCAAGACGATATGGGAACCGCTGGAACACGCGCTCGACAAGGAGAGCGCCTACGTGTCGGCGAAGCTGGCCGCCCTTGAGGCGCTGCGTGGCGGCTTCACGACGGTCGCCGATGCCGGGACTCGGGCGCCGGTCGACGTGGCCGTCGTGGCGAAGGCGACAGAGGAAGCCGGTATCCGATGCGTACTGTCCAAAGTCGTTTCCGACGGGAAGGGCGGACCGGAACACCTGGGCCGGTGGGACGCGCACCCACTGATCCATCCCTCGCTGGCCATCCCCGTACCCGAGGACGCGTCCGCGAAAGTCCTCAAGCGGACGGCGGACCTGTGCCGCGAGGCCGACGCGGTCTTCCAGGTCCACGTCAATGAACATCTGGCCTCCGTGGAGAGGTCGTTGAAGAGCGTGGGCCGGCGCCCGGTCGAGTACCTGCGGCATCTCGGCGCGCTGGGCCCGCGGACACTGGGTTCGCATGCCACTCTGCTCACGCCCGGCGAGATGCGGATGCTCGCCGACTCCGGCGCCGCCATCAGCTACAACCCCGTGGCCAGCGCCTGGAAGGGCAACGCCGTGGCGCACGCCACCATGCTGGCCGCGATGGGGGTGCGCTTCGGTACAGGCACGGACGGGACGCGCGGCGACGGATTCCGCCTCGTCGACGCCGCGGAGACGGCGCAGCGGCTGGCGTACGGCATGGCGTCGGGGGATTCCTCGTGCGGCGCGGGGCGCATGTGGCTGGAGCATGCGACAACGCTCAGCGCCGACGCGCTCGGTCTCGGCAAGGTGACCGGGGAGATCGCGGAGGGAAAGGCCGCCGACTTCCTCGTCGTGGATCTCAATGTCCCCGAGCTCACTCCTTCGTATGACCTGGAGTGGGAACTCGTCCGCCTGGCCAACCGCGACCAGATCACCGCCGTCGTGGTCGACGGCAAGCTGCGGCTGTGGGAGGGCTGGCCGCCGGACTGGGACGGCCGCGCGCTGGTGGCACGGGCGGCGAAGATGGGCCCCGAGGTGGTGCGCCGAGCGAAGCTGGAGCGCGTGGAGCCGCGGTAGTCGTCGGGCTCACCGCTCCGGCGGGAGCCACCTGGCGACGGCGAACGCGACCACCGTGATCGCGGCGGCCAGGGTCAGCGTCGCGGTGTGCAGGCCCCCGGTGAACCCGTCGACGACCGCCCGGTGCAGGTGGGGGTCGGAGGTGCGGGACACGGCCTCCGCGACCGTCGTCGGCCGATCGGGACCGGACAGCCGCGAGGGCAGTCGGGCCGTGAACACGGCAGCGGTGATGGTGCCGGTGACGGCGATGCCGACAGCACTGCCCAACTCCCTCGCGAGGCTCTGCAACGCGGAGCCCGTTCCGGCCCTCTCATCGGGCAGCGCGCTCATCATGGCGTGCGAGAGCAGCGGGCTCGCGGTGCCGCAGCCGAGGGCGGTGAGCCCGGCGCCCAGGGCGTAGAGCTCGTACGGGGTGCGGGCGTCGGCGGCCGACACCACGCACAGCCCGGCGGCCAGTACCAGCATCCCGATGAGGACGGTGCCGCGCCGGCCGCACACCCGCTCCAGCAGCAGGCCGATGCGCGGTCCGGCAAGGAGCGCCGCTGCCATCGGCAGCAACCGCAGCCCGGATTCGAGCGGCCCGTACCCCTTCGCGTACTGGAGGTACTGGCCGTTGAGGTAGAAGAGGCCGAACATCCCGGCGAAGAGCGCGGCCATCCCTGCCGCGCCCGCCCGCACGGCGGGCCGCGCGAAGAGCCGCGGGTCGAGGAGCGGGTCACGGGCGCGCAGTTCGTGCCGGGCCCAGGCGGCCAGCAGTACGACCGCCGCCGCGCAGGCGGCCAGCACGGGCGGGGCGCTCCAGCCGGATTGCGGGCCGGAGACGATCGCGTAGAGCAGGGCCAGGAATCCGGCGGTGAGCAGGGCGCCCGCGAGCGGCGCGGCGGGGCTCGGACGGCGGGCGGTGACGGGCGCAACGGCGGCCACCAGGAGCAGCGCGCACAGCGCGAGCGGGATCAGGCAGAGGAAGAGCGTGCGCCAACTGCCGTACTCGATGGCGGCACCGCCGCCCACGTTGCCAAGGACGGCAGCGAGCCCCGTCATCGACGCCCACACGGCGACGGCCTTGCGCCGGGCACGGTCGGGCAGGCCCTCGACCAGCAGGGCGAGCGTGGTGGGCAGCACGGCGGCCGCGCCGACGCCGCTGATCATGCGTCCGGCGATCAGCACGGCGATGTGCGGGGCAGCGGCGCAGATCACCGCGCCGAGGGTGAAGACCCCCATGCCGCACATGAGCGTCCCCTTGCGGCCCCTGCGATCGGCGAGCGCGCCGGCGGGCACCAACAGGCAGGCGAACATGACGACATAGCCGTCCACGACCCACACCACGGCCTGGGCGGAGGGCCGCAGGGCGTCGGCCGACAGGTCGGGGATGGCGAGGTTGACGGCGGAGACCATGCCGATGACCAAGGTGACGCACAGGCACATCGCCAGCGTGGTCAGCGCGGGCGGGCGGTTTGGGTGTGAGTGTGGGCGTGGATGTGGATGTGGGTGGACGGTGTCGGGGTGGCCGGTGGTGGGCACGGCGCGGGTGGCAGGGGTGGGATCGGCGTGATCCAACGGGACCTCCGTGGAACGGGCGTCGGCCCGCGAAGCCGCTACAGCAAGGAGCTGTCGTTGCTGTCGGAGCCGTCGTTGCTGTCGGCGCTGAGGGCGCGGTCGGTGTACTTGGTCGCCCGGTCGAGCGTGGCGTGCAGGGTCAGCCGGTCCCCGCGCAGGTGCAGGAACTCCAGGTCGGCCGGGCGGCCGTCGGCGAGGCGGGTGAGGCGTTCGACGGCGAGGATCGCGCCGCCCTCGGGCATCTCCAGGACCGCGCAGGTCGCCGGATCGGTGACCGTGGCGTGGACGGACACTTCGGCCGAGCCGAGGGGCATGCCCGTCGCGGTCTCGATCAGGTCGAAGACGTCGTGGTTCTCCAGCGTGCGTGGCGTCTTCCCGGCGTGCGCCAGGAGGGGCTCGCCCACCTCGGGAATCAGATACGTGCAGTCCAGGGAGAGGGGGACGCCGTCCACCCGGCGCAGCCGCTCCAGGTAGACGGCCGGGCCCCCTTCGGGCAGCTCCAGCCGGCGCGCGACCGTGAGCGGCGGCCGCAGGACGCGGGCCTCGCGTACCTCGTTGACGACGGTGCCGTGCCGCTGGAGCACCTCGGCGAGCCCCGAGAGTTCGCCCAGCGGATGCTCGTAGGCGCGGCCGATCACGACCGTGCCCACGCCCCGGCGGCGTTCGACTAGACCTTCGTCACGCAGGAGCCCCAGGGCCTCCCGGACGGTGTTCCGGGTGGCGTCGAACTCGGCGATCAGGGCGCGCTCGTCGGGCAGTACGCCACCGGGGAAGGCACCGCGCATGACCTGCCTGCGCAGCACACTGGCCACGGTCCGGGCCCGGTCGGCCCGCGTCAGCGGCACGCCGGACCCGTCACCCCTCGGCTTCGGATCGCGCATGGCTCCCTCAAGGTGGATACGTGGGTGTCCGGCGCGGGCAGAAACCCGTGCCGGACACCGACGCTAGGCGAGCAATGTTGCCGCGAAGTTACGCCACCCCATGTGACCTGCGGCGATGCCATGACCTGGGGTTTCATGGGCCGGCCGGCAGGGGTGCGCCACCAGCGCCGGTGGGCGGACCGAGGGGCCGGTCGGCGGACCGGGGAAAGGTGGGTCAGTCGGTGGAGTGGGGGACGGCGGGGTCGGGTCACTCGGGGCGCGCGGGCCTGGCCGCCAGTGACGCCGTGACGACCACCGGTGCCAGTCGCCCCGCGTCGCGCAGAGCCTCAGCGGTCATCTCCACCAGCCACACCGCGATGTCCGGCGACCACTCCCGTGTGCCGCAGCCGAACCGGACCGCCTCGCGCATCCCCTCGGTGTGCACCGCCCGGTCGAGATCGAGGTCCAGCCCCGGAAGCCCGCCGTCCGCCCCCGGTGTGAAGACGTCCACCGCCCCCTGCGACTTCTGCCGTACCGCCTCGCACAGGGCCGCCGCGTCGCGCGCGTCCGCGCCGCCCTCGCCGGGGCGGCAGGAGACGGTCACCACCACCTCGTACCGGGCATCCGGATCGGCAAGCTCGAACCACGACGCCAGCTCGGTCTGGTGGAAGGCCGTGTCGCGCTCGGTCGCCCCCAACGGCAGGTGGGCGTGCAGGCCCGTGAACGTCACCGCGCCCACGCGGGCCAGCGTCTCGGACAGCACCAGGGCGATCGGCCGGACAGGAAGTCCCGGACGCGCAGGATCGGTGCGAACCCCCGCACCCAGCCACGCCAACCGGCGCACCTCACCGTCCTGCGTCCAGTCGCCGCCGACCTCTTCGTGGGCCCACGCCGTGGGTTCGTGCTCGGCCGTGACCTCGCCGTCCTCGTGCAGCAGACCGCCCACGGTCCGCCAGCCGTAGGAACCGGCCCGGTCGACGGCGAGGAAAAGGAGGTCTTCCTCGACGGACCCCTCGGTATCAGCGTTGGCATCGGTGTCCCGCGTCATCACCCGGTCGAACCACGGATGAAGCTGGAGGGTCCCGTGCAGACCGACGACGACGGTGGGGGGAAACACAGGCAGGCACTCCCGGAAAAGAAAAGCAGGCGGTGCCGGAAGAGTATCTTCCGGCACCGCCTCAGCCGTTGATCACAGGCCGCAGGTCAGCTTCTGCGTCGCGGTGGTCTTCTTGGAGCTGTCGTCCGGGTAGCCGATCAGATCGACGTCGATGACGCTGCGGAAGGAGTTCACGCCCACGTTGGCCGTGCACTTGTACGCGGCCGCCGTGCGCTTGCCGCTGCCGCCCCCGGAGTAGACGTTCTTCGCCGCCTTGGTCAGGGTCTTCCACTCACCCCCGCGCTTGACCTGAAGCCAGACGGTGACCTTGGCCTTGACGCCCCTGGCCGGGCCGCTCAGGTTCTTCCACCAGCCGTGGGCGTTGATGTTTCCCCGCACGGTGTGCGAGAAGTGCACGGCGTCGCCACCGGTCTGGAACGCCCCGATGCCGGAGGCGCGGCTGGAGGTCGAAGCGGCGGCGCCGCTGTTCTGCGGAGTGTCGGAGCCGGCGGCCTGGGCCGGTGCGGCCACACCGACGGCGAGCAGAGTGGCAAGGGCGGCGGAAGCCGCTCCCATACGCATACGCACGTGAAATTCCCCCAAGAATCGTTCGGTCGCGGCATGTTCGGCGCGACGCTCGTACGTGCCGCAGTCTAAACACCTGGTCGGGGGCCTGTTCGCGGCGGTCCCCCCCATGAGCGGAGAGGGCGTGGCGTCAGTGGTCGCGCGGCGCGTACATGAGGACGCCCATCCCGATGAGGCAGATGACGGCGCCGGTGATGTCGTAGCGGTCGGGACGGTAGCCGTCGGCGACCATGCCCCAGGCGATCGACCCGGCGACGAAGACACCACCGTACGCGGCGAGGATGCGTCCGAAGTCGCCGTCGGACTGGAGGGTGGCGACGAATCCGTAGAGGCCGAGCGCGATGACGCCGGCGCCGATCCAGATCCAGCCCTTGTGTTCGCGGACGCCCTGCCACACCAGCCACGCCCCTCCGATCTCGAAGAGTGCGGCGACGGCGAACAGGGCGACGGAGCGGGCGACGAGCACGGTGGCGGGAGCTTTCTGTGGAGGAGCGGAGGCGGTAGCCGGGGCACGGTCGGCACTGCCGCTCGGAGGTGTCTCCGTCCGACGATCCGTCGGCTCCCGGCCCGTCTCAGTGGTGCGCGGGAAGCGTGATGCCGTAGGCCCTCATCTTGCGGTAGATCGTCGTACGGGAGATGCCGAGCCGCTGCGCCGCCAGCAGTTTGTTCCCGTCCGCCGCCAGCAGGGCCCGGACCAGGGTGTCACGCTCGGACGCCTCCCACGCGCTCAGGGACCGGCCGCCCGCGCTGTGCAGGGACGGTGGCAGGTCGCGGAGTTCGATCCGGTACGTGCGGCGGCCCGCGGCGGCCTTGTTCAGGACGAGATTCAGCTCGCGGACGTTGCCGGGCCAGTCGTGCCGGCGCAGCACAGGCAGCACCTCCGGTGCGCACTCCACGCCCGCGCCGACGCGTCGCAGCAGGCAGTCGACCAGGACCGGCAGGTCCGCGAGCCGGTGCCGCAGGGCGGGTACCGCTGCCGCTTCGGCGAAGCAGCGCCTCAGGGGCTCCGGCACGCCGGGAGCGCTGTGGAGCGTGCCCACGATCCATGTGCCCTCCGCCGCCGCGGCGTCCAGCGCCCGGGCGACGGCGAGTCCCTGCTCGGGGGGCACGGCGCCGACGTTCCGCAGGACCAGGGCGCGGCCGGGCCCGGTGGGCGCCGCGCGCAGGGCGGCCGACAGGTCGGCCCCGGTGCCGGCGGCCTGTGGGTCAGTGGCGTCCACGATCACCGGCACCCAGGCCGCCCCGGTCAGCGTGTGCGCGGCACGGACCAGCGCGGACTTCCCTGTCCCGGGCTCGCCGTGGAGCAGGAGCGGTGCCCGTTCGCGGGCGCGGCGCGACACCGTACGGGAGACGGCGTTCCATGCCGGGTCCGTCCCGGCCAGGCCCGGCAGCGGCCACGGCCGGTTCGCGTCCAGCTCCGCACGGGAGCGAGAGCCGGTACGCGAGCCGGTACGCGGACCGGTACTTGACCCCGCTCCGATACCGGAATGGCGGGCCTGGTCGGCGGGGCGGTCCACGAAGGCCAGTTCCAGCAGGTACCCGGCCGCGCCCGCCGGGCTGTCGATCCGGCGGCACCGCATCAGCACGGTCTCCCCGCCGGTCAGCTGCACCTGCTTGCGGGTGCGCGGCGCGTGCCCCAGTTCGGCGGCGGCCTCGTGCAGCAGCCGGTGGTCGTCGCCGGTGAGCCTCGCCGTGGCCGCGGGGTTGGCGAGCACGAGATCCTGGCCGAGGCAGAGCACCGGCCGGTCCCCGTAGTGGGTCACTTGCTGGAACGCCTCCAGCAGGGCCCGCTGGTGCGAGCTGCCGAACTCGTACATCGTGCGCTCGATGTCACCGGCGGCCTCCTGCACCAGGGCTGCCATGAGCGTGCGTGCCGGTCCGTTCCAGCAGGTCAGGTTCATGGCTCCCTCGACCCGCCCGGTGACCGAGTTGCGGATCGGGGCGGCCGCGCAGGAGACGTTCTGGAGGCGTTCGTTGAAGTGCTCGGTGCCCAGCACCACGTTGGGCCGACGGTCCTCCAGCGCGACTCCGATGCCGTTCGTACCGACGAACTGTTCGGCGTAGTTGAAGCCGGGCGCCAGGTGGACCCGGTCCAGGTGCGCCGAGAGCCGCTTCTCCCCGACGCGGCGGTCGCGTACCCAGCCTTTGCGGTCCGTCACGATCACACAGGCGTCGGAACCCGCCAGCGCCTGTTCCAGCCGGTCGAGGACCGGCGTGGCGGCGCGGACCAGGCGGCTCTCCCGGTCGTAGTCCGGCTGGTAGGGGACGACCACCTCGTCCGTGCCGATCCCCAGGTACTTGGAACGCCGCCAGGAGTTGCGGATGCCCTCGGGCACGACCTCCGCGGGCAGCTCCGCGTTCTCCAGGAACTTCAGGCGCGCTCGCGCGATGGTCCGGTCCCGCGCTGTGCCGTCGCTGAGCATGGCGCCTCCGATGAGCGTGTTTCCGCCATATTACGAACGCGTTTGCGCCTGTCAACGGGTGGTTCGCCATGACTTTCCCGGCCGTTCGCCGTGCCCGGCCGGGGGCGGCCCTGGTGTGTTCCACATTGAAAAACTCGACGGCGTCTCCCGCCCCCACGCTGATGGACAGCACCGCGGCACCGCAGCGACCTGCGGCCGCTCACCGTCGAGCACAGGAGCAGCACCATGACTTCCTCCGACAACGCGCCCCGTACCGCGATCGTCACCGGTGCCGCCCGTGGCATCGGCCGCGGCATCGCGGAGCGGCTGGCCCAGGACGGGCTGGATGTGGCCGTCGCCGACCTCCCCGGCATGAGCGAGGAGCTGAGCGAGGTGGCGGCCGGCATCGAGAAGACGGGCCGCCGCGCCCTCGCCGTGCACGCCGACGTGACGAGCAAGGAGCAGACCGACGCGCTCGTCGAAGAGGTGGCGGGCCGCTTCGGCAGGGTCGACGTCTACGTGGCCAACGCCGGTATCGCCAGGGTCACCCCGCTCCTCGACACCGGGGTCGAGGAGTTCGAGCAGATCATGGCCGTGAACCTGCGCGGCGTCTTCCTCTCCTACCAGGCCGCGGCACGGCAGATGATCGCCCAGGGCGGCGGCGGCAAGATCATCGGCGCGGCCTCGATCGTCGCGTACCGCCCGTTCGCGCTGCTCGGCACGTACTCGGCGTCGAAGTGGGGCGTACGCGGTCTGACCCAGGCCGCGGCCATGGAGTGGGCGCGGCACGGCATCACCGTCAACGCGTACTGCCCGGGCATCGTCGGCACCGACATGTGGGACCTGATCGACGAGCGGCTGGCCGAGGAGGGGGGTCTCCGGAAGGGCCAGGCCATCAGCAAGCACGCGGAGGCGATAGCGCTCGGCCGGGTCGAGGAGCCCGCGGACGTCGCGTCCTTCGTCTCCTACCTGGCCTCGCGGGACTCGGACTACATGACGGGACAGTCCGTCATGATCGACGGCGGAATCCAGTTCTCCTGACGCGCTCCGACTTCTTCCACGCATCGCGAACTGAGGAGACAACGATGTATTCCAAGGACGGCGAGAACTACTTCATCGTGGACGCGCACGTCGCGCTCTGGGACGCGCGCCCGGAGAACCAGCTCAACATCCACGGCAAGCAGTTCATCGACTGCTTCTACGACTACCACCGCAACCTGAGCCCGGAATCGGAACTGTGGCCGTACGAGGAGTACCTCTACTACGGCGGCGAGCGTCTGATGAAGGACCTTTTCGTCGAGGGGTACGTGGACCACGCCATCTTCCAGCCCGCGCGGCTGGGAGCGTTCTACCGCAACGGCTTCGGGCAGACCGAGGAGTCCTTCGCGCTCGCCCGGCGGCACCCGGACAAGCTGACGTACAACCACTCCTGGGACCCCCGGTACGAACAGAAGGGCCTCGACCAACTGCGGCGGGACGCCGAGCGGTTCCAGCTCAAGGGCGTGAAGCTGTACACCGCCGAGTGGAAGGGCGACAGCCGCGGCTACAAGCTCGACGACCCGTGGACCTACCGCTACCTCGAAGCGTGCCAGGAACTCGGGATCAACAACATCCACGTCCACAAGGGGCCGACGATCCGGCCGCTCGACCGCGACGCGTTCGACGTGGCGGACGTCGACAGGGCGGCCACGCGGTTCCCCGAGATGAACTTCGTCGTCGAGCACTGTGGCCTGCCCCGCCTTGAGGACTTCTGCTGGATCGCCACGCAGGAGCCCAACGTGCACGCGGGGCTCGCGGTCGCGATGCCCTTCATCCACAGCAGGCCGCGGTACTTCGCGCAGATCATCGGCGAACTCCTCTACTGGCTGGACGAGGACCGCATCCAGTTCTCCAGCGACTACGCGCTGTGGACGCCCCGCTGGCTGATCGAGCGGTTCGTCGACTTCCAGATCCCCGAGGACATGACCGAGTACGCGCCGATCACCCTGGCGCAGAAGAAGAAGATCCTCGGACTGAACGCGGCCACGATGTACGACATCGAGGTCCCGGCCGGGCTGGGCGTCGCCGAACCGGCGGTGGCCTGAGATGCCCGCCGACCCACGGGAAGAGGCAGCTCGCGCGGCCCTCGACGCGGTCCTCGACCCGGAGCTGGACGAGCCGATCACCGACCTCGGCTTCGTACGCTCCGTGACGGTGACTCCCGACGGCGCCCTCACCGTTCACCTCAGGCTCCCCACCTCCTTCTGTTCGCCGAACTTCGCGTACTTGATGGCCTCCGACTCCAAGGACGCGCTGACGGCGCTGCCCTGGACCCGGGACGTCGTCGTGCTGCTCGACGACCACCACGACTCCGACCTGATCAACCGCGGCCTGGCAGCGGACGCGGGCTACCGCGGGACGTTCGGGGCCGAGGCGGAGAAGGATCTCGAAGCGCTCCGGCTGACCTTCCGCCGCAAGGCCCATGCCGCGGCGATGGAGCGGGCGCTGGCCCTCCTGCTCCGGGCACGGCCCGGCCTCGCCGAGGAGGACCTGTACGACGTGGTGCTCGGCGACCTGCCCGACGCGGCGGCGTCCGGCGCGCTGCTGCGACGGCGCGCGGCGCTGGGCCTCGGGGTGGCACCGTCCGACCCGGTCCTGGTGGACGAGGAGGGGCGGCGCCACCCGCCGGGGGAGATCCCGCTCCGGCTGCGCTTCGCCCGTGCGGTACGGGTGTCGATCGACGGCAACGCGCACTTCTGCCGGGGGCTGCTCCGCACCCGGTACCCGCAGTCAGCGGCCGACCAGTCCCCGCGCGCGGGGGAACCCCTCCACCTCACCGCTCCGCGGAAGGAGAACGTCTCGTGAAAGCAGTCCAGGTCGTCGGCTACGGCCAGAACCTCAAGATGGCCGAGGTCCCGGCGCCCGGGATCACCGGCCCGTACGACGTGATCGTCAGGATCGGCGGAGCCGGGGTGTGCCGCACCGACATCCACATCCTGGAGGGCCAGTGGGCCGAGAAGTCCGGGGTGGCGCTGCCCTACACGATCGGACACGAGAACGCCGGCTGGGTCCACGCGACCGGCAGCGCCGTCACCAACGTCTCCGAGGGCGACAAGGTCATCGTGCACCCGCTGATCACCTGCGGACTGTGCCGGGCCTGCCGGGCGGGTGACGACGTGCACTGCGAGAACAACCTCTTCCCCGGCATCGACACGGCCGGCGGTTACGCCGAGTACCTCAAGACCTCCGCGCGCAGCGTCGTGCGGATCGACGACTCCCTCGAACCGGCCGATGTCGCGGCCCTCGCCGACGCGGGCCTGACGGCGTACCACGCGGCGGCCAAGGCAGCCCGGAAGCTGCGGCCGGGTGACCGCTGCGTCGTGATCGGCGCGGGCGGCCTCGGACACATCGGCGTACAGGTGCTCAAGGCCATCACCGCCGCCGAGATCGTCGTCGTCGACCGCAACCCCGAAGCGGTCTCCCTCGCCGTCTCCATCGGGGCCGACCACGGCGTCGTCGCCGACGGCGGCCAGGTGGACCGGGTGCGCGAACTGACCGGCGGGCGGGGCGCGGAGACGGTCATCGACTTCGTCGGTGAGGGCGGCTCCACCAAGGACGGCGTCGGCATGCTGCGCCAGGCCGGCGACTACCACGTCGTCGGCTACGGCGAGAACATCGACGTCCCGACCATCGACATCATCTCCGCCGAGATCAACTTCATCGGCAACCTCGTCGGGTCCTACAACGACCTGTGCGAGCTGATGGTCCTCGCCGCGCAGGGCCGCGTGCGCCTGCACACCGCCAAGTACCCTCTCGACCGCTTCCAGGACGCCCTGGACGACCTCGCCGGCGGCCGGATCCGGGGCCGGGCGATCCTCACCCCGTGATGACGTCGGCGGCCTCCGGTGCGACGGGTGTGGCGTACAGGACGAGGTTGCGCTGGTACCGGCGGGCCGCCCGGTCGTAGGGCCCGGCGCAGGTCACGAGCGCCAAGCGGTGGGGGCCGCCGCCGGTGAAGAGGTCGGCCGGCAGCCGTTCCTGCCGGTATGTGCGCCGCGCCGCGACCCGGTAGACGCGGACCCGCTCGTCGGCACCCGCCACTTCGATACGGGCGCCCAGCGGCATCCGGTGCAGAGCGGCGAAGGACCCGAGTCCGCCCTCCCGGGTGTCGACGTGCCCGGCGATCAGCACGGTGCCCTCCGAGGCGCCGACGCCGGCCCCCAGCGCCCACCATCCGCCGGTGCCCCCGCTCTCCGGCAGGGACAGGGCCCCGTCACGTCCGGCGGCGACCGGTACGACGGCGGCGTCGAGGCCCTCCGGTCCGCGGACGCGTGCCGGGGGCGAGGCGGCCGCCCTGGCACCGCCGACCGCACCGCGTACGGCGGCGGGCAGCGCGCCCGCGTCCGCCGCGCCGGGGTGCGCCGTGCCGGGGAGCAGCCACCCGGCGGCCACCGCGCTCAGCCCGCATCCGGTCATGAGCAGGGCGGCCGACCGGTGGCGTGCCATGGCTTCAGCGACGCTCGGCCGAGCGGCGCCGGGTGCGCCAGGACCAGGCGGCTCCTCCGGCGGCGAGGAGACCGCCGAGCATGCTGAGAACCCCTGTCACGGCCAGGGAGTCGTCACTGATCAGGGAGGTGTCGGCGGCCAGTTGGCCGCTGACGCCGGCGCGGACCGTCCCGGCGTCCTCGGCCGTGTGACAGGTGCCGCCGCGGACCATGTCCAGATGCATCGCCACGACCGGGCGTGCGGCGCGCGCGGCGGCCTTGACCTCGGCGTTCTTGCCCGCCTTGAGCTCCTGGTCGATCAACGCGAGCGTCTTGCGGTGCGCGGCGTCCTGAGCGGTGAGCCAGGCCGCGTCATACGCGCGACTGCCTGCCTTCGCCTGCACGGCGGCCAGTTCCTTCTTCTGCTGCGCGGACGGCGAGCCGGGCAGCGTCACGTTCAGCTTTCCGGCGAGCGTCTTCAGGTCCGCGTCCAGTTTGGAGTGGTCCCGCACCAGGACGTCACCGGCGTGCTTCACACACGGGGTGGTGGCGTTCTTCCGGGCGTCGTGGCCTGCCGCGATCTCCGCGAGATTGCCCTGATGGGCCTGGGCCGCGAACATCTTGTCCTGGTTGTTCACCTCGGCGGCGAACGCGTACGGCGCGGATATACCGGACAGTGTCACCGCCACGGCGGCGGCGGACAGCAGTCGTCTACGCATGGGTACTGCTGCCTTCGACCCGGCCGAAGAACGCTCCGTGCGTCGGCCGGTGATCGGAAACGTGCGCTGGTCAGCGCCCCGTTTCTGCCATGCCTCCCACCCTCGGCGCCGGAACTCACCGACATGGCGGGGCGCTCACCCGTACGGCCGACACGTGCGAGCGGCCCACGCCCTGACGCCCGCGGCCGCCCTCAGCCCACATAACGGCGGGCGGACGAGTGCTGCTGTGCCTCTTCCAGGGCCCGCAGCCGCGCCTCGGCGGCCCGGGGCAGCACGCGGCGCTCGCGCACCACCCACGGCAGAACGGCCGCGGCTTGCGCGAAGGCCCGCAGGGACACCGCGTCGCGTGGGACCGTGCGGGCCAGATACGCGGTCCGGCGCAGGGCGGGCCAGGCCGGGCGCCGCAGCCAGGTGAACCACAGGGTGTTGCGGATGCCGTGGGCCCTGCGCAGCGTCGCGTCCCGTACGCGGGACGGGTGGTGATGAACCGTCAGTTGGTCGGCGTACACCAGCCACCAGCCGGCCGCGGCCAGATCGGCGGCGAGCAGTTCTTCCTCACCGCCCAGCCACAGCCGGGCGTTGAAGCCGCCCGCGGCGCGGAAGGCGTCGGTGCGCAGTACGGTCGCCGCGGCCAGGAAGGAGCCGAGGGCGGGCCCTGGCAGCCAGTCGGGGCCACGCACGGGCGAGTTGCGCAGCTCCTCGGTGATCGGGTCCTCGGTGCCCTCGGGTTCGACCAGGATGCGGGCGGTGACGGTGGCGATACCGGGATGCCGGTCGAGGAGGTCGGCGGCGCCGGTCAGCGATCCGGGCGCCCACCAGGAGTCGTCGTCGCAGAACGCCACGTAGGGCGTACGGACTCCGTGCACGGCGAGGTTGCGGCCGACGGCGCCCAGATTGCGGCCGGGGCGCAGCAGCCGTACCGACGGATGGTGGCGGGCGACGGCGTCCGCGGTGCCGTCGGATGAGGCGTTGTCGACGACGACCACCTCCGGTTCCTCGGGGAGTTCGGCCAGCCGGTCCAGGGTGCGCAGCAGCTCCGGGCGGCGGTTGTGGGTGATGACGACGACGGTGGTGCGGGGGTCGCTCATGGCGGTGCTCCGTCCAGCGTGCAGGCGGCTTGCTCGAGGTGCTGGGGGAGGGGACGGCGGGCACGCAGGGCGTTCGGCAGACGGGCGATGGTCTCGCGCAGGGCCTGCCGGGCGGCCGGGTCGTGGAGGGCGTCGGCGGCCAGGCGGCGGGTGCGGGCGAGGGCGAGCGGCAGGGGGCGGCGCAACCACAGGGTGAGGAGTTCGTTGCGCAGCATTCTGGCCGGGCGGCCGCCGCGGGGGGCCGGGTCCGGGTGGTGGTGGGCGACCACGTCCGGGCAGTGGGTGACGCCCCAGTCGCGTGCGGCCAGGTCGTAGGCGAGCATCGTCTCCTCGCCGCCGAAGAACAGCAGCGGATGGAAGCCGCCCACGCCGAGGTACGCCTCGCGGCGGAAGACGGAGGCGCAGGCGAGGAAGCCGAGAACTTGAGTGCCCGGCAGGTCGTCCGCCGGGCCGAGGGGGGAGGTGGCGAGGACGTCGTTGAGGGGGTCGGGTTCCTCGTCCGGGCCCACCAGGGTGCGGGCGGAGATCAGGCCCAGCCGCGGGTGCGTGTCCAGCAGTTTGGCGGCGTGCTCCAGGGCGCCGGGTGCCCACCAGGAGTCGTCGTCGCTGAAGGCCACGTAGGGGGTCCGCAGGGCCCGTACGCCGTTGGTGCGGGCCAGAGCGCCCCGGTTGCGGGGCAGGGACATCACCCGGACCCGCGGGAAGTCACGGGCGAGCCGGGCGCGGGTGCCGTCGGTGGAGGCGTTGTCCACGACCAGGATCTCCGGCTGCTCGGGCAGGTCGAGCAGGTGCCGCAGGGTGCGGGCCAGGCTGTCCGCGCGGTTGCGGGTGGCGATGACGACGCCGGTTTCGGGGCCGGTGCCGGGGCCGGTGCCGGGGCCGGTGCCGGGGGTGTGGTTCATGAGGCGTGGGGGAGTCGGTCGAGGGCCTGGAGAACGTCGTCGGCGTTGATGCGCAGCAGTGCGGGGTCGGTGCGGCGGCCGTGCGGGTCGCCGTCCGGGCCGGGGTGCCACAGCACTTGGTGGCGGGGGTCGTCCGGTGGGCCCCAGAGGCTCGGCGGGACCGGGCCGAACAGGGTGACCGAGGGGGCGCCGTGGGCCACGGCGAGGTGGGCGATGCCGGTGTCACCGCTGACGACCGCGTGGGCTCCGGCGACGAGCGCGGAGAGCCGTTCGAAGGGCGGGCCACCGGCGAAGGTGTCCGTGTCGGGCAACTGGGCTTGCTTGGCGAGGCGGGCCACGAGGTCATCCTCGCCCGGACCTCCGGTGACCACGACCCGGCGGCCCCGCTCGCGCAGGGCGCCGGCGACGGCCGCGTAGCGGTCGACGGGCCAGCACCGCGAGGGGGCGCCCGCGCCGGGGTGCAGGACGACGGCGTCGGGTGCGGGGGAGGGATCCGGCGGGGCAGGCAGCCGTAGGTCGGTGGGGTCGGCCGGGATGCCGTAGAACTCCACGAAGCGGCACCAGCGCTCCCGTTCGTGTTCCTCCGCCCACCATGGCGGTCCCTCGATCTCCGGGGTCTCCGGGTGGGCGAAGGCGAACAGGCGCCGCGGGTTCAGCGTCTGGAGCAGGCGGTGGCTGGGCGGCCCGTTGCCGTGCAGGTCCACGGCGATGTCGGGCGGCGGGCCCGACCAGTCCAGGCGCTCCGGTACGGCTCGGCCGGGGGCGGACGCGGGCAGCAGCCGGTCGACGACGCCGCTCGCCGCGGCGACCGGCGCCAGCTCGGCGGGCGCGGCCAGCACCAGTTCATGCCCGGGGAAGCCTCGCCGCAGGGCACGGAGCGCCGGTACCGCGGCGAGCAGATCGCCGAGCCCCAACGCACGCAACACAAGTAGCCGCCCCCGCATCATCGCCCCCACTCCGCTGCCGTGCCTTGCGCGTCCCGGTCCACCGGGGCCCGCTCGACTGCGCCCCGCCCACGCGGAACGCGGGCCTCCGCCTGGGGGACGCCTGTGCCCGCGGCTCGGTTGGCCGGGGGTTCGGCGGCCCGGGCATCAGAGGCCCCGGCGTCTGTGGTTCGGGCGTCCGTCGCCCCGGCGCCTGCGGCTGGGGCAGCTGCGATCCCGGCCGCGGCGGTTCGGGCATTAGCGGCCCCCGCGTCCGTGGTCAGGGCGTCCGAGGCCCTCATGACTGCGACCCCCGCCTCCGTGGCTCGGGTATCCGTGGCCTCTACGTCCGTGGCTCGGGTATCCGTGGCCCCGGCGCCTGCGGCTGGGGCAGCTGTGTCCTCCGCGCCTGCGGCTGGGGCATCCGGGCCGCCCACGTCCCGGGCCTGGGCAGTCACAGCCCCCACACTCCCGGCGCTCCCGCCCCCCGAAGCCCCCGGGACGGCGTCTCCGCTCCGGGCGGCCCCGTCTCGCGCCGCTCGGGCGATGAGTGACGTCGAGGATCGGCCGTCGAGGTACGGGAGCAGCACCGCCTGGCCGCCCCACTCCTCCAGGAGCGTCGCCTCGGGCAGGTCCGCGCCGGAGTAGTCACCGCCCTTGACCCATACGTCAGGGCGCAGCCCGGCCAGCAGCCGCTCCGGAGTGTCCTCGTCGAAGACGGCCACCGCGTCGACGCACCCCAGGGCTAGCAGTACGCGGGCCCGGTCGGCGAGCGGGTTCACGGGACGGCCCTCCCCCTTGCGGCGCCGCACCGACGCGTCGGAGTTCACGCAGACGATCAGGCAGTCGCCGATGCGGCGGGCCGTCTGGAGCAGACGTACGTGCCCGGCGTGCAGCAGGTCGAAGCAGCCGCCCGCGGCGACGACAGCGCCACCGGCGGCCCGCGCCCGGGCGAGCACGGCCCGCGGCTCAGGGGCCGCCTCGTCGGGGGGCATCGCATCGGGAGCCACCTCGTTGGGGGCCGCCCCATCGGGGGTCACCTCATCGAGGGCCACCCCGTCGCAGGCCGCCTCCGCGCCGCCCCGCACGGCAGGGCCGCGCGGCCGGTGGCGGGCGTGTGCCCCATGCACAGCGGAGGTGTCGGCCCCGGCCTGGCGCTCGGCGACGTACTCGCTCGTGGAGGTCTCGGCCCCGGCCCGGCCTCCGGCGACGTACCCGCTCGCGGAGGTCTCGGCCCCGGCCCGGCCTCCGGCGACGTACCCGCTCGCGGAGGTCTCGGCCCCCGCCCCGCCCCCGGCGACGTACCCGCTCGCGGAAGTCTCGGCCCCCGCCCCGCCCCCGGCGGCGAACCCGCTCGCAGCGGTCACAACCCCCGCCCCGCCCCCGGCGACGTACCCGCTCGCGGAAGTCTCGGCCCCGGCCCGGCCCCCGGCGGCGAACCCGCTCGCAGCGGTCACAACCCCCGCCCCGCCCCCGGCGACGAACCCGCTCGCGGCGGTCACAGCCTCCTCGACCGTCGCTCCCACCAGCGCCCCGTCGGCCAGCAGACCCGCCGCTGTGGCGGCGAACCGGTCGCCGGCACCGCAGGTGTCGCCGTGGTGGGCCGCGGGCGCAGGGATGAACAAGGGGTGCTCGCCGTAGGAGAGCAGAGCGCCGCGTGCGCCCATGGTCACCGCGACGGAGGCCGCCTCCCAGCGCCCCACGAGCGCGGCCGCGTCGCGGGCGGCGTCGCGCAGGCCGCCCGTAGGCGTGCCGGCGTCGCCCCGCCCGGCGTCGCCCCGCCCGGCGTCGCCCCGCCCGGCGTCGCCCCGCCCGGCGTCGCCCCGCCCGGCGTCGCCCCGCCCGGCGTCGGCGGAGTCGTCGGCTGCGGCGAACGCGCGCGCCTCCGACCGCGCCGGCGTCACCAGCCGCGTCCCCGCCACCGGAGGCCCACCGCGCGGGTGCGGGTCCCAGACCATCGGCGGACGAGCGGCCAGCACGTCCCGCAGGGCATCGGCCGCTCCACGGCCGTAGTCGGCGACCAGGACGGCCGGGGCCGAGCGAACCGCCCGCCGCGCCTCGTCGGTGGCCTCGCGGACGCGGCCCTCCCCGCGGTCAACGCGGACGACCGGGCGCCCCTGGGCGAGAACCCGGGTCTTCTCCGGCAGCGCGCCGGTCAGCGGCAGGCCGATCACCCTCACCCGGCCGTCGAGCAGCCGGCACAGCTCCTCGCTCGCCGGATCGTCGCCGACACCGGTGACCAGGGTGACGTCCCGGCCGTCATCGGCCGCGAGACGAGCCGCGAGAGCGGCACCGCCCGGCCGCACCCGCCGCCCCCGCTCGGCGACGACCGGCACGGGCGCGTCGGGAGCGAGCCGGTCGGCGGTGCCGGTCACGTCACGGTCCAGCAGCGCGTCGCCGACCACGAGCAACGGAGCCCGGACGCCGCTCATGCCGCCCCCCTCCCGACCGCCGCGTCGAACGCGGCGCACACCATGTGCACCGCCACCAGGTGCAGTTCCTGGACGGTCGCGGTGGACGCGCCCGGCACGCACAGCGCCTCGTCGCTGCCCGCCCCCAGCGGGTTGGGCGCGGGCCCGGTCAGCGCCCACACGGTCATGCCCGCCGCGCGCCCGGCGTCGGCGGCCGACAGCAGGTTGGCGCTGGCGCCGCTGGTGGACAGCAGCATCAGTACGTCACCGGCGCGGCCGTGGGCGCGCACCTGGCGGGCGAACACCTCGTCGACGCCGTAGTCGTTGGCGATGGCGGTGGTGCTTGAGGTGTCGGCGTGCAGCGCGATCGCCGAGAACGGCGGCCGGTCGTCGCGGTAGCGGCCCACCAGCTCGGCGGTCAGATGCTGGGCCTGGGCGGCGCTGCCGCCGTTGCCCGCCGCCAGCAGCCGGCCACCGCCGCCGAGGACGGCGGCCAGCTTCCCGCCCCACCGCTCGGTGAGAGCGGCCCGGTCACGGAACCGGGCCATGGCGTCCAGGTGTTCGTCACAGTGCGCGGTGACGGACGATTCGGCGTGGGTGCTCATCAGGCGACCTCCGTACGCAGTTGACGCGGTTCTCGACGGCCCAGGGCGGTCATCCGGTACACCTGTTCCACTCCGTCCGCGACCCGCCGCCACGTGTAGCGGGCCAGCACGCGCTCACGGCCCGCCTCACCGAGGCGGCGAAGCCCGCGCTCGTCCCCGAGCGGCCCACGGACGGCGTCGGCGATCGCCGACGCCTCGCCCGGCGGCACGAGCCGCCCGGTGCGGCCGTCGACGACGGTGTCCTTGTGGCCGCCGACGTCCGTCGCCACGACGGGCACCCCGCAGGCCATGGCCTCCAGCGGGACGATGCCGAAGGGCTCGTACGACGGTGTGCACAGCACCAGGTCGGCGCTGCCCAGCAGCGCGGGCATCCGGCGGGGGTCCACCGCGCCGAGCAGCCGCACCCGGTCGGCCACGCCTTCCTTCTCGGCCACTTCGCGCAGCCGTTCGGCCTCGGGGTCGGTGTCCAGCCGGTCGGCGGGCGGGCCGCCGGCGATGAGGAGTTCGGTGTCCGGGATCTCGGCCAGGGCCCGGATGGCCTGGTCGTAACCCTTGCGGGGGACCAGCCGGCCGCAGGCGAGCAGACGGTGCCGCTGCTGACGCGCGGGGATGTCGGCGGCGTCCGCCCCGGGGCGGAACCGGCCGGCGTCCACTCCGCACGGCACGACGGATACCGTGCGCCGGGGCACGCCCATGGCGGCGAGTTCGCGCACCTCGTCCGAGCAGGTGGCGAGCACCCGTTCGCAGCTCCGGCCGAGCTGCCGCTCGATGCCCGCCCGCTCGGCCGGGCTGGTGTCGTCCCGGCCCTGGTGGCGCCGCTTGACCGTGCCGAGGGCGTGGAAGGTCTGGACGATCGGGACACCGTACGGGCTCGCGCCGAGCCGGGAGGCCATGCCGGACATCCAGAAGTGGGCGTGCACCACGTCGGGCCGCTCGTCGCGCCAGGCGCGGGCCAGGTGCGCCCCGAAGGCGGGCATGTGCGCGAACAGGGCGTCCTTGGGGATGGCCTCGGGCGGCCCGGCGGGAACGTGTTCGACGACGGCGCCGCCGGGCAGCGGCACCCGGTCGGGCAGCTCGGTGGAGTCACGCCGGGTGTGGACGGTGACGTCGTGCCCGCGCCGGGCCAGCTCTTCGGCGAGGCGCGCGACGTACACGTTCTGCCCGCCGGCGTCGACTCCGCCGAGCGCGGCGAGCGGGCTCGCGTGTTCGGACACCATGGCGATCCTCATCGGGCCACCTCCTTCAGCAGCCGCTCCCAGTCGTCCAGGAAGCGGGACAGCCCATAGCGGCCGAGCGCCGCCGTGCGCGCCTCGTCGCCGACCTCCCGGGCGTACTCCGGGTCGGCGATGAAGTCGTGGACGGCGTCGGCCAGCACATCGATACGGGTGGAGACCACCCCGGCGCCGGGCGGCACCGCCTCGGTCACCTCGGTGGTCGCGAGCGCGACCACGGGCATGCCGAGGTGCATCGCCTCAAGGAGGGAGAGGCCGAGGGAGGTCCAGCGGACCGGATGGAGGTAGAGGCGGCGTTCGGCCATCGCCGCGTGCAGGTCCCGCTGGACGAGTTCGTGCGAACGGCAGCGCTCCGGCGGCAGCCCGAGGTGGTCGGCGAGCCCGTCGGTCCCCATGCCGAAGACGTCCAGCGGGGCGGCCCGCGCGAAGACCGGCAGCAGGTCGGTGCCCGTCGTACGGCCGCGCCGGACCGGTTCGTTGGTGACGACGGCCGCGTGCGGGATCTCGCCGGTCCACCGGGCGCCGGGGTCGACGATGCCGTGTTCGATGACGGTGGTGTCGGCACGTCCGGTGTCCCACATCAGGCGGTTGAAGTGGGTGACGTGCACCACCGGGACGCCGGGCAGATCGGCGGCCGGATGCCGGGTGTCGGGCACGTCGCCGTCGGGGGCGTTGTGCTCCAGGTACACCATGGGCGGCCGGCGGCCCAGCCACCGCTGGGCGAGGGCGTACTCGTGCGGGCGTTGCAGGATCACGACGTCGATACCGGCGTCCCGCAGCTCCTCCGGCGGGAGTTCGATCACCGAGTCCGGCCAGTCGAAGGTGCGGGCGCGGCCGAGCCCGTCCGGCCCGCGGTCGGGGGTGACCGGGACGACGTAGGTGTGCGGGCCCTGGACGAACGCGGTGGTCCAGGAGCCGTGCACGTGCCAGATCAGAATCCTCATTCGGCGACCATCACCTTTCCTACGGCGGCCACGACGTCGTGCGCGGTCACGGACTCCAGACACGGGTGGCCGGGCACCGGGCAGTTCCTGGCGCGGCTGCCCGCGCACGGCGCGCCCTGGTCGCCCAGCAGGACGTACGGAACGCCGTAGGGGCGCCAGCGCTCGGCCGGAACGACCGGGGCGAACAGGGAGACGACGGGGGTGCCGACGGCCGCGGCGAGATGACCTGGCCCGGTGTTGCCCGTGACGACGGCATCGGCCCCGGCGAGCACGCCGGCAAGTTCGCCCGGGTCGGTGCGCCCGCCGAGGTCGAGACCGTGCTCTCCGGCCACGGCCGCGGTCAGCTCGCGTTCGCCCGGGCCGCCGGTCACCACGACCCGGTGCCCGGCGGCCGTCAGCTTCCGTACGGTCTCCGCGCACCGGTCCACGCTCCAGGCGCGGGCGGGGACGCTGGCGCCGGGGTGCAGCACGACGTATGGCCCGGGACCGCTGAGGCCGGTGGTGACGGGCGGGGGCAGGACGCTCAGCCGCCCGTCGTCCGGTCGCGGGAACCCGGCGGCCTCGGCCAGGTCCAGGGCGGCCTCGGCCTCATGGGCGTGCGGGGCGCGCTGGTGGCGTACGTCGAGCAGCGAGCCGGGGTAGTCGACGCTGTCCGCGGCGATGTGCTGCACACCGGCCAGCCGCAGCAACAGGGCAGCGGGCAGCGGCGATTGGTGGAAGGACGTCAGGATCAGGGCGGTGTCGGCGTCGATCGTGTCGACGAGCTGGTCGAACTCGCCGCGGCCGACGGGCGGCGGTGTGAACCCGGCCCAGGGCGCGTCCCATACGAGGATGTCGTCCACGCCGGGCAGCAGGCGGGCGGCCGGGGCACCGAGCGGCCCGCACAACACGGTGACGTGGTCGGCGCGGGCGGCCACGGCACGGATGGCGGGTCCGGCGAGCAGCACGTCGCCGAAGCTGTCCAGGCGGGTGACAAGAGCCCTCATCGCACCCTCCCGGCGGCGTCGTGGACGAAGTCCTGCTCGGCGAGTACGCGCGGGAACGGCGGGCCCGCCAACACCGCGCGCACGGCGGACAGCGGGTCGGGCGCCACATGTTCGGCGGCCGCGACCTCCTCGGGCCGGGTCAGGGGCGTGGGGACGAGGACGCCGAGCGCCCCGGCCCGGCGGGCGGCCTCGACGTCGGCGCCGATGTCACCGATGACGGCGACGCGCTCCGGAGGGGTCCGCAGCCGCTCGGCGGCCGTGATGATCATGCCGGGCTCCGGCTTGCGGCAGCCGCAGCCGTCGTCGGGGCCGTGCGGGCACATGGCCCAGACGTCGAAAGGCCCCACCAGTTCGGCCAGCCGTTCGTTGACCCGGCGCACGTCGGCCGTACGGAGCAGCCCTCGCGCGACGCCGGACTGATTGGTGACGACGCCCGTGCCGATGCCGCGCGAACGCAGCAGGGCGAGGGCCTCACGGGCGCCGGGAACGGGACGGACCAGGTCGGGGTCGCCGTTGTAGGGGACGTCCTCCACCAGGGTGCCGTCGCGGTCGAACAGCACGGCGTCGATCGCGTTCACGGAGCCACCTCCAGCCAGGGCCCGGCGTCGCGGTGGCGCCACATTCCGCTGAGCCGGTGCCAGGTGGCGGCCGGCGGAATCAGCACGCTGGTGGCGAGCATGGCCCCGACCTCCTGCCGGGTGCGCGGTCCCGGCGCGATGCGCGCCCAGGCGAACTCACCGGTGGCGGCGGCCCAGCCGAGCGCGGCCACCGCGGCGGCCCGGCGGCGTCCGGCCACGGCGAGCGCGCAGGCGGCGAGCCCGGCCGCCGTGATCGCGACGTGGCCGCGCAGCCGGCCGCGCGGCGCGGCGGCCCGCTCCCACCAGTCGGCACCGTGCAGGCGCCGCATGAGGGCGTCGTCGGCGTTGCCCCGCTGGGCGCGCAGGGACACCCAGCGGTCGGCCCGCCGCACCGGATGCCGTGTGGTGCGCCGGCCCCGGTCGATCCGCCACCCGGCGTCGAGGACGCGCAGGGCGAGGTCGGCGTCCTCGCGGAAGGCCCGCGGGAACCGCTCGTCGAAGCCGCCGACCTGCTTCAGCGCCTCGGCGCGGAAGGCCATGTCCGCGGTGATCCACCGGGCCTGTGCCAGCCCGGCGGTGCCGCGCTCCCAGTCGGTGGGGCGGCGTTCGCCGGGCAGCGGCACGGTGATGACGCCCTGCACGCCGCCGGTATCGGGCTCGGCCGCCGCGAGGTCCTGGGTGAGCTGGTCGCACCAGTGCGGCCCGACCTGCACGTCGTCGTCGAGGAAGGCGATCCAGGGCGTGGTGGTGGCGCGCAGCCCGGTGTTGCGGGCGGCTGCGGGGCCGCGACTCGTGCTGTGGACGACCAGGGTGCGCTCGCGCAGGTCGCCGAGGACACTCAGCGGGTGCTCCAGCGCAGCGGGGTCGGGTTCCGCGTCGGGCCGGTCGTCGACGAGGACGATCTGGTCGGGCTTGGGACCGGTCGCGGCGGCGAGCGCGGCGAGGCAGTCGGCGAGGGTGTCACGCGCCAGCGTGGGAATCACCACGGCGTAAGCGGTCATAGGTCAGGCCCTCCCGAACATCGCGCCCCGGCGGACCGCGAAGGGGCCGATCGCCAGCAGGTCCACGGGAGCGGAGCCGAAGCACTCCAGGGCGTCCCGCGGATCGTCGACCATGGGCCGCCCGGCGGTGTTCAGGCTGGTGTTCACCACCACGGGCAGCCCGGTGCGCCGCTCGAACGCGCTCAGCATGCGCGCCACCAGCGACTCCTGGCGGGCCTCGACGGTCTGGATGCGGGCGGTGCCGTCGACGTGCACGACGGCAGGGACGCGGTTGCGCCACTGTGCGGCGACGTCGTGCACGAAGAGCATGTACGGGCTGGGCAGCGGCCCGTGGAACAGCTCGTGGGCGCGTTCGGCGAGCACCATGGGCGCGACAGGCCGGAACTCCTCGCGGCCCTTGACGCGGTTGAGCCGCTCCAGGTTCTCGGCGCGGCCCGGATGGGCCGTCAGGGAGCGGTGCCCCAGAGCGCGGGGCCCGTACTCGCCGCGCCCCTGGAACCAGGCGACGACACCGTCCCGCGCCGGCTCGTCGGCGACGGTCTCGGCGATGTCGGGCGGCTCGTCGCAGGGAACACCGGCGTCCTCCAACCAGGCGCGGATCTCCTCGTCGCTCCAGCCGCGGCCGAGGTCCGCCCCGGTCATGGGTTCCGGGTTCTCGGCCAGGTGCAGGGCACCGCCGAGCGCGGTCCCGGCATCACCGGCGGCGGGCTGCACCCACACGTGCCGGTACGGGCCCTGCGCCGCGATCCTGCTGTTGGCCACGCAGTTGAGCGCCACGCCGCCGGCCAGAGCGAGGGCGGCCCAGTCGATGCCGTGGGTACGGAAGCCGCCGTCACCGGTGGCGTGCACGTCCTGGCGCGGCTGGGGCAGGAAGCGGGGCTTGCCGTAGGAGGCGAGCGCCATCACCTTGTACTCGTCGCTGCTGCGCAGGAAGCCGAGGTGCTGGGGCAAGTCCTCGTACACCAGACCGAGCGAGTGGGGCAGCGGCTGGGAGTAGAGCGTGTCGAGCTTGCCGCCGTCGTAACGCCCGGCCAGGTGGGAGGCGCTCTCGCCGCGGCCGTCCAGGACGAGGACGGCGCTGTCGCGGTGTGGGGCGGCGCGCCCGGCGGAGGCGGCGTGCGCGACGTGGTGCGGGACGAAGACGACCCGTTCCGGGTCGAGCCCCGGCAGGGCCTCGGCGAGGAACTCGGGGGCGCGGCGCGCGTAGTCCTGCCGCAGCGGGTCGAACGGGTCGTCCAGGCCCATGTCGGCGGCGGGCCGGGCGAGGCCGGGGTCGTAGGAGTAGGTGACCGCGTCCAGCTCCTCGGGACGGATACCCGCGTGCTCCAGGCACCAGCGGGCGGACAGCTCGGGAAGCTCCCACGCGGAGAACGGCACGGGTCGCTTGCCGTGCTTCCGGCGGCTGAAGCGCTCCTCCTCGGCGGCGGCCGACGTGCGTCCGTCCACGACGAGGGCGGCGGCCGGGTCGTGGAAGAGGGCGTTGATTCCAAGGATGCGCATCGGTAGTACTCCGTCCCGGGCGACGTAAACGGTCACTCTGGTCTCGGGTCCCGCACGGCAGTTGCCTCAAAAACTTGGAGACAGCTCCTTCGGCGCGCGGCTGCGGGTGCGGGTTCCGGTCAGGCGGCCACCGCGTGGGAGAACCAGCCGATCGTCCGCTTCAGGCCCTCCGTCCAGTCCACCTGCGGCTGCCAGCCGAGACGCTCGCTGGCCAGCCGGGTGTCGGGGCGGCGCCGGCAGGGATCGTCGACCGGGCGTTCGATGAAGCGGATGCGCGAGGCGGAGCCGGTGAGGTCGACGATGTGGCGGGCGAGGTCGACCATGGTGATCTCCTCGCCGCCTCCGATGTTGACCGGGCCCGACTCGCCGGAGCGCGCCAGGGCCACGACCCCCTCGACGGTGTCGTCGACGTAGCACAGCGAACGGGTCTGGCTGCCGTCACCGGCCACGGTCAGAGGCATGCCGTCGAGGGCCTGAGCGATGAAGGTGGGTACGGCACGGCCGTCGCCGGTGCGCATGCGCGGACCGTACGTGTTGAAGATCCGCACGATGGCAGCGTCGGTGCCGTGCACGCGGTGGTGCGCGGTGACCAGGGCTTCGGCGAAGCGCTTGGACTCGTCGTAGACGCTGCGCGGCCCGATCGGGTTGACGTTGCCCCAGTACGTCTCGCGCTGCGGGTGCTCCAGTGGGTCGCCGTACACCTCGGACGTGGAGGCCAGGACGAAGCGGGCGCCGTCGGCGCGGGCTCGCTCCAGCGCGAGGCGGGTCCCGTTGCTGCCGACGTCCAGGGTCTCCAGCGGCAGCCGCAGATAGTCGGCGGGGGAGGCCGGGCAGGCGAAGTGCAGTACGACGTCGAAGCGGTCGCGCAGCGTGCGCCAGACCGCGGGATCGGTGGCGTCGCCGTGCACGAAGCGGAAGCCGTCGCGCTGACGCAGTTCGGCCACGTTGCCGCGGGCGCCCGTGGCCAGGTTGTCCAGGCACACGACCTCACAGCCGTCGTCGAGCAGCCGACCGCAGAGGTGGGAGCCCACGAACCCGGCACCTCCGGTCACCAGAGCCCGTCGCCAAGTCTGTCCGAACACGGGGCACTCCTCACTCTTGGACACACATGCGTGTCGGTCTGGGTAACCGGATCCTCCTCTCGCATACGTGACAGCGCCTGACCGGCGGCCGGGCAAGCGCACCGGACCGGGGACGCCGGAAGCGGCAGCGCACGAGAACCACTCTGCGTGCCACGAGGAGCACCATGCGCGGGCATGCTGCGCCGAACGAGTGAGCGAGGCGTGGTCGACGCCCGGCGATGCGCACGCGCCCGGCGATCGTCATGCGCACGGCCCAACCGACGGCCCCGGCCTGGGCCGCGAGGTCTGGGCGGGCACCGGGCCCGACCAAGTGGCGGTGCGGCGGAGCGATGTGCAGACTTTGGGGGAGAGCGACCCGATCTCCGTACGCGCGGACGACGCGCTGCTGCGCTCGGCCGCCATCACGGGAGCGGACGTACTGCTCGTTCCCCTTGCCCTTCCCGACGAGCCGTCCCTGTCCGACGACGCGGACCGGGAAGCCACGGAGGCCGCGGACGGCACCGGAGGCACGGCGGACACCGACCTCCCCGCCGGGGGCATCGGCGCACTGCTGCGCTGGACGTACTGACCATTCGGACAAGCGGAGGTGCGCACGCATGGAGCGAGGCAGCAACCAGGTCGGTCCCCGCAAGGACGACGAGATGAAGCACGAACTGGAGGGTTACCTCCGGTCCGGTCAGCACACGCACGTGGAGGAGGGCAACGACCCCGAGCCGCCGGCGGACGACGACATCCGTGTCGACCCGGGGGGACCGGTGCCCCCGCCGGGCGCCGAACGCGACCAGGCCCAGGCGGCCGCCGAGGCGGAGTCGTTGCGCCTGGAGATCGCGCGCCACCTGGAGAACACCGTCTTCCCGGCCAACCGGCAGGCGGTACTGGACGTCCTCCAGGCACACCACGCGCCGGACACCGTGCTGGAAGCCGTGCGGCGCCTGCCGGACAAGGGCACGTACGCGAACGTCACCGAGGTCGCCGCCGCCGCAGTCGCCGGAACCCGACGCCAAGCGGAGTGACAACCACCGAACCAACCGAACAACCAACCGAACCATCAGAGGAAACAAGGAGAGACACCATGGCGGACATCAGCCCGATCGACCTTCAGAAGGCGCTCAAGGGCGCCGAGTACCCCGCGAGCCGGGACGACCTGGTCTCGTTGGCCCAGGACAACGGCGCGGACGACGCACTCGTGAGCAAGCTCGGTGACGCTTCGGCGGACCAGTTCGATGGACCGAATGAGGTCCAGAAGGCTGTGTTCGACAACGCGTAGCGGGGACCCGTTCCTACAGCCCGAACCCGTCCCACATCCGGAGGCGATGGCCATGCCCGAACCAGGAAGCAAGAAGTACGACACGCGCCGCGCGCGGCTGCGCAAAGACGCGGAGCAGTCGGGAATCTCCGATCAGGACGCCAACGAGGCCGCGAACGAGACGCTCCAGAACGACCCTGACTGGCAGAGCCGGGGCCCGCGCACGGAACGCGGCCGGGGGCCGAAGGGCGAACGTACGGGTAACGCCGAGCAAGGAGACGTGTGATGACGAAGGCGCGGGACATCATGACCGGCGGGGCCGAGTGCATCGGCGCGAAGGAGTCGGTGCTGGACGCCGCCCGCAAGATGAGGGAGCTCGGCGTGGGCGCGTTGCCGATCTGTGGCACGGACAACAAGCTCAAGGGCGTGCTGACCGACCGGGACATCGTGGTGAAGGTGCTCGGCGCGGGCAAGGACCCCGCCACCTGCGAGAGCGGTGACCTCGCGCAGGGCGAGGCGGTGACCATCGGCGCGGACGACGACGCGGAAGAGATTCTGCGCACGATGACCGCCCACAAGGTACGCCGTCTGCCGGTCATCGACGGCCACGACCTGGTCGGCATGGTCGCCCAGGCCGACGTCGCCCGAGCGCTGCCCGACCCGAAGGTCGGTGAACTCCTCGAAGCCCTGTCCACCGACTGAACCACGCCGCTGCTCGCACACCACTGCTCTGAGCCCGGGCCGGCCGGCCCGCTCGCGGGTCGATGGGTATATCCGTGTGAATCAACGGACCGTCTCCGGCGTATCGGCCTTGTGTCAGCGAATCGAGGCGGGGGCCCGCCGTACAGTCGGCGCCCGTGGCGCACACCTTCGACGAACTCGTCGCTATGCAGCGCGCGGCCGACGCCGCGCACGACCAGGCCGAGCGGCTGCGACAGCAGTACGGGCCGCCCGCCGCACAGCGCTGGTCCGATCAGCAGTTGCAGACGTACGAAACGGCGTGGCGAGCCTGGCGTGATCTGGCCCGGAACATGCAGATCGCGCTCGCCGCGTACGCGAAGGAGCAAGGCGAGACCCGGCAGGACGCGGAAACGCGCGTGAAAACCGCTGCCGGGCGGCCGGAGTAGCACCGGAGCAGCACCGCGCCCGTCAGGAACCGGTGACGGGGCTGTCGGCGGGCAGGGGCAGCCGGATGCGGAAGGTCGCGCCCTGGCCGGGGGCGGTGTCGACCTCGACGTGTCCCCGGTGTGCGCCCACCAGGGAGTGCACGATGGACAGGCCCAGACCGGCGCCGCCCGTCTGGGTACGGCCGCGGGCGGTGTCGGCCCGGTAGAAACGGTCGAAGACGTGGGCGGCCTGCTCGGCCGTCATCCCGGGACCCTGGTCGCTCAGCTCAAGGACGGCCTGGCCGTCCAGCGTGCCCACGCCGATGCGCACCGGCGTGCCGGGCGGCGTGTGGGCGATGGCGTTGCCGACGAGGTTGGAGGTCACCTGGCGCAGGCGCGCCTCGTCACCGAGCACGGGGGCGCGGCCGGGCGGGCCGCCACCCGGACCGGTCAGGGTCACGGGGCGCTCGGGCGCCATGGCCCGCAGGTCGTGCAGCGCGTCGGCGGCCAAGGTGCGCAGGTCCATCGGAGTGAGCCGCAGGGGCAGACGCGCCTCGGCTGTCGCCTCGTCGTCGAGTCGGGCGAGCAGCAGGAGGTCCTCGACGATACGGACGAGGCGGGCCGCTTCGCGTTCGACGCGGTTCATGGCGGAGTCGACGTCGGTGCGCAGGGGCATGCCGCCCATGCGGTACAGCTCGGTGAAGCCCTTGATGCCGAACAGGGGAGTGCGCAGTTCGTGGCTGGCGTCGGCGATGAAAGTGCGCATGCGCTCGTTGGTGACCGCGCGGGCCGCGTCTCCGGCTTCGATCCGGTCGAGCATGCCGTTGAGCGCCGCCGACAGACGTCCCAGTTCGGTGTTGGTGGAGGCCGGTTGCGGGACACGGCTGGACAGATCACCGCCCGCGATGGCCGCCGCCGTCGTCTCGATGCGCCGCAGCGGCCGCAGGCCGGCCCGTACGGCGTACCAGGCGATGACGCCCAAGAGGACGAGGACCAGGGAGTCGATCACCAGCATCCACACGCCCAGGTGCCGGATCGTGGAATGGACCGACGCCAACGAGCCGGCCGCCACCACGCTGCCGGAAGCCGCTTCTCCCGCGCTCGGCAGGCTGACCTTGCCCGCCTCCACGGTGACTGTCACCACCCGCCAGTCATCCCCGTCGTCGCTGTCCGGTACCTGGAAGGAACGCCCGTCACGTGCCTCGACCGACGCCCCGTCGAGTACCGGAAGCCGTGGGGTGCTGTCGGTGGCCGGGCTGAGTGTGTGCTGGATACGCCCCTCGGCGTCGAGGAAGGCGACGTACACATCGCCCATCAACTCGCCCTGCACCGCCCCGCGTAGTTGTGCTGGGGTGGTCCGCCGGTGGTGGTCCGCCGGCACTTGGTCCAGGCCCGGCAGCCGCGCGGCGGTCGTGGCAGCCGTGCGCAGCCGGTCGTCCAGCTGGTGCACCAGCTGCCGCTCCAGCAGCGTGACGAGCAAGGCGTTGCTGGCCAGCAAGGCGGCGACGACGAGCAGCAAGGCGATGGCCACGACCCGACCGCGCAGCGACAGACGGCTGGTCGGCCCGGCCGCGCGGACGGCAGTCATGCGCGGGCCCTGCGCAGGACGTATCCGGTGCCGCGCACGGTGTGGATCAGCTTCGGCTCACCTGTGTCGATCTTGCGGCGCAGGTAGCTGATGTAGGAGGCGACGATGGAGTCGTCCCCGTCGAAGTCGTAGTGCCAGACCTGGTCCAGGAGCTGATCCCTTGACAGGACCTGCCCGGCGTTCTGCATCAGTACGCGCAGCAGGCTGAACTCCGTGGGCGACAGCTGTACCGGCTGACCTCCACGGGTCACCTGGTGGCTGTCGGGGTCCAGTTCCAGGTCGTCCACGACCAGCAGCCCGTCGCTCCGGCGGCCGCTGGTGCGGCGCAGGACGGCCCGGATGCGCAAGGTGAGCTCTTCCAGATTGAAGGGTTTGGTGACGTAGTCGTCCCCGCCGGCCCGCAGTCCGCTGATCCGGTCCTCGGCCGCGTCCCGCGCGGTCAGAAACAGGATCGGCGGATGCCCGACCCCGACCCCTTGGCCGACGGGGTGCTCCCGCAGCCGGCGGGCGACCTCGAAGCCGTCGAAGTCGGGCAGCATCACGTCGAGGACGATCAGGTCGGGGCGCTGTTCGCGGACCGCTTCCAAGGCCTGGGTGCCCGTCTCGGCTGTGATCACCTGAAAGCCGGTCAACTGCAAGCTGGCGGAGAGCAGCTCACGCAGCGTGGGTTCGTCCTCCACCACCAGCAGTCGCTGTGTCGTCATCACGGTTACCCATCCCCGACCGGTGGTCCTCTGTCTTCACTGTTCCGACTGCTCTGACTGCTCTGACTGTTTCGACTGCTCTGACTGTTCCGACTGCTTCGACCTGCTAGGCGTCACGCTTGCGGAAGACGACGAATGCGGCCACCAGCAAGGCCCCCACACACCCGGCCATGACACCCAACCCTGCCCAGGGTCCCAGCAATTCGGGATCCTGGACGCTGGTGATGATCTGGCCGCCGGCGATCGGCGGCCAGTACGTCGACACCCAGTCGCCGACTCCGCCGGGCAGGGCCGGAGCGAACGCCTGGACGATCAGCATGACACCGAACAAGGTGGTCACCGTCGCCGTGGTGGAGCGGATCACCGTGCCCAGAGCCAGACCGAAGAGCCCGGCCAGTGCCAGATATAGGCCACCACCAGCGATGCCGCGCAGCGCCACGCCGTCGCTGAGCGCCAGGTACGGAGCGCCCGCCCCCGACAGCGTCGCCTGCCCGACCAGAAAGCCGGCCAGCGACACCGCGATCCCGACCGGGAACACCACGCCCACCAGTACGACGGCCTTGGAGACCAGCACCCGTGCCCGGTGCGGCACGGATGTGAGCGTGGGGACGATGGTGCGCGCCCCGTACTCGCAGGTGATGACCAGGCCACCCAGCAGACCGAGCGCGATCTGCGCGAGCAGGTAGCCGCGCATGCTGGTGGCCAGCGGGTCGAACGTGGCCTGGTCCGCGGGGCTCATGTCCGCGAACTCGCTGCCTGCGGACGAGCCGTTCAGCGCGGCCAGCCCGACGGTGAACGCCAGGGTGCCCAGAACCACGAACAGCGTCGACCGCATCGTACGGATCTTGATCCACTCGGCGTGGAGGCTGTGCCGGAAGGTCACCTTCCCGCCCTGCGTACGGTTTGATCCGCGCCGCATACGGTCTGAGCTGCCCTGCGTACGGTTTGATCCGCCCTGCGTACGGTCTGAGCCGTCCTGCGTACGGTTTGATCCGCGCTGCGTACGGTCTGAGCCCCACCGAGGGCGTCGCAGGAAGGCGGGCCGGCGGCGTCGGCGGGGCTTCGCCGGCTGGGCGGGGGGTCGCGTGGTGGTGCGGCTCATCGGCTCGTCTCCTCGTCTGCCCGGTACTCGACCGCATCGCGGGTCAGATCCATGAACGCCTTCTCCAGGGATGCCTGGCGCGGGGCCAGCTCGTGCAGCTCCACCCCGCCGGCTGCCGCAAGAGCTCCGATCTTGGCGGCTTCCAGACCGGTCACGACCAGGGTGTCGCTGCTCTCGCCACGAACCTGCGCGGCCGCGGCGAGCATGCCGCGCAGCTCCTCGGCCTGCGGGGTGCGGACCAGGACCTCGCGCTCGGAGTGCGCGTCGATGAAGTTCCTCATCGTCATGTCGGCGATCAGCCTTCCGCGGCCGATGACGATGAGGTGGTCGGCGGTCAGTTCCATCTCGCTCATCAGATGGCTGGACATCAACACCGCGCGCCCTTCGGCGGCCATCTTCCGCATCAGCGAGCGGATCCAGACGATCCCCTCCGGATCAAGGCCGTTGAGCGGTTCGTCGAAGACCAGCACCGGAGGATCGCCCAGCAGCGCCGCGGCGATACCCAGCCGCTGGCGCATCCCGAGGGAGAAGGTCCCCGCCCGGCGCCGACTCACCTTCTCCAGGCCGACTTCCGCCAGCGCTTCGTCCACCCGGCCGCGCGGGATCGCGTTGCCGGCCGCGAGCGCCAGCAGGTGGTGATAGGCGGTGCGGCTGGGCAGCACCGCCCCGGGGTCCAGCAGCGCACCGACGGCTTTCAGCGGCGCGGGCTGCTCGGCGTAGGGCCGCCCGCCCACGGTGGCCGTGCCGGAGCCGGCGGCATCCAGGCCCAGGACGATGCGCAGGGTGGTCGACTTTCCGGAACCGTTGGGCCCCAGAAACCCGGTCACCTCGCCGGGACGGACAGCGAACGTCAGATCGTCCACGGCGAGGACATCACCGTAGCGTTTGGTCAGGCCACGTACTTCGATCATCGAGACTCCAGAAACCGGTGGCAGAGGCGCATGCGACAGCCGCATGCGCTGCGTTGCTCCACCGTCGGTCCACGACGTGAGCCGGACCTGGACGAACATGTGCGCCTCATGACAACGCCAGGCCCCCGACCAGGGAAGACGTCATAGACGACGCTCGACGAGACCGAGACTCACATGAAACGCACATGACCCTCGTACGAAGCGAAGCGAACCGCTGCGGCTGCAACCGCCGCGCATTGCCGTAACCGCCGCGCATCGCCGTAAACGCTCGCACCTTTTGGAGTCACGTCCCGCCAACGGCGCGTTTCGGCAGGATGATTGCCATGGCTGAGACAACACGGCGTTCTCCGAGTTGAGGCTGACGATCTCCGGAGAAGACGCATTGGAGCACTTACGCGCCCTACGCGATTGGCTGGCCCTCGAAGAAGCACTTCGTGGTCGACTGGTACTGCATGGCGAGGCTCCAAAACCCGGCCATATGGGCACGTCCCTGGACGTGCTGATGGTAGCTCTCGGTTCGGGCGGTGCCGGCGCTGTGCTGGCACGCTCCCTGACAACGTGGCTGACCCAGCGGCGCGCCGCCGCACAAGCCCGGCTGGCAGCGGGGATTCACATCGGCGATCTCGACCAGGCTGCTGCCGCCGCCCGCGCCATCGACCATCCCGACCAGCAGGCACTCTCCCTGATCGATGTCGCGCGCGCCCTCGCCGCGGCGGGAGAAACGGAACGCGCGATCACGGTCGCCATGACGATCACCACTCCAGACCGGCAGGCCGACGCACTGTCCGAGGTGGCCCGGCTGGCCGCGACTCGCGGCGAACTCGACTCGGCTGAACACGCAGCGCTCGCCATCACCGTACGTGGCGGCCGATCACCTGCACTGCTTGGCGTGGCCTGGGAAGCCGCCCGCGCCGGCGACCTCGACCGCGCGGAACGAATCGTGGCTACGATCGCCGACGAAGCATGGCGTCAGGTGGGCATGCACGCTGTCCGAGCCCGACACGACTTCTTTCCGGCAGGCCACCTCCGAGGCGAGACACCGCCCGCCAGCCACCTTCGGTGTGACACCACCGCTTCGACCGCCAATCCAGAGCAGAGAGCCGAAGAACTGCTCAACGAGGTAAGCGCCGCGCCTGCCGATCCGTCCGCCGTCAAACTCATGGCCGAGGCGATACACATCGGCCCCGTAGTGCCGGCGATGGCCTCACTCGGCCGCGTCGACCCTCAGGCGGCAACTGCCACCGCCGACGCGCTACTGACTCTCCTCCAGTGACATCGTGCCGACGCGGACTCGACCGGGCCCTGCCCGGTGGTCACAGGCCGAAGCGCACTCGGCCCCTGGAGGTCGGCCAGGGCGGTGATCGCAATGTGTCAGTCTCCGCCCCGGGGGCAAGGCAGAGCAGGCGCAGCAGGCGTGGAGCACGCCACGATGCTGAACATGTGGCAAGCCTGGCCCCCGGCAGGGCCGCGCCCGTGCCTGTCAGGCGGCGTTTCCCGCCGAGGTCCGTGCGGCTTCAGGGACCGGGACGGCGCCCGTGTCCTCGGCGACTGCGGCTTTCGCCGGTACCCCGATTCCGAGCTTCTCGAGGATCTTCTTCTCGATCTCGTCGGCGAGGTTGGGGTTGTCCTTGAGGAAGTTGCGGGCGTTCTCCTTGCCCTGGCCGAGCTGGTCGCCCTCGTACGTGTACCAGGCTCCTGCCTTGCGGACGAAGCCGTTCTCCACGCCCATGTCGATCAGGCCGCCCTCGCGGCTGATGCCATGGCCGTAGAGGATGTCGAACTCGGCCTGCTTGAAGGGCGGCGCGACCTTGTTCTTGACGACCTTGACTCGGGTGCGGTTGCCCACCGCGTCCGTGCCGTCCTTCAGGGTCTCGATCCGGCGGATGTCGAGCCGCACCGAGGCGTAGAACTTCAGCGCGCGGCCACCGGTCGTGGTCTCCGGGGAGCCGAACATGACGCCGATCTTCTCGCGGAGCTGGTTGATGAAGATCGCCGTCGTCCTCGTCTGGCTGAGCGCGCTGGTGATCTTCCGGAGCGCCTGGCTCATCAGGCGGGCCTGGAGGCCCATGTGGGAGTCGCCCATCTCGCCCTCGATCTCCGCGCGCGGCACCAGGGCCGCGACGGAGTCGATCACGATCAAGTCGATCGCGCCGGAGCGGATCAGGATGTCGACGATCTCCAGAGCCTGCTCGCCGTTGTCCGGCTGGGACAGGATGAGATTGTCGGTGTCGACGCCGAGCTTCTTGGCGTACTCCGGGTCCAGAGCGTGCTCGGCGTCGATGAACGCCACCGCGCCGCCGGCCTTCTGCGCGTTCGCCACTGCGTGCAGCGTCAGCGTCGTCTTGCCGGAGGCCTCCGGCCCGTATACCTCCACCACACGGCCGCGGGGCAGGCCGCCCACACCGAGCGCCACGTCCAGCGCGGTCGACCCGGTGGGGATCACCTCGATGGGCTCGTTGGGCCGCTCGCCGAGGCGCATGACCGCACCCTTGCCAAATTTCCGCTCGATCTGTGCGAGCGCGGTGTCCAGCGCCTTTTCGTGATCGGTTCCTGCCATGAGCTTTCACCCGGTCCGATTGTGTGGCACGCCGCACGTCGGAGAACGTGAGCGTCTACTGCCGACAACGGACGTCTCGGAGATCCCAATAAACGAACATCCGATCGATTTACGTGTCCAGTGAAAGGTACCAAACCGAGGGGGAGCGGGACGTGTGGAACGCCTCCACCGGCTTCGCGACGTATGAAACCTCACTACGGCCGGCCTTTCACCGGCCTTTCGCTGGCTGAGGTGCACTCAGGTGGCCGGCGCCGACCCAGGCGTACGTGGTGGTGCGCCGTCGGCCTTCGTCGTGGAGGTGCGGCTGTCGTTGCGCAGCGTGACCTACGAGCTCGTCGTCCCACGCGACATCCGCCGCCAGGTCAAGGCGCTCCCCGTGGCCGACCAAGGCGAGCTCATCACCTTCTTCGACCGGCTCCAAGCCGACCCCGACCAGGCCACCGGCACCTTCGGGCTCGACATACCCGACCCGGTCCGCATGAAGACCGCCGGCCTCAGCCGGTTCATCGTTGCAGTCCTGATCGACGAGCCGGCCCAGCACGTCACCGTGGTCAGGCTCGACGACCCGTTCGCCGACTGACACCACCGCGCTCCGGCCCGCACACGCGGACCGGGGCAGGTGCTCCTCGATGAGCACGCCGACCTGGGCGCACGGCGCCTGCCCCAACGCTCCCTTGGTCCGCGACCGGATCACCGCAGCCTTGGACGGCCGGCAGGCCGACGTGGAGCTGATCGAGGTGCGCGAAGAAGCGGAGGCGGCCCGGTGGGGGATGACCGGTTCGCCGCCGGTGCTGGTGGACGGCGTCGACCCGTTCGCCGTGAAAGTTCGGCGAGCGGGACTGACCGCCGGACCGGATGACGCTACCGGTTCTGGGCGACGGCGACCGTCGTGTTCCAGACCTTGCAGGGCGACGGCCCTGGTGCAGCTGTCGGCCGGCTGCACCGCGAACCTAATCGGCTTCCGTGACAGGTGTGACGGCCCCGGGCCGGTCCGCGTCCGGCGGACCGACCCGGCAGCGCGCCCCAGGGAGGACGATGGAGATATCACCCAGACACGGACAGGGCTCCCGAAGGAGGTCACCGTGATGGCCGAATCCCTCTCCACCCCGCCGGGCGGGCTGGTCCTGGTGATCGCGACGGCCGGTGCCGGACGTGCCGTCCTCACTCTTCGGGGAGATGTGGGGGCCGACTGCCTATGTGAGCTGGAGGGGCGACTCAGTGCGCCGCCGGTGAGCGAGGCCGTCGAGTGGATCGTGGACATGAGTGGCGTCACCCGCTTCGACCTCGCCTGCGCGTACGCCCTGCTGCGCGCGGCTACGCTGCGGCCGCATACCGCAGTACTGAGGATCCGCGGGGCGCGGCGTCCCGTTCAGCGCACCTTGCGGCACGCCGGGCTCGAAGCGGTCGCGGTGTTCGAAGGCTGATCCGGCACCTCACGTCTGCCCTCCCGCCTGCTGTCAGGCCGACCGCAGGGGGTGCCGGGGCAGTGTGCCGACGAGGGCCATACCGAGGCGCATCAGGCCGGTGGACGGGCCAGTGAGGCGAGCGAGCCACAGCGGCAGCACGCAGGTGGCGGCCGCGGTCGTGGCGTGAACCGAAGGCGTGGCAGAGGACTTGCGGGGGCGTTCCCACTCGGGCCGGTCGCGGCCGACGGCCCAGCGCAGCACTGGCCGCAGGGCCCATTCCACGGCGGAGACGCTAGGCCGCCCGCTCCTCGCCGCAGCGGCTGTGTGCCTGCGGGTTCCTGTGGGTGCCTGCGGCACAGACGCCAGCGGCTCATCGCCCTGTGCGTGAGTCAGGCCCGGATTCTCCAGCGCCGCCGTGTGCAGATCCGCCGCTACGGCACGTTCCAGGCGGAGAACGGCCTCCACGTCGGCGAGGGCATCCAGGACATCCAGGGCGCTCACCGCCGCTCGGCCGGTCCTGGCCGCCTGCCGGACCTGCCGTCGGTGTCGGTCATGGCGGTTTTCTCCTTCAGCGAAGGGTGTGGTCCAGCAGTGTGGATCGTGACCAGCTGGATGGCCGACGGAGCCGGGGCGACGGACGTAGCGCAGACGTAGACTCGGCACCCGATATCGGTTTCATCACTGCCCGGAGGGGCGGGGAGGTGGGGTAAGGGTGCGGGAGTTCCAGCGGGGTGCGGTGCGGCTGCACATCCTGCATCACGCGGCCGAGGAGGAGATCCACGGCGCGTGGATGACCGAGGAGCTGGCCTCCCACGGCTACAAGATCAGCCCCGGCACCCTGTACCCCACGCTGCACCGCCTGGAGGCGGACGGGCTGCTGACCTCCGAGCAGCGGGTGGTCGACGGCCGTACCCGGCGGGTCTACAAGGCGACCGAGGCCGGGAAGAAGGCCCTCGCCGAGGACCGCCAGGCGCTCAAGGAACTGGCCCGCGAAGTCCTGGGCGGGCAGGCCCTGTAGAGCGGCCGAGGTCGGCGGACCGTGGCGGCCAACTTTTCCTGCACACGCCCAGTTGAGTCATTTAAGTGCCCCTCTGCCTTGGAGGGTGAGTATCGGGTCTCGCTACCGCCCTGCGAGGCAGAGGGCCACCGGCGGTTTTCCGTCCGCCCGGTGCCCGTCCGGTGCCCGTCCCGTGCCCGCTCGCCCGGGGCGGGCGCGCGTCGTGTCTAGGAGCGCCGTGCGGCCACAGCGCGGCGCGCCCCGTAGGCGGCGATGCCGACGGCCAGGACCGCGGCGCCCCAGACCACCGAGGACACCGGCAGAGCGAAGGCCAGGACCAGGCAGCCCGCCAGCCCGACGGCCGGGATGACCCGGGCCGGGCGGCCCTCTTCGGGGGTGAGGGTCCAGGCGGAAGCGTTGGCGATGGCGTAGTACGCGAGCACGCCGAAGGAGGAGAAGCCGATCATCCCGCGCACGTCCGTCGTCGCGGCAAGGACCGCCACCACGGCGCCCACCGCGAGTTCAGCACGGTGGGGCACCTTGAACCTCGGGTGGACCGCGGCCAGAGCGTGCGGCAGGTGCCGGTCGCGGGCCATGGCCAGCGTGGTGCGGGAGACGCCGAGGATCAGCGCGAGCAGCGAGCCGAGCGCGGCCACCGCCGCACCGACACGCACCACTGGGGTGAGCCAGTCGGCGTCCGCTGCCCGGACCGCGTCGGACAACGGTGCGGCACTCTCCGCCAGTCCCTTCGGGCCCAGCACCGTCAGTACGGAGACGGCGACGGCGGCGTAGACGACCAGGGTGATGCCGAGGGCGATCGGAATGGCCCTCGGGATGGTGCGCTGTGGGTCGCGGACCTCCTCGCCGAGGGTGGCGATGCGCGCGTACCCGGCGAAGGCGAAGAACAGCAGACCCGCCGCCTGGAGCACCCCGCCGAAGCCGGCGTCGTCCCCGACGTCGAGCCGGGCCGCGTCCGATGCCGAGGAGGTGAGGGCGGCAACCGTCACGGCGGCGAGCACTGCCAGGACCACGGCCACGATCACCCGGGTCAGCAGCGCCGACTTCTGCACCCCCGAGTAGTTCACCGCCGTCAGCGCCACCACCGCGGCGACCGCGACGGCATGGGCCTGCCCGGGCCAGATGTACGAGCCGGCCGTGAGCGCCATCGCCGCACAGGAGGCCGTCTTGCCGACCACGAACGCCCAGCCCGCCAGGTAGCCCCAGAAGTCCCCCAGCCGTTCGCGGCCGTAGACGTACGTGCCACCCGACGCCGGGTACCTGGCCGCGAGCCGGGCCGAGGAGGTGGCGTTGCAATACGCGACCACCGCGGCCAGGCCCAGGCCGATCAGCAGCCCTGAGCCGGCGGCGTGAGCCGCCGGGGCGAGCGCGGCGAAAATCCCGGCGCCGATCATCGACCCGAGACCGATCACCACGGCGTCGGACACCCCTAGCCGCCGGTGCAGCTCATCCGGCACCCCGGCGGCGGTCGCTGACTTGCCCATGGCCCCACTCCTCTGGCGGCACGCCCGCACGCCCTACGGAATTCGATATCGGCAGACGATACGGGACTGCACGGACCGCTTCGACCGAACCTCGTGCCAGAGAGCGCGCGGCGTGGATTCCCATGGGCCCCGGGCACTGGCCTGCCTGTGAAACCGACGAAGACGGATGGGAGGCCGTCGGAGAAACCTGAGATCTACGGAGTGCGGGGTGGGCGTATGGGCGATGGGCCGACATGCTTGGCGCCGGCCGGTGCGCACAGGGCGTCGCCGCGGGAGGTATCTGTCCGTGATCGAGGACATCCGCGTCACCCGCGGCCCGGGCAAGACCAGTGCGCTCGTGCGCCAACTGGTCCCGGGCCCACGGGTGTTCGACGCCGAGAAGGTCGGCGAGACGCTCATGGACATCACGCCGCGGCTGCCCTGGACCGGCAATTTCCAGGACCGGCCGCCGTGGCGGCCGACACGTGGCTGCACGCCGAGGCCGAGGTCGTCGACACCACGCACCTCACACCCGTCCGGGATCCGGGCCGCCCAGCAGATCGCGGAGGCCGTCAAAAGTTGAGGCAACGGCCCTCCGGGGCCCCGGCTCCCGGCCGAGCCCTACCGCGTGACGATCGGGAAGCGGGTGTCGGGCCGGTCGGTGAGTGATCCGAAGGTGAGCAGGGTCCGTACGTCGCCCTCGACCGTGGCATCGCCCCGGGCGATCGCGTCGGCGAAGGTGGTGGTCCTGCTCATCACGGCGTCCAGGACGGTTCGCGGCAGCCGCAGCGTCACATCCGGGTCCTCGCCGCGCGGTGCGCCGCCGCGCATCGGGGTGAGCGCGCCGTTGGACAGCAGAACGGTCCAGGTCTCGGCCGTGCTGGAGCTCCCCGGCGGCGCGGGCTCCGGTGCGGTGATCTCCCAGCGCAGGAGCATCCGGCCGGCCGCCGCCGCACGGGGGCCGTTGATCCGGACGGCCATGGACCGGAAGATCTGCTCGACCGTCAGGGCGGCGATGATGTCAGGTGCTCCTCGGGCGGGAGTGCCGCGTACGCCTTCTCGCAGCTCCGTCGCGCCCATGAGGTAGAAATTGCGCCACGGGCCGCACTCCGCCCCGTGGCCCAGTTGCTCGAAGGCCGAGGCCTGCAAGGCGATGGCCGCCACGTGCCGGGGCTCGGCGAGCAGCACATGGCTGAGCACCTCCGCGGTCCAGCGCAGGTCACCGGCTTCGAACGACGCCCGGGCCTTGTCGACCACCGCGTCCGCCCCGCCCATGAACGCGACGTACCGCTGCGCCCCCTCCCGCGGCGGGTGCTGCCACAGGTGCGCGGGGTTGCCGTCGAACCAGCCCATGTACCGCTGGTAGACCGCTTTGGCGTTGTGACTGAGCGAACCGTAGTAGCCGCGGATGTGCCAGGCACGCTCCAGCGCGGGCGGGTAGCGCAGCTCCTCCGCGATCTCCGCGCCCGTAAGGCCCGCGTTGATCAGCCGTACGCACTGGTCATGCAGGTAGGCATAGGCGTCGCGTTGCTCCTCCAGGAACCGCACGGCCCGGCCCTGTCCCCAGGTGGGCCAGTGGTGGGAGGCGAACACCACGTCGGTGTCGTCGGCGAACAGGGCCAGCGTCTCGGTCAGATAGCGGGCCCAGGCGCTGGGGTCACGGACCAGTGCTCCCCGCAGGGTCAGCACGTTGTGCAGGGTGTGGCAGGCGTTCTCCGCCACACACAGGACGCGCAGTCCGGGCAGGTGGAAGTTCATCTCGGCCGGGGCCTCGGTGCCGGGGGTGAGCTGGAAGACCAGGCGTACGCCGTCGACGGTCTCCGTCTGGCCGGTGGTGGTGATGTCGAGGGTGGGTGCGATCAGCGAGATGCTGCCGAGCGAGGTGGTCTGCCCGAGGCCGCAGCCGATCTGCCCCTCGGGCCCCTTGGGCAGAGCGGCCCCGTACATGTATCCGGACCGGCGTCCCATGGCCGGTCCCGTCATCACGTTCTCGCCGGCGGCGTGCTCCAGGAATCCGGCGGGAGCGATGACCGGCACCCGGCCGGAGGCGGCTTCGGCCGGGTCGATGATGCCGCGTACCCCGCCGAAGTGGTCCACGTGGCAGTGCGTGTAGACGACGCCCGTCACGGGGCGCTCACCACGGTGGGTGCGGTACAGGGAGAGGGCGGCTGCGGCCACCTCCGTGCTGATCAGCGGGTCGACGACGATCACTCCGCGTCGGCCCTCGATGAAGGTGATGTTGGAGAGGTCCAGGCCCCGCACCTGGTAGACGCCCGGTACCACCTCGAACAGGCCCTGCCGGGCCACCAGCCCGCTCTGCCTCCACAGCGACGGGTGCGCCGTTGGCGGGCAGTCCTCCTCCAGGAAGGCATAGGCGTCGGCGTCCCAGACGAGGCGTCCGGCGGCGTCGTGAACGGTGCCCGGTTCGAGCCGGGCGATGAACCCCCGGGCGGCGTCCGCGAAGTCCTCTTCGTCGTCGGGGCCGTGGCCAGGGGAGGGGTGGTCCTGCGAGGGGTGGTCCTGCGAGGTGTGGGTCATGGTTGCTGTCCCGTCTCGGTGCGGGGCCGGATCCGGCCTCATCAGGCGAGCGTCACCAGCGACTTGGCGATGCCGTTGCGCTGGATCTCGGAGGTTCCGGTCAGGACACGGAACATGCGCATCTTGCGGAAGAGGTACTCGATCTCGTTGCCCTGGGTGAGCCCGTCCTTGCCGTGGATCTGGACGGCGTGGTCGAGAACGCGGAACGCCGATTCCGCGACGAACAGCTTGCACATGAACGCTTCCGTGCGGACATCGGATCCGCTGTCCAGGGCGCCGAGAGCGGCGTAGGTCATCGAACGGGCCGCGTAGAGATCGGTCGCCATGTCGGCCAGCTTGTGCTGGATGGACTGCATCTCCATCAGGAGCCGACCGCCCGCGGCCTTGCGCGTCAGGGCCCGGTCGCGGGTCAGCTGGAGGGCGCGGCGGGCGGCGCCGATGGCGGTGGGGCAGTGCAGCAGCCGGTTGTTCGTCACCCGGCCCAGCGCGATCTTCAGGCCCTGGCCTTCTTCCCCCAGGAGGTTGGCGGCCGGGACGTGGCAGTCTTCCAGGATGATGTCGCTCTCGATGTGCTCGCCGGACATCGGGGTGGCGCCCTCCACCACACGGCAACCGGGGCTGTCCAGGTCGACCAGGAACGCGGAGAAGGAGTTCTCCGTGCCTGCCGTCCTCGCCACGACGATCGCGAAGTCGGCGAAGGGCCCGGCCGAGCTGAACACCTTGTGGCCGGTCAGGCGGTATCCGTCCCCGTCCGGTGTGGCGGTGGTGGTCATGGACCGTACGTCGGAGCCGGCGTCGGCCTCGGTGAGGGAGAAGCAGCAGGCCCTTTCACCACGTACGAGGGGCAGCAGATAGGTGGTGAGCTGGTGCTCCGTGGCGTACTTCAGGATGTCCCCGGCCCGGAGAGGTCCGCCCATGTCGCCGAGCACCGAGTGTCCGAGGACTCGTCCGCAGGCGCCGATCTCCTCCTTGAGCGCGGCGAGCCGGACGTTGCTGAGGGCCTGGCCCCCGTACTCCTCGGGGAGGTGGATGCCGTAGAAGCCCAGTTCGCGACTGCGCTGCCAGACGGGTTCGAGGTCGGCTCGGGTGAGCCGGGTCTCACGCGTGATGCCCCGTTCCCGCTCGTAGTCGGCGAGTTCACCGTTCAGGTAGGTGCGCAGACGGTCGACGAGCCCGGCGAGGTGCGGGTCGTCGTAGGTGGGGCGGAACGAGAAAGTCATGTGCGGTCTCTCTTGATGAGCCTGATGAGGGTGGGTGATGGTGTATCAGTGCACGCGTCGGTCGGCGCCGGCCCAGTAGGGCTCGCGCACGGCCTTGCGGTCGAGCTTGCCGTTGCGGTTGTGGGGGAGCGCGGTCACGAACTCCACCGAGCGGGGCTTCTTGAAGCGGTCGAGGCGCATGGCGCAGAAGTCGGTCAGTTCCTGTTCGCCGACGTGCTGTCCGGGGCGCGTCACGACGACGGCCTTGACCGCCTCGCCCCACTTCTCGTCGGGCACACCGACCACACAGGCCTCCTGCACGGCGGGATGTTCGTACAGGGCGGTCTCGACCTCGGTGCTGTAGATGTTGAAACCACCGGAGATGATCATGTCCTTCTTGCGGTCGACGAGGAACAGATAGCCGTCCTCGCGCATGAAGGCCAGGTCACCGGTGTGGACCCAGCCCTCGCGGAAGGTCTCCGCCGACAATTCGGGAGCGTGCCAGTACTCACGCACGCAGTCGGGACCGCGCACGATGACTTCCCCGATCTCACGTGGAGGCAGTTCGCTTCCGCGCTCGTCGACGACACGGACCTCGGAGTCGTACGCGGGACGCCCGCACGACCGGAGGAGTTCCTCGTCCTCGGTCACTCCCCGCAGGACGTCCGCACTGGAGAGGCCGGCGACCACGCTGGTGGTCTCCGCAAGACCGTAGCCCTGGGCCACGACCGGCCCGAACAGGGCGACGGCGTCGCGCAGCCGCTGAGGCGAGACCGGGGCCCCGCCGACGCGTACGCTCGTGAGGCTCGACAGATCGCGCTCCGCCGCGCTCGGGTGGGCCAGCACCATGTTGAGCATGGCCGGCACGAGGAACGTGGCGGTGATCCGCTCCCGTTCGACGGCATCGAGGAAGGCCTCCGCGCTCCACGTCGGCAGGATGTGGGTGGTCGCGCCACCGAACACACCGGCGAGCAGCACCATGCCGGTGGCGTGGGTGATGGGCCCGCAGGCCAGATAACGGGTGTCGGGGCCGGGCCGGGACTCCTCGCTCATCAGGGTCTTCCGCATGTTCGCGAGGCGGTTGCCGAACGTCTGCACCGCCGCTTTGAGAGCGCCGGTCGAACCCGAGGTGAAGTTGAGTACGGCCGGCTCGTGTTCGGTGGTCTCGACGGCGACGACGCTGTCATCGCCCTCGGCCAGCAGGTCGGCGTACGGGACCGGCCGGGGCCTTGCGCCCGGTCCTCCCTCGGCGACGGTGTCGAGCAGCACGGGCAGGCAGCCGGTACCCGCCGCCTCGATGGCGGCCAAGGCGTCCTCCCGGTGCGCCGCGTCGAACACCAAGACGCGGACGGGAGCGTCCCGGAGGATGTGCTCGATCTCCGTGCGGCCCAGCCGGGCGTTGACCGGCACCCGGATCAACCCTGCCTTGTAGAGGGCGAATTCGACCTCCACGAGTTCGGCGCGGTTCCACGCGAGTGACGCCACGGCTTCCCCGGGACGCAGCCCGCGCCGCCGCAGCGCGGAAGCCAACCGGTTGGCGGCGGTCTCCAGCCGGTCGTACGACCAGGTCTGATCCCCGCATACGAGCGCGGGGTGAGCGGGCCAGTGGCGGGCGCTGCGTGTGAGGTACGTACCGAGGTTCATCGGGCGGCTCCAGGGCAGGCTGTAAGTTTCCGGACAGTTTGTTCAGTAACGGTGGGACTGTCAAGGCTTCCGTACACTGAGCTGTCGCCCCCACGGCAGGGGGCCCGGGCACGGCAAGGAAATGGGGGACGGCGTTGGCCGAGGACAGGCGCGTCCGCAAGACGCGCAAGGCGCTGCGTGACGCTCTGGTGGAACTCGTGATCGAGCGGGGGTTCACCGCCCTGAGCGTCGAGGACATCACCCAGCGGGCCGACGTGGGCCGCGCGACCTTCTACAGCCACTTCCGTGACAAGGACGAGCTCTTCGCCCGGGTGACCGCGGACCTCCTGGCCGAACTCGACGTCCGGCTCCGTCCGGCGGTGCGGGACAGTGCGGTGGGCTTCACCGGTAAACCCATCCTGCAGATGCTGCGCCACGTGCAGGACGAGCGCGACCTCTACCGGATCGTGCTGCGCGGGGAGGGGGACGGCAAACCGCTGCGGATGTTCACGGACTCCTGCGCCCGCGTCGCCGCGCAGGAGTTCCGTGGCCGGTCCGAGCGGAACGCGGTCGAACCGAGGATCGATCCCGACCTGCTGGCCAGGGCCTGGGTGGGCGAGCAGGTCGGAGTCCTGCAGTGGTGGGTGGAGCAGGACACGCCCCCCATGCCGGCCGAGGAGGTCGTACGCATGCTGCTCGACCTCGCCCTGCGCGGCCGCTACTGGGCCACGGGCTTCGACACGCCCGCCTGACGAGGTGTCGGAGCGGGCGCCTCTGCGGGATTCAGCCTTCGGGCGTCCCGCTCGGGATGGATGGTGACGATCGCCAGCAGCCCGCACACGGCCATGACGCCCGCTGACAGCAGGAACGCCACGGTGTAACCGGCCGTCTCCGTGGTCGCGTTGTCGACCAGGTGGCCGGTCAGGTACGGCACGAAGAGGCCCGGCAGGGTCCCCGAAGCGGCTACGACACCGAAAACGGCGCCACGGCGGCCGTCCGGCACGACCGTCGCCGTGGTGACGTAGTGCAGCGGGAGGGCGACCGCGTGACAGCCGAACGCCAACGCGATCAACAGGAGTTGCGCCGGCTCTCCCGCGGCGAAGGGCAGCAGGGCCAGCGCGCCGCCCGCGACCAGGACCGCCACACCCTGCGGGATGCCGTCCGCACGCCTGCTGGACACGCCCCGGCGCTTGAGGCGGTCGACATAGGCGGGCACGGACAGCAGGAGTATCAGGCTGACCACCGACACCCCGCTGACGACGGTCGAGGCGCCGGTCGCGGTCATGTCCATCTGCGTCTGCAGGTAGACCGGCAGCCACGCGCTGGACAGGGCCAGCGCCCAGTGGGACCCGAAGGCGCTGAGGATGCCGCCCGTCACGGTGCCGTTCACCAGCAGGGCCCTCAGAGGCGGACCCGCCGCGCGCGGCGGACGGCCCGCTCCCTGAGCCGGCTTCCGCTCCCCGTCGACGGGCCCGTCCTGCCCCACGAACGGCCAGATCAGGCACCACGCGGCACTGATGAGCGTGAGGGCCACGAAAGCCGAACGCCAACCGTGGTCCACGATGAGCCAGGTCAGCAACGGGGCGGAGACTGCGGTCCCGAGCGCGGCGCCACCGATCTGCAGCGCGGACGGCAGGCCCCGCCGCCCGATCGGGAACCACTTGTACAGCGCGTGCATGGACATGGAGGCCGCGGGACCCTCCGCCATGCCGAGCAGGACGCGCCCGGCGATCAGCGAGGGCACGGCGGCCACCAGCAGGACCGGCAGTTGGGCAACGGCCCAGAGTGCGGCCATGGCGAGGAGCAGGGCGCGGCTGGAGATCCGTGCCGAGAAGAGCCCGACGACGAGCCCGGACACGCTGAACAGGAGGTAGAAGGAACTGGAGATCAGCCCGTACGTGCTCTTGCCGATGCCCAGCTCCTCCATCAGCGGCACCGCCGCGAGACCGAGGACGGCCTTGTCGGCGTAACTGATCATCATGAAGACCACGATCATGACGAGGACCACCCATGCCCGGCGTTCGGGGCGGGGCGGCACGTGTCCGGGCCGGGGCGACGATTCGGGGGGCGCGGTCGTGGTGGAGCGTGGCACGGGACTCCTTGCGGGCGCGTGAAGCGTAGTTCCAGCAACTGGGCAACTGAGTGACCGAGTAACTGAACAAGCTGTCTATTAACTTCCTGTTGGTTCGGCAACGTAAACGGCTCAGGCGGGAAGGTCAACGGTTCCGTGCCTGGGTCAACAGGAATCTCTGGGGCAAGCCCCAGCCGGTCGGACCTCGCCCGCCATCCGCCCGCGCCGTCACGCGCCGGCTCCGCACCCGCCCCGACGCCGTGCCCGAAGCCGATCAGATCCAGCTGAAGGCCGTCCTGGCCTCGGTCTCCATGGCGACCAGTTGCCGGCTTGGATCGAGGCGGTCACCTCCGCTACCGGCCTGCCCGGCCTTCGTCGCTTCGCCCAGCACCTCGATACCCATGAAGAAGCTCAGAGGCCGCACCACCGACGAGGTCGACAACCGCTCGACCGTCTCCGGCTCGGTCCGGCCGGGCCGACGGTCACGGGGGCCGTGCTTCCCGGCGCCGGGAACACGAAGCCCCGGCGCTCGTCGCGGCCGAGGTGGGCTACGTGCCCTTCGACATGCTGAGCTCGGAGTGTGGAGGCGTCCTTGATACTGATCGTCTCCCGGCAGCCTCGCGCTCGCGAAGTGCGGCACGCCGCGTGGCCGACGGCGAGAGGCTGCTCCGACCACGCATCCACCACGCATCCACCACTCAGCCGCCGCCGGACGCCGGGGCGCGCGGCACCGTAATGCGCGGCACGCCCACCTCCAGCAGCGGCGCCGATTCGCGGACCGTTCGCTTGAGCTGGGGGGCACGACCAAGCTCCATGGATCCGGCTGCCCCGGTTGACTTGCTCGCACGAGGCGATGCACGCGGCTGCGCCGTCGAAGTCGTCTTGCACGGCGAGGTTCTAGTACGGAAACCGGGTGTCCGTCGCCAGCACCCGGCGAGCCGACGCAGTACCCGTCCGTGGCAGGGGCATCGCCCTGCAAGGCGGGCCGGGACCACGCGTCTGGCATTCATGTCCCGCATGTGAATGTGGCAGATCTCGAACCGCACCCTGCCAGAGTCATCCCGGGGGGTGAACTGTTTCCGGACGGTCATCTTCCGTATGTCGACCGCCCTGTTATGCCTGTACCGGCAGCTAGTTAGAGCACGCCGCCGCAGAATTCCTTCCGGATCACCAGCGCCCCGAACATCACCTACGCGAAGTGGGACGTCGAACGCTTCGAGACCACCAGCACCAGTTGGATCAACGTTCCCGGCGCATCGGTCGACCTGCGCCTGGGGCAGGGAGCCCCCTCCTATGGCGCGATCTTCGTGGCCACCTTCTCCGCGGAGGCCCTCTGCAGCGACACGAACGGCAACGGGCAGGGAGTGCTGAACGCCACCGTCTTCTTCGGCGACCAGCAGGCCGAGCCGCTCAGCAACAACCACCGCTACATCACCGCCCGCGGCAACCCGGAATGGTCCAGCCATACCCTCATCCGCGTGGCCCGGTTCGAACCCGAGTTCACAGAGCGGCCGGTCAGCGCCCAGGTCAAGCTGCGTGTAAGCGAAGGAGACTCGGGCGGCGTGCAGAACTGGGTCCTGAAGATCGAGCGCTACAACCTCTGACCGCTCGCCCAGGGTGGCCACAGCGCCGCCGACCCGCCGACCCGCCGACCCGCCGATCCGGCGATCCGGCGATCCGGCGCGATTCGAGTCGACACGTAGGCGAAGCCACGATGGGCGCTGAAGAGCGCGGCAGCCGACGCGGGCCTCCATGAACCGCGTCGGCCAGCTGCTTGAACGGCGTCGGTATCAAGGCGCCGGATCGGTCCCTCCGTACGGTCGCGTCGTCCGCGCCCCTCGCGCCCCGGTCCGGTGAACCCGGGCGCGACGATGGCGCGAATGGCGTGTCTCCGCCTGGCCGTTCGGGCCGCCCGGTCGACCACCACGCTCACGGTTGCTACGAGAGCCACCTGAGCATCGGCAGTGGGACCAGTGGATCCGGATGCCGATGGCGCGGCTCCGTCAACCGGGCCACGCGGCCCCCCTATAACCAGTCCGCCGTAACCCACGCGGCCCAAGACTGATCGTTTCTGCTCCTCCCGTCCGGGTGGCGATGACCTCGCCGCACCCTTTCTTCGGCGCCTGGCGGAACAGACTTGGCGTAACTCTCACAGAAGGAGCTCCTCATGCGTCGTCGCACCTCCGTGGCTGCCGTGCTCAGCGCCCTTGCCCTGCTCGCTGCCACCCCCGGCTCCGCCTCTGCCGCCACCGGACAGTTCCGCTACACCTACACCACGGGCGAGGGCTACGAGGCCGTCGGGTTCCTCAACAACCCGCCGAGCAGGGAGTGCATCAACCTTTTCGGTGTCGGCTCCGACGACCTGGCGCCCGGCCACTCGCCGAAGAACCGCACCGACGCCGTCGCCACGGTGTTCCTGAACGCCGACTGCCAGGGCGACTCGTTCTTCTCCCTGCGCCCGCACACGGGCGGCGGATCCGAACGCCTGAAGGTGCGCTCCGTCGTCTTCTCCTGAGCTTCCTCGATCCCCGAGCACCGGAGGCCGCCCTCCGGCGCTCCAGGGCCGGCTCGATGCCGATCTGCTGCTCCACTCGGTGCCCTTGCGGGCAAGGCGCTGCCGGATACCGCGGGAAGCGAGCCGGCACCGCAGGTGGGCGTAGTTGTACCGGCAGGTGCCGGCCGACAGGGTCGCAGCCGAGCTCAACAGCCGCCCCCCGTGAGGTGCTCGGCTGGGAAACCCCCGCTGAGCGCCTGGCCAGGTCGCCAGGTCACTGTAAAACCCCACCCGTGGCCTTTGCAGGCCACGGGTGGGGTGCGATGAGTTCGAGGTCGTCAGACGTCGTACAGGTTGACTGTGACCGACCCGTCGGCACCGCTGATGGTGTACTCGCCGGGCCCTCTCACGGGCACACAACCAGCGGCCAGTTCGTCATCGGCGTTGATGCCGGTGTCGTCCTCGTCCACGAAGGCACACACCTCGGTGACGGGGTGATCGGCGTACCTCATCTCGTACGGACCATGGTCGGGGTAGCGCGGGAGGGTGGGTGTGTTGATGCCGACGTCCGGGTGCTCCCAGAGGGCGGTCTTCTGACCCCAGGGCGCCTGCACCCAGACCTTTCCGTAAGGCTCCGGCAGGTTGTTGTTGTCCTGTTCCTGAGGGTTGGAGAAGTCGATCGAGTACAGGGCGGGTCCAGGTGCCGCTGCCTGTGCCGAGGTGGCCGCCCCGCCGAGCAGCAGCAGTGCTGTCGAGGCAACGGCCGCCAGCCGGCCTACGGACTTAAAACGCATCCCTCTCCCCTTTCACGGAATGTAGCCAAGTGACTACAGAACGGAGCCTAAGGGGCGGCGGGAGCGGATCGTCGGGCACGATGGCTAAACCACTCAGGGGACTGACCCCGAAGCTCACCTTGCACGCCTTGCACGACTTGGGCGCCGCCCGGCGCAACGCATGGTTCTCGCGCAGCTCCTACGACGAGGCTGGCAACTACGTGGACGCGGCCGCGTAGGGAACGACGTGGGCGCGGGCGCGGAGGTACGTCCTGACGCGCACGGAACTCGCTCGCCTCAGGGCGGCCAAGTGGCCCTTCGCCAGGGCATTGAGCCGTTTCCAAGCCGGCGTGTCTGACCGCGAGTTGGACAATCCTGCGCAAGGGCGGAGCTCCTGGTAGGCGGGTTCTCGACCGAGATCACCCGTGTCCGCCAGGAGCTTCGCGTGCTTGTCCATCCGTCCTCGATCGATCTGTCCAGCCGCACTCTGTGCCCAGCTCGCCGCCGGGTTCGGCATCGGGATCGCCACCGTCTACCGCTACATACGGGAAGCCGTCGAGGGCAGCACGGGATCATCGAGGCCCTGGCCGATGCGGAACTCAAATGCTGGGCCGACAAGGCGTATCAAGGCGCCGGCGGACCCGTCCGCGTCCCGTTCCGAGGCCGCCGACTCAAACGATGGAAGCGTCGCCACAACACCACGCACGCCAAGATCCGCTGTGTCGGTGAACAGGCCATGGCAACCCACCAGTCCTGCGCTTTTGGACGCGGTCGGGGCGGCCGTCGCCAAGTGGGAGGACTTTCGCGTGGTAGCTGCGGCGAAGGATGTCACCGTTCTTGCTCATGCTGTCGAGCGCCTTCTGCGTCACATCGGCCAGAGCCAGAGCAGCGTCAGCGGTGCGCGGCGGAACATCTTGCCCTCACCGGGGCAGGCTGCCACGTGCTCGTGTCGGCGTCCGGCCGTTCCAGGCGCGCCGGTGCACGCGAGGTCTGCCGCTCGCAGCCGTCCCACTAGCCGATTTGCAGTATCGGCAACGTCCTTTTGCCTCACCGACCCCGGCTGAGTGAATCTTCCTGGCATGAACGCCGACCAGTCCGTGGAAGTGATCGTCATCGGTGGTGGTGCCGCCGGTCTGTCCGGGGCATTGACCCTGGCCAGGGCGCGCCGCTCCGTGGTGGTGATCGATTCAGGGGAGCCGCGCAATGCGCCGGCTTCCGGTATGCGTGGATTCCTCTCGCGCGATGGCATGCCGCCCCGCGATCTCGTCGCTCGTGGGCAGGAGGAGGTGGCCCGCTACGGCGGCAGCGTGGTGCCCGGTCGTGTGGTCTCGGCCGAGCGCGTCGACGGCCTGTTCGAGGTCACGACGGAGGCCGGCGAACGCTACGGGGCCCGGCGGTTGCTGGTGGCCACGGGGCTGACCGACGAGCTGCCTGAGGTGCCCGGTCTCGCCGAGCGGTGGGGACGCGATGTTCTGCACTGCCCCTACTGCCACGGGTGGGAGATCCGCGACCAGAGCTTGGGGGTGCTGGGGACGGGACCGATGTCGGTGCACCAAGCACTGCTCTTCCGGCAGTGGACCTCCCGCATCACCCTGTTCCCCGCCGACCGCATCGAGGTCACCGGTGAGCAGCGCGAACAACTGACTGCGCGCGGCATCGACGTCGTGGAGGGCGCGGTGGCGGCCATCGAGGTGGGCGAGGACCGGCTGACCGGGATTCGGCTGGCCTCCGGCCGGCTGGCCGAGGTCACGGCGGTGGCGGTGAGTCCGCGGATGCGTGCCGGAAAGGTGCTGACGAGCCTCGGCCTCGACCCGGTCGAGCACCCGATGGGAGTCGGCGAGCACATCGAGGCCGATGCGACCGGCCGCACTGCGGTGCCAGGCGTGTGGGTGGCGGGCAACGTCACCGACCTGGCCGCCCAGGTCGTCGGTGCGGCGGCGGCCGGCAACGCGAGTGCCGCCGCGATCAACGCCGATCTGGTGGCGGAGGACACCGGCGTCGCCGTGGCCGCGCTGCGGCGCGCCCAAAAGGACCGGGGGCAGGCGCGGAACCCGGGCTGTTAACGCCCGTCCAGCCAGCCCTGACCCCGCCGCGAGCCCCCGCTCGCATGCCGGTTGTCCCCGTAGGACCGGGCAGCTCTCGAAGGGCGGCCCCCACTCGAAAAGGAGAAGACATTGTCCAGCAATCCCCTAGAGGACGGCATCGCCGAATACGACAAGTGGCGCGTAAGCCGGTGGGAGGAAATCGCGGGCCCGGAGGGCAAGGCGCAGCTCGCCGTCCACGAGCCGATCACCGGGCCGGACCAGGTAGTGCCCGACGTACCGGGCCGGTGGAACTCCACCGGCGTCCCGGGGAGCCTGAGGCTGACGGTGGCTGTTGAGGAGGGTGTCCTTGTCGGTGGGCAGCCGGTGGACGGCACAGTGGAGCTGACCACAGCCAGCCGCCTGACCTTCCCCGGGGGCCGGCGCGGCACCATCGAGGAGATGCGGGGCTCTCACGTCCTGGCCGTGTGGGACCCCTCTGCCCCGACCTCCGCCGGCCTGCGCGGGATCGCGGCCTACCCGTGGGACGCCCGCTGGATCACCGAAGCCGAGTACCGCCCGGCAGAAGCCGGACGGAACATCGAGGTGACCCGTACGACCAGTCCGCCCGTGCGGGACGTCTTCCCGGCCGCCGGTAACCTCGTCCTCGACCTAGAGGGTGAGCGGCACATCCTTCATGCGCTCGTCGCCGCCCCCGGCATCCTCCTGGTGCCGTTCACCGACGGCACCAGCGGCGCGGACACGCCCGCCATGGGCCGGTGGCTGATCCTTCCCACGCCGACGGACGGCAGCGCCCGCATCGACTTCAACCGCGCCGTCCTGCCGCACCACGTCTTCTCCGCTGCCTTCCCCTGCCCGCTCCCGCCCGACGGGAACCACCTGCCCCTGCGTATCGAAGCGGGCGAACGCGCCCCTGATCTCGCTCAAGGGGACGACGGCGCAGAAGCCTCTGCCGCCGCGCACAACGTGAAAGGAAACGCCATGACATCAGATGAGAAGATCCGAGACACCGCCATTCGCTACCTTCGGCAGTGGGAAGTACGGGACTACGCCGGCATGCGGTCCATGTGCACCAACACCGCGACGGTGTGGCACAGCGACGGCAGTGGCGAGCAGACGATCGACGAGAACATGGAACTGCTGAAGCAGCTCGCCGCCAATGTCGACACACTGCGGTATGACATCGTCCGGCAGTTCCACCACGGCGAACAGGTGCTTCAGCAGCAGGTACTGCACCTGACCATGACCGACGGATCCCGCAGCGATGTGCACGCGGCGATGTACTTCCGGTTCGACGACGGACTCATCGACCGTATCGAGGAGTACTTCAACGTGGTTCCGATCGCCGCGTCCACGCCCCAAGGCCGTGACTGACAAAAGAATCACGGTCGGCGTCCCGGACCCGCCTGAGCCTTAGGGCGGCACCTCGTCACGAGCCTCCGTGACCACCGGGACACCCGCGCCCTCCCGGGCGACGACGGGTTAGTCCACGCTTGAACATACCCCCCGGGGGTATAGCTCCGCGATGTCCCGCGGAGACCGCCGGGGGTACATCACTGAATAAGGAGTCGCAGCCGTGTTCTTCGTCGACACCCTGGAGTTCGAGGGCCTGGGCAACCGCAGCTACCTGGCCGGTGGAGCCAAGGACGCGGTCGTCATCGACCCGCCGCGTGACATCGACCAGGTCATCGCCGCCGCGGCCCTGCGCGGGGTACGCATCGCCTACGTCGCCGAAACCCACGTACACAACGACTACGTCACCGGCGGCCTGGAACTCGCTCGCGTGACCGGGGCCCGCTATCTGGTCCCGGCCGCGGCGTCGGTCGCCTACGCCCGCACCCCGGTCGCCGACGGCGACACATTCACCGTGGACGAAGGCTTGGTGCTGCGGGCGATCGCCACCCCGGGGCACACCCCGCACCACACCTCCTACGCCCTTCAGGAGGACGGACGGGGGGTGGCGGCATTCACCGGCGGGTCTCTGCTGATCGGTACCGTGGGCCGGCCGGACCTGGTCGAGCCTCGGCTGACCGAGCAGCTGGCTCGCGCCCAGCACGCCTCCGCCCGTCGTCTTGCCGACGAACTGGACGACGAGGTGCCGGTGCTGCCCACCCACGGGTTCGGCAGCTTCTGCTCCTCCGGGCAGGCCGAGGGGGAGACGACCACGATAGGCAAGGAGCGTGCGACCAACGACGCGCTGACCCTGGACGTGGCCACCTTCGTCGCCGAGATACTCGCCGGGCTCGACGATGTGCCTGCCTACTACGCGCACATGGGCCCAGCCAACGCGGCAGGCCCGGCTCCCGTCGACCTGACTCCGCCGAGCCCTGCGGACGCCGGCCAGATCGCCTCACGCCTGGCCGCCGGGGAGTGGGTGGTGGACCTGCGCGCCCGGGTCGCCTTCGCGAAGGGGCATGTGGCCGGGGCGTTCAACTTCGAGGGCGGGGGCAAGCTCGCCACGTACTTGGCCTGGCTGATTCCCTGGGGCAAGCCGGTCACCCTGCTGGCCGACACCCCCGAGCAAGTCGCCGACGCCCAGCGGGAACTGGTACGGGTCGGTATCGACCGCCCGGCCGCCGCGGCCACCGGCGACCCCACGACCTGGATCAGCGCCGGGGAGCGGCTCTCCTCCTTCCCGCGCGCCAGCTTCGCCGACCTCGCCGAGACACGTGAGCGGGACGAGCCGGTGGTGCTGCTGGACGTGCGCCGAGAATCCGAACGCGCGGGCGGCTATATCGACGGCTCGGTGCACATCCCGATTCACCAGTTGCACGGCTCACCAGTTGCACGGCCGCCTCAACGAGGTGCCGGACGGAGTGGTGTGGGTGCACTGCGCCAGCGGGATGCGCGCGGCCATCGCCGCCTCCCTCCTCGATGCAGCCGGCCGTGACGTGGTCGCCGTCGACGACGACCTCACCGCGGTCACCGACGCCCGCCTCACCCTCACCCGCCCCGACGGCACCCACTGAGCCCCTCGACCCGCACCACCGGCACGGAGATCGCAGCATGTTCTCGCTTCCGCACCGCGGCCCCGGCCGCCTCACCCCCCAGCAGGCCCACCAGCACACCAGCAACGGCCAGGCCGTGCTGCTGGACGTGCGCGAAACAACCGAGTGGAGGGCAGGGCACGCGCCCGGCGCGCTGCATCTGCCGCTCAGCCGCCTGGCCACCGGCGCTCAGCTGCCCCAGGCCGCGCAGGGCAGGCCGGTGGTGGCCATCTGCCGCTCCGGACACCGCTCCCAGCAGGCCGCCAGGCTCCTGGCCGCCCGCGGCGTGGACGCCCGCGACGTCACCGGCGGCATGACCGCATGGACCCGCGCCGGGCTGCCGGTCACCGGCGAGGACGGCAGCAGCGGTGTCATAGCATGAGCGCTTTCATCCTCGCCCTCGCCGCCGGGGCGCTGGTCGGGTTTGCGCTCGGCGCGCTCGGCGGAGGCGGCAGCGTCCTGGCCGTACCGGCCCTGGTCCACCTGCTCGGCTTCACCCCGGCAGCCGCCACCACCGCCAGCCTCATCATCGTCACCGCCACCTCGCTCACCGCCCTGTACACCCACGCCCGCACCGGTAACGTGCGCTGGAAGGCCGGAGCCCTGTTCGCCGCGGCCGGACTCCTGCCCGCCGCCGCAGCAGGAGCCGTTGCAGCTCGCCTGCCGCAATCCTTGCTGACCGCCGCGTTCGCCGCCGTCACAGCCCTTGCCGCGGTGACGATGCTGCGCTCCGGCCGGATCGACGGCGGCCGCACCACTACGGTACGGCCGGCGAAGGCCGCTGGGACCGGAGCCGTCCTGGGCGCGCTGACCGGACTGCTCGGTGTCGGCGGAGGCTTCCTCGTCGTCCCCGCCTTGGTCACCGTGCTCGCCCTCGAGATGCAGGCTGCCGTCGGCACCAGCCTGCTGGTCATCTCCGCGAACTCACTCGCCTCACTGGCCACGCGAGGGACCACCACAGCCGGCGTCGACTGGGCGTTGATCGCCCCCTTCACAGGGGCGGCGATCCTGGGCGCTTGGGACGGCAAGCGCCTGGCTGCCAAGGTCACTGGCACCCTGCTGCAGCGCGTCTTCGCAGTCGTACTGCTGGCCACGGCCGCCTTCATGGGCATTGACGCCTTCACCTGACCGACGGCAACGGCCCACGAGGACCCAGGCGCCGGCCGCTCAAGCGAAGGAAGCACCTTCTCCAGAGCGGCCCACCTCTGCTCCCGGTCGCCGGACGCGGAACTTGACGTTGTCGAGGGCGGCACCGAGGTATTTCACCCACTCGGCGTGTCGGAGGCGGAGTCGATGCGCCGATGGGAGGTCCCGACGGACGACGAGGAGTGGGCCTTAGCAGTGCATTTCCCCTCGCTGCGTAGCTGGGCGTCCCGAAGGGCGCCTGCCGGGTGATTGCCCGGGTCAGGCGCCCTTTTTCGCGTCTAAAGATTGACGGGGTCAGCTCCGCTGGTCTGGCGGCGGCACGGTGAGTGGTGAGGGATTGCGGCTGAGCCAGTGGTGACGGTGGTGGCGAACATGGTTGTTGTGGATGTAGTGCCATCAGTGCCGTTTGAGTTCGGTGAGCAGGCGGCCCGCCACATGTCGACGACCGTGAGGTCGTCGGTCAGGACGTACGCTCCGGCGTCGAAGACGGCTGACCTCCGCTCGAGCGGAGGTCAGTCGATGCAGTAGTCGAGCACGATATCTATGGCTGCGGGCGTGGGCATTCGTCTGCGGCTTCGCCGCTGCTTGGGACGAGCCGTTGACCGAGGACGACGGCACGCCGGCAGCGGAACTGGCGCGAGCCGAGGCGACGCTCGGCTGCTCCCTGCCGGTCGCGTGCGCGAGTTCTACACGCTCCTGGGTACGTGGTCCGGCCTGATCGCCAACCAGGATCCGCTGCTGCCGCCCGCCGAGATGTTCGTGCATGACGAATGCGGCGGTGTCCTCGTCTTCCGCAGCGAAAACCAGGGCTGCGCCTTCTGGGGCGTGCGCCTGCGCGACCTTGATCAGGACGATCCGCCGGTGCTCGTCCAGGCGCGGCACGGCTGGGTGCCGTTCTTGGACCGGGTGTCTCTGGCCTGCGTCGAGCTTGTACTGAGCGAGGCGCTGTTCGGCGGTGGAGGCCGGCTGTACAACGCGTGCGAGCTGCCGGCGGATCTGCTTGGGGTGGTGCCCGAACGCTTCCAGCGGGTCGCACTGCCCGACTATCCGATGTGGACGGGGCCGGAGGACTTTCCAGTGCGTTGGTTCTTCGCACCGGGACCGTTGCTACGCCAGGACGGCTTGGGCGCCCACAGTTGGCTGCACGTTCGGGGCCGGACCCGGGCCGATCTGGAGGCAATCTGCGAGACCGTTCCCGGACGGGTGGTCCTGGGATACACCGAGTCACTGGACGCCGATCCGCTGGCCTTCTGAACCGTCATGATCCGGGCCTGTTGAGACGTCTCCAAGGGCGAAGGTCTGCTCGACGACGTAGCGGAGCGTGTCCAGGCCCTGGATGTTCGGGGCCCCCTTGCCGGAGATGACCGGCAGGATCCGGCGCGTGCGCAGCTCCTTGCGGTTGGCGTTGGAGTCGTAGCCCTTGTCGCCGAGCAGGGCCTCGGGGCGTCTGCGGGGACGGCCGGGGCGGCCCGCGACGGGCGGGACGCCGTCGACCAGGGCGAGGGTCTGGTGACGTCGTCGGCGTTTGCCGCGGTCGTGACGACCTTGAGCGGAGTGCCGCGTCTGTCGCAGATCAAGTGGTGTTTGCTGCCCGTCTTCCGCCGGTCGACCGGCGACGGGCCGGTGTCGGAGCCCCTTTTTCGCGCGGATGTGAGAGCCGTCCACGCAGGCACTCGACCAGTCGAGGCGGCCGGCCGCGGACGACGGCCTTGCGCGTGACCCTTGTGACGGTCGTGGCCCAGCGGCGGGCATGAGCGGCGAGCGCCAGGGATTCCACCCATCCGTCAGTGCCGGCATGCAGGGGCGTCCAACGAGAGGCGTCAATACCAAACGCACCGTCGGGACCGATCACGAAGCTGTAAGCCATGGTCACCCGGCAGTCTCCTGCCGGGAACGACCAGCCTTCTGCGGGCATCTCCTAGGGGCAGTCGGTGTCCAGGACGCGCGGACCGCCCTCGTAGAACGGGGCCGGCGGCAAGGCGAGGCCGCCCCAGCGGTCCTGGAAGGCAGTGGCCCGCTCGATCTCCGCAGCGGGGATCCCGTGCTTGATCCACGTATCGCGGTGTCGCCGTATGCCCTGCCGGCGAACACGGATGCCCTCCGTCTCGAGAAACCGCTGGGCCCTGCGGCTCAGGCAGGCAGGCGCGACCGGGACGGACGATACGGGCTGGTCAGCCATTACCGCTGCTCGCCGTCTCCGGCGTGGGCGTGGCCGTGTACTCGCAGCTGGAACTCGGCGAGGCCACCCAAGAGAACTGGAACCGGGTGATCGGCGGCATCCTCGGCATCCTCGGCATCGACCCCACCGACCTGATGCGCCGGGCGCTGGCCAACCTCCGTCCCGAGCCGTCCATCGTGGCGGCCGCGGAGCGCGCTCGCGCTGCCGGGATCAAGGTGGCGATGCTCTCCACCAGGATCGGCTTGGAGCCCTACAACCCGTACGAGCCGTTGGGGACGTGGGAGGACGCGTTCGACGCGGCAATCCTGTCCGAGCGGGACGACCACGCCGAGAACCTGCCGCCGGCCGAAGCGCTCGGCATCCGGACCATCCATCACACGACGGACCCCGATGGGACGGCCGCGCAGCTCGCGCCCGTCCTTCTCCGGCAGGTCAGCCGACCTCGCGTAGCGCTGCCGGGCGCCGCCGGGACCGAACCACTGCTGTCAGAGCTGGCGCGGGGTGCGTAGCTGGGCACCTTCGCCATCGCAAAGGCAGGTAGTTGTCACCCACCCCGCCACGTGTTCGCCAGCCGAACGAAAGATAGCCAGTGGGGCTGATTTGCTCCGCTATATACGGCGCACCATACGTGGGCATGAGCGCCTAATGGGCACTCTGTGCGCCCTCCCGGTGCCCATGGGTGACGGGAATGATGAGCGCACCGCACATGAACCAGGTGATCCGCGGTCCCCTGTCCCTCGGACGGGCGGACTGACGGCGGAAGGAGTTCACGGTGTTGCTTCTCATCTCCCCGGACGGTATCGAGGAGGCTCTCGATTGCGCGAAGGCGGCGGAGCATCTCGACATCGTCGACGTCAAAAAGCCTGACGAGGGCTCTCTGGGAGCGAACTTCCCCTGGGTCATCCGGGAGATCCGTGACGCGATACCGGCGGACAAGCCAGTGTCTGCGACCGTGGGGGATGTCCCGTACAAGCCCGGCACGGTGGCTCAGGCCGCACTCGGCGCGGTCGTCTCCGGCGCCACGTACATCAAGGTCGGCCTTTACGGGTGTACGACGCCCGACCAGGGCATCGAGGTCATGCGCGCGGTCGTCCGGGCGGTGAAGGACCATCGTTCCGATGCGCTCGTCGTCGCTTCCGGCTACGCCGACGCCCACCGGGTCGGCTGCGTCAACCCGCTCGCCCTGCCCGACATCGCCGCCCGTTCCGGAGCCGACGCCGCCATGCTCGACACCGCGATCAAGGACGGGACGCGGTTGTTCGACCATGTGCCGCCGGATGCCTGCGCTGAGTTCGTCCGGCTGGCTCACGCTGCCGGCCTGCTCGCCGCTCTCGCGGGCAGTGTCAAGCAGGTCGACCTCGGTCCGCTGACCCGCATCGGCACGGACATCGTCGGGGTCCGCGGAGCCGTTTGCGAGGGCGGCGACCGCAACGCCGGACGGATCCGGACCCACCTGGTGGCCGCCTTCCGGGCGGAGATGGACCAGCACGCCCGGGAGCCCGCAGCCGGCGTCACCACCGTGAGCTGACCGCCGGTATGCCCGTCGCCGAGCCCCACCATGTCCCCGGACGCCGGGCCGCGCGTTTCCCCGTCGTCAATCCGGCCACGGGGGACGATGAGGCCCCCGGCCGGCAGCCGGACGTACTGGAAGCCGTCGCCGACCGGGCCCGCCGGGCCTGGCGCGGCTGGCGCGCCGACTCCGCTGCCCGCACCGGCTCTGGCGGCCGGGGCCCCGGCGGTGGCCGATGGCCGGCGGCTGGCCGGGCCGGGATACTTCTTCGCCCCCACGATCCTCACCGACGTCCCGCCCGACAGCCCGGTGGTAACCCGGGAGCAGTTCGGGCCGGTCCTGCCGTACCGGAGCCTCGACGAAGCCGTCGACGCGGCCAACGGCACCGGCTTCGGACTGGGCGGCTCCGTGTGGAGCACCGACCCCGATCGGGCCGAGGCGGTGGCCGAGCGGCTCAATTGCGGCACGGCCGGGATCAACCACCACGCCGAACTGTCCCTCGCCCAGCCTTCGCAGGTGTCGAGGACAGCGGTGTGGGCGTAGCGGGCGGACCGTGGGGGCTGTACGACAACCTGCGGCCGTTCGTCATCCACCGCTCGCAGGAGGCGTGACGATGAGGTTCCAGGCAGCCGTACTGCGCTCGTACGAGAACCCGTTCACGGTCGAGGAGGTGGTTCTGCGGACAGAGCCCGCCGTCGGCGAAGTCCTGGTCGAGATCGCGGGCTGCGGGATGTGCCGGACCGATCTCGCGGTCCGGCGATCGGCCGGTCAGAGCCCTCTGCCCGCAGTGCTCGGTCACGAAGGTGCCGGGGTCGTGGTGCGGAGGGGAGATGGCCCGGACACCGCGATCGATGTCGGTGACCACGTCGTGCTGAGCTTCGACTCCTGCGGGCACTGCCGGAACTGCCGCGGAGCGGCCCCCGCTTACTGCGACTCCTTCGCTTCGCTCAACCTCTTCGGAGGGCGCAAGGAGCAACCGCCACGGCTCACCGACGCGACCGGTAGAGCGCTGGCCCCCCGATGGTTCGGGCAGTCCTCGTTCGCCGAGTACGCACTCGTGCCGGTCGGCAACGCCGTACGGGTCGACCCCGCACTACCGCTCGAACTGCTCGGTCCCCTCGGCTGCGGTTTCCTCACCGGCGCCGGAGTCGTGCTGAACACCTTCGCTGCGGGTCCCGGCGACACCCTCGTGGTCTTCGGCGCGGGAGCGGTGGGCCTGGCCGCAGTGATGGCGGCCACCGCCGCCGGCGTGCTGACCGTCGCCGTCGACCGGCATCCTGAGCGGCTTGCTCTGGCCGAGCGGTTCGGCGCGACCCCGCTGCACGCCGCCTCACCCAGCCTGCCCGAACGGATCCGGCGACTGACCGACGGCGGCGCCCAGCACGCACTGGACACCACGGCCTCGCCCCCGCTCATCAACAAGGCGCTCCGAGCCTTACGCCCCACCGGCAGTCTCGGCCTGGTGGCACGCCTCCACACCCCGCTGCAGCTCGAAGCGGGCACACTTGACCGAGGCCGCAGCATTCGCCACATCTGCGAAGGCGACGCCGTACCCGCAGTGCTGATCCCCCGGTTGATCGGACTGTGGCAGGCTGGGCGCTTCCCTTTCGACGAGCTGATCCGCACCTATCCGCTGGACGGCATCAACGAGGCCGAACGCGACTGCAACGCGGGCCGTGTGGTCAAACCCGTCTTGCTCCCGGAGAGGACAGGCCGATGAGCGAGGCACGCGGCACCAAGGACTCACCCTCTCCGGCAAGTGAACATCCCGCATCCCCCGCTTCCGCCAACGGAGGAAGAATGGCCGGTACGACGCCACAGCACACGGACGTGGACGGCGTGGACGAAGGTGTGGGCCTGACCGCGCTCCTGGTCGCCGCGGCACGGTCGATCGAGACCCACCGCAATGACAGCTTGGCGCGGGACTCCTACGCGGAACACTTCGTTCGCGCGGCCCCTGCCTGCGCGGACTGGCCAGTGCGCATCGAGCAGGTCCCGGACGGGGACAGCAACCCGCTGTGGGGGCGGTTCGCCCGCTACTTCGGCCTGCGGACGAGAGCGCTTGACGACTTCCTCCGCCGGACGGTCGGTGCGAGCGCCCGCCAGGTGGTCTTGTTGGGGGCGGGGTTGGACACCCGTGCCTTCCGGCTGGATCTTCCGTCCGACTGCGTCGTCTTCGAGATCGACAGAGTGGGCGTGCTGGCCTTCAAGCAACAGGTGCTCACGGACCTCGCGGCCGTCCCGCAGGTGAAGCGCGTCCCCGTTCCGGTCGACCTGCGCGCGGACTGGGTCAACGCGCTGACCACCGCCGGCTTCGACCCGGCCGCACCGAGCGTCTGGCTGGCCGAGGGACTCCTCTTCTACCTATCGGGCCCTGCCGAGACGCATCTCATCGACATGGTGGACAGGCTGTCCAGCGGAGGCAGTGCTCTGGCCTTCGAGGCCAAGCTGGAAAGGGATCTGCTGGCCTACTACGACAGCCCGATCTACACGGCGACGCGTGAACAGATCGGCATCGACCTGCTCCACCTCTTCGACAAGGGGCCACGACCTGACTCAGCGGGCGCCCTGATGGCCAAGGGCTGGTCCACCTCGATGTACACGCCCTTCGACTTCACCCGTCGGTACCGACGTGGCCCCCTCCCCGAGCCGAACGACGCGCTGGAGGGGAACCGGTGGGTATTCGCGCACAAGTCCCGGCCGTGACGCTGACGCGCGGTGTCAGACGGTCCCGACAGACACTAGGTGGTCGCCCGGGATTCCGGCCTTGTCCGGCGCGTAGTAGTCCTCGATGCCGGCGGCCCACGTAGCCACGGTGATGCGGTCCTCGGCGTCAGGGGCGAAGGCGTCGAAGAGGGCGTGGATGTTCGGCTCCTCGAAGCCGATCGCAGTCATCAGCGACACGAAGAGGGGGCGCTCGATCAGACCGTCCCCGTCGGGGTCGCCGAGTACGGCGAGCGCCTCGGCGAACTCGGCGATCGTGGGACTGAAACGCTCGGGGTCGAGCACGAACGGACGGAACTCGTCCACGGTGAGCACACCGTCGCCGTTGGCGTCCAGTTCAGCGGCCAGCGTTGTCCAGTAGCGGCGGAACGCGGCTCGGATGGCGGCCTTGGCGCCGTCGTCCGACGCGGCCGCCGCCTCTAGGACACGACCCGTCATCAGGTCGAAGTCGTCGGAGCCGATGACTCCGTTGCCATTGGCGTCGAAGAGGGAGAAGACCAGCTCGACCCGCTTGGCGGCCTCAGTTCGCATTTCCATCACCTGTCTTCTGCGGCCCGCAGATTACGGGCCTGTTCAATGAGTGCCTCTGCGCGACCGTGTTGGGGCACACGGGAAGGTTGCCGACCCAGCGCGTGTAACGGCCTTGACCCATGGAACCGCTATGAAGAGCCGCAGGTTCTCGATCTTCGCTTCTGGTGACAGAAGGACTGCTGAATGAGCGTGTGTGACAAGTCGGATGCCTCGCCTGTGATAACCAGACCGCTTCGGCCGATCCCATTCGCCGGCTCATCCGAGCCCGCCGGCGACAACTCCTGGGCTTTCGGCTCAGATCACGTCCGCCTGATCGGACCGGACTGCGAGAGGTTCGCGCAGGCCGGCGCGGTGTGTCGGCCGACGAGGCGTTCGACAGCTTCGGCCAGGTTGTGCGCCGATGATTTGCAAGGGGTGCAGGACCGGTTCGGTGGGTGTGGCCAGGCGCAGCCATCCGCCGGTCTCGGTGAAGGATTGGTGGGCGAGGAGGAAGACGTTGATGCCGCTGGAGTCCAGGAAGGTGACCCGCCGCAGGTCCAGCACGACACGGGGGCACGGATCGTCTACATCGTCCAGTATCTGACGCAACAGGGCACCGCTGTGGTGGCCGATCTCTCCGGCCGGGGCAACACATGCACGCCATAGGTGGCGGTCGCAGTGATGGTCAGCCCACCGGGGCCTGTGAATAATGCGGTTCTGTCGTCTCTGCCTCGGCCATGGCACCGGTCCTGGCACAGCAGCCCCGGACCCGTAAGGGCACCCGCGGAGCTGCGACCGACCGGCAGGGCCGGCGTCATATACGCCGCCGCGCGTACCCGTGAGTAGGCAGCTCGCAGGCGCGTAAAGGCTGAGCGGAACGATGGTTTCAGATCCTGACCAAGGCGATACGGTCCCTCACTCGTACGGGGAGGGCTGGCAATCCCCCGGTGGCCTCGGAGAGCGGCTCGTCGTGCATCGCCCGGGCTCGCCGTGTGGCCGTGGCCTTAGACCTGGGCGCCCGTCAGGCGGGTACCAGTCTGCGAAATCCTCGTCACACCACAGCCCATCGAGGCGGTCACGCACCCATATCGCCGTCGTGCCGTCCGGGTTGCTCGCCCGGGCGGGCCGCGCAGTCATCGGGACTACCCGAGCACGCCCGTTGGTCATGCTTCCGCACCGCGAAGCTCCAAGATCCCCGACGGAGCCCCAAGTCAGCGGCTTTCCGGAAGTGGATCTTTATGTGAGCTGCCTTACTCAGGAGGTAATCGTCTCGGCCGGACTGTGCGGGCTAGGTTGGTGATCTCGTCGCGTGAGCAGGACGCTGACCATACGGAGGGGCCAATCATGTCCATAGCCACATCTACGAACACACGGACCGTGGTTGAGGAGTTGCTGCGCAGGATCGGTGAGGGTGACCCCGAGCGCATCGCCGAGCTGTATGCCGAGCGGGGCGACTGGAAGCTGAGCTGGCCGGAGTCCGAGCACGGTCGAACTGCCACGCCGTGGATCCGCCATCGGTCCACCCGGGCCGACGCGGCCGCCCACTACCGCGAACTTGCCGAGCACCACGTACCGGAGCAGGTGGCGACTGAGGTTGAGCGCATCCTTGTCGACGGAAACGACGCAGTCGTGATCGGCGAGATTCGCCAGACTGCTCGGTCCACCGGACGTGCGTATCACGCGCGGTTCGCTATGCACCTCACCTTCGAAGACGGCTTGGTCACCCGGCACCATATCTACGAGGACAGCCTCGCCGTCGCCCAGGCGTTCGATGCCGAAGATCAGCGAGGGCCATCCGTATGAGCATGAGGGCCCTGGTCGCAGCCACTCGTTGATGGCTGCGACCAGTACGGTCGCTTCGTGGCGGACGGCGAGCTTGTCGTATCTCGTGGCTATCGCGCGATGCCGCTTGAGGCGGTGGTTTCCGCACTTCACCGCGTGGCCTTCTTTGTAGTCGGCCTTGTCGAACGTCGGCGGCCGGACGCCGTGAGAGTCACGTAACGAAGGACACCCAGGGGGAGCGGTGCACGCCAAGTAGTTCCGGTCTCCCTGGGAGGTGTCGGAAGCCTGCCAGTACAGGCCATACCAGCGGCGCAGCGGTGATCAGTTGTCGAGCCCGTCCTCGAGGCAAGGAGCTGGCCGGGGCCGGCAAGCTGTGCCGATCGGCCCCGGCCAGGCCCGTACGAAACCACGGCCAGCTTGGCGGGGTCTGGGCCGATGAGTGGCACCGCTGTGTCAGGTACGGGGGCGCTATCGAGCATCTCCGTCACGGCCAACAGCAGATAGCCCGGCAAACGAACTGTTTATCGCGAGGCGTCCAAAAAGCGAAAGCTCTACCACCACAGTAAGTCCGGTACACAAGACGCGACGCGAGCAGGGGTCGCAGACACTTGGCATCGAGGCAGCAGGCTGCCGGGTGGTGCGGCGCCGTCACGGGGTGCCGGTGGAGGAGCCCAGCGCGGTACGGGATCGCAACCACGTTCCTGCGGTCAGGAGTTCTGCCGCAGGGTGTGGGAGGGAGAGACGCCGTAGGCGGTGCGGTAGGCGGCGGCGAAGCGACTGGGCTGGAGGAAGCCCCAGCGGGCGGCGATGGCTGTGACGGTGGCGCCTTTGGCCGGGTCGGCTGCGCGCAGTGCGGCGTGGGCCTGGTCCAGGCGGCTCCGCCGCAGGTATGCCATGGGGGTGGTGGCCAGGTGCCGACGGAAGGCGTACTGCAGGGCACGGGTGGTCACGTGTGCGGCGGCGGCGATGTCGGCGACGGTGATGGGGGCGTCGGCGTGGCTTTCCATGAAGGCGATGGCGCGGCGTACGGTGGCCGGGTGGGCGTCACGGTGGTCGGTGGCGGTCGGCTCGGTCAAGGCGGTGCTGGGGAAGGTGGACAGCACGGTGGCGGCGAGCAGTTGACAGGTGGTGGAGACCACCAGCGGCTGCTGGCTGAGTGCCGGGTCAGCGCCAGTGGTGTCGCTCAGATAGGCAATGGTGCGCTGCAGATGCCGGCCGGCCGCTGCTGAGACCGGCCGGTGTCCGATCAGGCGTACTGGCTCTTGTCGGCGGCCGGGGGCGGTGGCGGCCACTTGGTCGAGCAACAGCGGGTCGATGTCCACCATCGTGTAGTCGAGGTCGCGGTGTTGTCCGGAACAGGGCTCGTCGGGCTGGGCGAACAACACCATGTCTCCCGCGCTGAAACTGCCTTCCCAACGCCCGGCACTATGGCGGAGAGCCGTGCCTGCGTGCACACTGCCCAGGACCAGCGTCCCGGTCGGGTCGACGGCGTATTCCAGCTCGAAGCCGAAGTCCACCTCGCTCAGGCTTACGGGCCCCAGCTCCGTACGTGCGATGCGCGCCCTCGGCCTTTCGCAACAAGTTTGCAGATGCATGCGTGCGTAGGCGCCGCTCAGGTAATCCTGAACGATGTCCAGGTCGACACTGTCCAAAACTGTGGCCATGCCGTCTCCTCTCTCACGCTGCTGCTACAGCCGGCTGCCGCTCAGCCGGCCGACGGTGTTGTCAATCCGCAGCAGTGCCCACTCGACTCCGGCCTGACACCAGAGTCTGTCTGTCCTACTGGTCTCCAGCGTCGGCACGGATGTTGGTGGCTAGGCTGCGCAGGTCATACTGCAGCCCCTGGCGCCGGGCCCATGTCCATGGCCTGGAGCAATTCGTCAGTGTTGTCACTGGGTCGGAGTGTGCTCATCGCCCCACTTTGTTCAACCGTCCCTGCCGGTGGCCATACCGCGAGGTCAGTGAGCTGGGCGCTGTCGTGAGCAGAGTGTGAGGACGCCGTACCAGACGCGGCACACGCCGGACTGCCCGCAGCGGACCATCATGCAGATCGACGGGGAGGAGAGCTCCCAGCGAATCAACCCTCCCTGGCTCTGACCAGCGCAACTAATCCTCGCTGGCACGAATTCGTGCCCATCAAAGCGTCGACAGACAAACCAGGAGTCTCCGGCCGCAGCAGAGATTCGGGCTGCTCCGTCCGCCCGGCACGGTGAGGCCGGACGAGTGCGCCATCCCAAGGGCGATGGTGAGCGACACGCCTCAGGCGTGGGAGAGCGCGAAGGAAACCAGGAACCCGGACACGGTGATCAGTCCCATGGCCAGATGCGCGTTCTCGAATGCTTCCGGGATCATCGTGTCGGCCAGCATGGCGAGGATGGCGCCCGCGGCGACGGCTGTCACCGCTGCCACGACAGCGATGGGCAGTCCTCCCACGACGGCGTAGCCCAGCACCGCCGCCAGAGTGCTCGCCGCTGCGATGGCACCCCACACGCCGAAGACGTATCCCTTGCCGCGTCCGGCCTTTCTCATCCCTGCCGAGCTGGACAGCCCTTCGGGCACATTGCTGATGAACACGGCGGCCACCGTGACCATACTCACCGCACCGCCGTCGAGGAGGCTGACTCCGATGACCGCCGACTCCGGGACGCCGTCGAGCAAGGCGCCCAGTGCCAGCGCCATGCCGGAGCCGGACTGCTGTGTCTCCGACGGCTGTGACTGGCCGTGCCCGGACCTTTTGCGATGCTGTGCCCCGCGGCGAGCCAGTACGACATTGCCGAGGGTGTACGCCATGGCTCCGGCCACCGTACCGATCGCTGCCGGGGCCAGGCCTGCTTGCCCGTAAGCCTCGCCGACCAGCTCGAACGACACGGCCGACAACAGGACGCCAGCGCCGAAGGCCATGACGGAGGCGATGATTTTCTGCGGAACATGCAGTCCGTAGCCGATCCACGCACCGACGAGCAGTGCGGAACCCGCGAACAAGCCCCATGCTCCCGCTTGAACTACTTCAGGCATGCCGAAGGTGTACCCATTGCCGCTCCTCCGCCCCATGCGAACCGGCATCCGGCCCACACTGTCTCGCAGGCTGCCCGCTTGCCGGCCTGGAACCACGCCGATCCCGGGCGGTCCTCCCAATCCGCCCGGCGATGCCTGACCGGAAAGCCGCGCTCTGACCGGTGGTGGTGCCTGCCATCGGTTTGACCACAATCATCGTGGCGGGGGCCCGAGGCTGGAGCGGCATCGGCCTCCAGTGCATCAGTGGGACCGGTGTAGGCCGACACCCGCAGGGTGCTCGACGACGAGACCCCGCTTCCGGACGGGGCCCGTGCCGGTGCCCCGGGGGGGGGAGAGAGGACAGCTCCTCAGGTTCGTCCCCGTCGGAGCCGGGGAGCGCGTGCTGCTGCGCTGACCGGCCGTCAATCAGGCAGCGGCCGGTCGACGTCGTCAAACCTGAGCTCGGCCAGGGGATGATCTTCCCGTCCGCCACCGCCTGGTCCGCGGCAAGAACGGCCTTCCGTCGCCACCTCATGCGGCACGGCACCAACGCCGTCCCTTCTGGACACCGCAACACCCTCGGCGTCATCTTCCGCAACGCCCGCTGAGTCCCCCTCCGGCCGCATGACGGCAGCCGAAGGCTGAAGACCCTCGAACGCACCCAGCTCCGCCCCCTTACAGGGGGCGGAGCGAATTCCTCGCCCGGGTTCGACCTGTGGAACCGGTCAGGATCGCTCCGCCGCGGCGAGGAGAGCCAGGGCGGCCTGGCAAGCCAGCTCACCCGCCCGCGCGGAGCTGTGATGGTCGGCCACGACGGTGGCACCCTCCGCAAGAATGAGCAGTTGCAGCGCGAGGCGGTGCGGATCGTCGGCGCCTGCTCCCTCGGCGATGCCGATGAGCAGCTCGAGGTAACGCTCGACGTGGCGCGCGGCGATGGCGCGGACGGCGTCAGTGTGGTGCTGCGTGGCAGCGTTAATCAACGCGCAGCCGCGGAATTCAGGACCGTCGTACCATCCCTGGAGAGCCCGGAACAGGGCCGTGAGCTGGTCGGCAGGACGGTCTCCGCTCGATGAGACCGTATCCGTCAGCCAGTGGATGACCCGGTCGCTTCGCGTGTCGAGCACCGCGTGCACCAGCCCGTCCTTGGTGCCGAAGTGCCGGTAGAGCGTCTCCTTGGACACGCCAAGACGTGCGCAGAGCTCCGCCACCCCGATGCCGTCCAGCCCTCGCTCGTACAGCACCTGGGTGGCCGCGTGCACGATCTTGGCGCGGGTTCGCTCGGGATCGATGGTCGAACCTTTGGCAACAGGCATGAGGTGATGGTACCAACCGGTTCGATCGTCGTGCTAGCCTCAGATGGTACTGATCGGTTCGATCCCTGGAGTGGGTATGACCACCGCCGCACCACTGGCCTGGACCGCCCTTCTGTGTGCTGGCGCGGCCGTGCTTTCGGCGATCCCGGGCAGGCCGGAACCCCGCACAGCTGCTCTCGACGCTGAATAACCGTGCGGTTCTCGCAGCACCACCGTGGGAGGAGAAGAGCCTATGACGACGAATCTTTCGCACTCGCGGCCCCAGTGGCACGAGGGTGAGGAAGCCATACACCGGCTTCTTGAGGTGCCGTACGAATTCAATCCCACGGCTCCCGGGCTGCCTGTGGAGTACGTGCCCTGGATGACGCGGAGCCCTCTCATCGCACTGGGAGCGGTCGACCGGAACGGCCGCGTATGGACAACAGTGCTCGGCGGGCAACCAGGTACCACGCTTCCCTTGGCCAGAGGCGTGTTGAAGGTGACTTCGCTGGCTCACATCGCACACCAGCCCGGGGGACAGAGTGCGGGCACGCTCGGATATGACCCGACACTGGAGGCGCTTTTCTCCGACGATGACGGCCACATGCACCGAGCAAACAGCGAGGAGCAGGACAGGGACGGGGAAGCGCACGACCGCGACGGGATCCTCGTCAGGCACGAGGACGGGGGAAGGCTGGCCGCCGGCCTGGTGATCGACCTGGAAACCAGGACACGGGTCAAGATTTCCGGGAGGGTGCTCGGCGGAGCTGTTCTAGCCAGGCCGTCGGAGAAAAATACGGCGGCCTGGAGGGCCAAGGGGCCTGCGGAAGTGCAGGTCGCCCTCGCTGTGGACGAGACGCTGGGGAACTGCCCGAAATACCTCAACAGGAAAACGGTCCAGCCCCATGAGGCATCTCCTCACCTGGTCAGCGACCGGCTCCCACTGCCGCCTGAAGCGGTGCGACTCATCGCCAAATCCGACCTGTTCTTCATCTCAAGCAGGCACGGCGCTGAGAGCATGGACACCAACAACCGAGGCGGGGCTCCCGGGTTCGTGCGAGTACACACGAACTCCGACACGGACGGTGTCGTCCTGGTGTATCCCGAGTATTCAGGGAATCGCCTCTTCCAGACATTGGGAAACATCAAGTCCGACCCTGCCGTGGGAATTACCTTTCCCGACTTCGAAACCGGCGACGTCCTCTACCTGACAGGACGGGCAGAGATCTTGGCCCGCGCCGACGCCACATCCATGATCCCGCACAGCAAGCTCGCTGTCCGCGTGCGGGTGGAGGCAGCTCGATTCGTGAAGGACGGGCTGCCGTTCCGTGGGCAACTGCTGGACCAGTCGCCCTACAACCCGCCGGTACGCAGGTTGGCTCACGAAATCAGCGGAGCGGAGTCTGGTTCAACCGACAACGTCGACGCGGACGGCCGACCGGTGGGGAAAGCGACGGCGACATTGATCCGCGCACACCATCTGACGCCGACGATCTCGCGATACACCTTCCGACTCGCCCCCGATCTGTCCACCCCACAGTCGAACGCAGAGTTCCAGCAGCTCGAACCATGGCGCGCAGGGCAACACGTCACCCTTGACTTCTCCGCCACGCTCGATCGCGGATGGTCACACATGCGCGACCACGACCCCCGGTCACTCAACGACGATTACATCAGGACCTTCACCATTTCGAGCCCAGCGCTTCCCACCCGTGAAGCCCTTGAAGCACTTGAAGGCCTTGAAGCCCTTGAAGAATGCACCGCGGGAACGGAACATCGTGGGCCGCTGAGCGAGGCCGAATTCGACGTCACTGTTCGGAGGAACGGGCCAGTCACGTCACTCCTGGCCAAATGGAATCCCGGTGCGCCGCTTTCCGCCACCGTTTTGGGCTTCGGTGGCGAAGAAGAGGTGAGATACGCCGAGGCAGCCAAGGGGCCGCACACCGATGACGACATCATCGTGGTGGCTGCTGGAGTAGGAATCACACCTCTCATGGCGCAGGCGCAGCCCGTGCTGGATTCCGGCCGGAGGATGAGAGTCCTCTGGAGCCTGAAAGCGGATGACCTGCCGCTAGCAGTCGACGTCCTGGAAAAAGTAGACGGTCTGGGAGCGGTAACAGAGCTGTTTGTGACCCGATCGGTCGACGGGAAACAAAACGCAGAAATCGACAGGATCCGCCGGCTCGGCACAGTGGTAAGCACCCGGCGCATCCAGAAGAACGACGTTCTGACCAAGAGCACAGCGGGTCGGCGGCGGTTCTATGTGTGTACAGGTTCCGGCCTGCGGAGATCGGTCCTGGAATGGACGGCAGGAGAATACCTGCGGTTCGAGAAGTTCGACTACTGACATAGGCCCGGTCAACCTCCCCCGGAACCCGTCCACAGGGTGGGTGAGGCCAGTTGGCGCCTCGCCTTCGCCCATCCCGGGAACACCGCAGGCCCCGTTCTCGAAACAGCAGAAAGGCAGAGTTGAGATGACTACGTCGCCGCCGCAGCCGGGAGCCCGAATCGTGGGCGTAGGCCACTTCCAGCCCCCGCGGGTGGTGAGCAACGACGAGATCGCGCGCATGGTCGATACCAGCGACGAATGGATCAGACAGCGCGTCGGGATCGTCAGCCGGCGCTTCGCGGACACTGAGTCCGTCGCGGACATGGCGTCCGAGGCAGCCCGCGCTGCTCTCGCCGATGCCCGTGTCCATGCTGAAGAAGTCGACCTGGTGATCGTCGCGACCTGCTCGAATGTGAACCGCTCACCCAGTACGGCGGGGAGAGTCATCGAGTCCCTGGGCCTGACGGACGCAGCAGGATTCGACGTCAATGCCGCCTGCTCCGGATTCGTCCACGCACTGGAGACTGCCCGGCAACTACTCGCCGGCGGCGCCACGCGCACCGCCATCGTAGTCGGCGCCGAGCGGATGACAGACGTCACCGACTTCACCGACCGCTCCACCTGCATCCTCGTCGGTGATGGCGCAGGTGCCGTTGTCCTCCGCGCGAGCGCGCACGACACATTCGGACCCATCGTCTGGGGCACCGTGCCCGGCCTCGCCGACGCGGCGCGCATTGAAGCCCCGGAGGGCACTTTCGCTCAGGAAGGCCGCAAGGTGTTCCGCTGGGCGATCACAGAAGCCGCCCCTCACGCCAGAAAAGCGCTGGAAGCCGCGAACCTCCGCCCCGACCAGCTCGCGGCGTTCATCCCGCATCAGGCAAATCTCCGCATCGTCGAGCACCTTGCCGACCAACTTCAGTTGACAGACGCGGTCATCGCGACCGACGTCCAGGAATCGGGTAACACCTCCGCAGCGAGTATCCCCCTGGCTCTGTCCAAACTGCTCCACCAGCACTCGATCCCGCCCGGCGCGCCCCTTCTCCTCTTCGGCTTCGGTGGGGGCTTCTCCTACGCGGGACTCGTCGTCGCCGCACCGCAACATCCGTCCGAAGAGGGCAGCTCGTGACAGTTCTCCCCGTACTTGCTGCGGATCTCGTCGCTGTCCGGCCAGGTCATCGGGTGGTTGGCCCAGGTCCAATCGGCGTCGATCTCTTCCTGCAGATGGTCGGTCTTGGCCGCAGGCGCCGTGCCGACGGGCGCACCGGGTCAGGCCCCGGTCGTGGCGGTAGGCGCCGCCGCGGGTGACGTGCGGATCGCATGCCCAGTCTTATGTGTCCGACACGTCGGCGGCGGCGCTGGGGTAAGGTGTCGCGCCGCTGGCGCGGCCGAGGTGGTCACGACAGAGCGGTCTGGCTCCGTGAGCCAGGAGACGAGGGCCAATGACCTGGTGACCCCTGACATCCTCTTTTCCGCGTCTTCTGCAACCCGAACGGCAACCATGGCAATGTCCTGGGCGTAGTGCACGTGACGGCCGCGCCTTCCCTGACGAGGAGTCCAGACTGGCCCTGGCCCTGGCCCTGGCTCGGGAACTAGGGCTCAGCGAAACGGTATTCATCGACGACGCCCACCGGGGCTTCGTGGACATCCATACGCCAGGGGTGCGGTTCCCGTTTGCCGGGGTATCCGCTCGTCGGCGTGGCCTGCTCCTCGGTCTGGAGGGGCTGTCGCTGCACCCCCTGGACCGTACGCGACCCGCTTGGGCACGTGTTCGTCGTGATCGTTTGGCTTCAGGGCGTGCTGGACACACCGGCCCCGGGCGAGGCCAGGATTTCCGCTGCAGATTACTACCGCCCGGACGATCGCTTTTCACCGCAGACCAACAGCGCCCGGATCGCGCTGGCTCAGGACCGGGCAGCAGAGTCGGCTGACGGTGCCACCTTCGCCGAGCGCTTCAGCGCGACCTGGCGGCGAGTCGACATCCTGTGCCAGGCCCAGCCGGCCAGCCGTGCCGTGTGGACGCGTCATGGTGACGCCATGCTCTTGTCGGAGTTCCTGCTCACCCGAGTCGTCGAAGTTGCTGTCCACGGCCTCGACCTGGCTGATGCACTCGGACGCGAACCCTGGCTCACCTCGTCAGCCGGTGACGCCGTGCTGGAGCTGCTTTTCGGCGCAGAGCAGATGGCGGCCGCCGACGCATTGGGTTGGTGCCAGCCGCATTTCCTGCGCAAAGCTACCGCCCGCGAGCCGTTGGACGAATCAGAGACCGCGCAGATCGAACGGCTCGGCTTCCGATGGCTCGCCCTGGGCTGACACCTGGGCTGGCCTCGGGACTGGTAGGCCCGCATGTCGAGGTGTCGCTACGGCCGCTGCGCGACCCGGACGTCGCGGCGCGCGATGACGATGACGACGATGCAGCGGAGTGAGTGTCCCGGCCAGTCTCCGCAGCCGGTCGCAGACTTTCTTTCGGCAGCGGCCGCCGAAGGGCCGACGGCCTACTCGTGGTCAATGCAGAGGTGGGCGATCAGGGCCGCGCAGGCCCACTCCTCCCAGGCGTCGGGTGACCAGCCCCGGTTGCGGACAAAGGTCAGGTACAGCTCCGGGCTGAGAAGCCCGTACAGCAGGTCGGCGGCGCGGGCGGTGTCGACGTCGGGGCGGGCGTCGGGCTTGGAGGTCAGTGCCTTCGCTGCGGCGTGCTGGACCGTGTAGCGCGGGTCGGGTCCGGCGGGCCACTGGGCGGCGATCTCCGGGTCCGTGGCTGCGGCAGCCGCGATCAGCGGCATGATCGGGGCGACACGGCCGAGGATGTCGCGTACACCCCGTACATGGGCGCGCAGTTGCCCGGCCGCGGTGGGCTCGGCGCATGCGGCGCGGAACCAGTCGCGGTCCATCGTGGCGACCGGTTCGACGTCGCCCGCGATGGACGTGTCGACGACGTCCTTGAACAGCGCCCGCTTGTTGCGGAACACGAAGTACACGGTCTGGACGGCCACACCCGCGCGATCCGCGACCTCCTGAAGGCTTGTCGCGCCGTACCCCTGCGCGACGAACAGCTCTCGCGCCGCCGCAACGATCCTTTCGCGGGTACGCCGAGAGCGCTCGGCCCGCTTGTCGGGGCGCTTCGCGTTCTGTCCGCCGGATCCCTTGACTCCATCCATGCCGGGAGTCTATCTCTAGAGTCGAACACTAGAGATAGGCTCTAATTTCTTGGAGGGGTAGCGATGGGTGAGATTCGGACAGCTGCGGAGCTCGACCAAGAGGCGTCTGTGCGCGGCGTGTTGGAGGACTTCTACCGGGACGGCAAGCCGCCGTGGGACAGCGGCATCACGCCGCCCGAGCTGGTGGCCCTGATCGAGGGGCCCGGTGCCCTGATGGCGGGCCGGGTGCTCGAACTCGGCTGCGGCACCGGGACCAACGCGGTGTACCTGGCCCGGCACGGCTGGCGGGTGGCGGCCGTCGACCTGGTCGACCGCGCGGTCCGGCAGGCGAGGGAGAAGGCCGCCGCGGCCGGAGTGGACGTCACGGTGCTGTGCGGGGACGCCACCCGACTCGACGAGGTGGGCGTCCCCGGCCCGTACGACCTGTTCTTCGACCTGAGCTGCTTCTGCGGGATTCCACCGCATCGCCGCGACGCCTACGCGGCCGGCCTTACCAAGCGTGCCGCCCCCGGTGCACGCTTGCTGATGTTCGGGTACGGGCCCGGGGCGTTCGACGACTCGTGGTCCGGCGTCACCGCGGGCGAACTCAGCGCCAGGTTCGCTGGGTGGCAGCTGGCCGACGTGACGCCCGGCACGAACCCGGTCCCGACTTTCTGGTTCACGCTGCACCGCGCTCCCGCCGCGGCGTGAGCTCAGCCGCGCCGGGCAGCTTCGGGCCGCGGACATCGCGCGCGGCCGTTCGTAGATGTGAGAGGCGTACTACTGATCTTTTCGTAAGTTCGGTGGGTGTGGTGGGCATGTGGGTGTGAGGCTGTCGGGGTGGCTTATCAACCTTCCTCTTTTGGTTGCCGGTTCCTCCCTTTCTCCTTTGTCGCGGCCTCAGTTGGCGGAGGCGCGTCGTGTCCGGGCAGTCGAGTTGTTTGAGGACGGCATCTCGAATGCGGAGATCGCGAGGGCGGTGGGGCTGTGCGCCGAGAGTGTGCGGCGTTGGCGGCGGGTGTGGGAGCAAGACGGTGCTTCGGGCCTGCGGAGACGGGCAGCCACCGGACGCCCACCCAAACTGGACGACGCCCAGGTCGAGATGGTCCGGGCCGCGTTGGAGCAAGGTGCCCAGGCTCATGGTTTCGAGGCCGACCTGTGGACCCTTAAACGAGTCGGCGCGGCCGTCACCCGGGCAACGGGGGTGGTGTTGTCCAGGGCGTCGGTGTGGCGGCTGCTGACCGGCCGGCTCGGATGGAGCCTGCAACGGCCCGAGCGGCGGGCGGTCGAGCGGGACGAATCGGAGATCGCTTGCTGGATCGCGCACGAGTGGCCGCGCAGCAAAAAGGGGCCGTGAACACACGTGCCTGGATCGTCTTCCTCGACGCATCAGGCGTCTCCCTGCTCCCTCAGATCCGCCGCACCTACTCGCCCCGAGGGCGCACTCCACTCCTGCGGCACCGCCTGAACTGGAAGCGCGCGTCGATGGACGGGGCCTTGGGCTACCACTCCACCGACCCCGATCGCGGGGCCCGCCCGTGCTTCCACCTCAAGCCCGGCAGCTACGACACCGCCGGACTCATCGCCGTCCTGGAGCAGATGAAGGTGTTCTACCGCGGCGAGCGAGTGGTCTCTGTCCGGGACGGCCTGTCCGCCCACGGGAGCCGGGCGATGCGGGCTTGGGTCGCCGAACAGGACTGGCTCACCCTGGAACGATTACCCGCCTACGCTCCCGAGCTGACCCGTGGAACTGCTGTGGTCCTCACTCAAGAAGCATGAACTCGCCACCCTCGCCGGCGACCACCTCGCCGATTTCGCCGACGCCACCGAGCAAGGAATCCACCGCATCAACGCCAACCTCCGACTGCCATGGTCATGCCTCGCCCATACCGGCCTGACCACCCGCCACCATACCCACCGAACTTACGAAAAGATCAGTAAGGCGGTTTCGGTGTTATAGAGATGTGCCTCGGCGAGAGCGAGGTGCGGTTCGACGGGGATGCCGAGGTGGCCGGTGCTCTGGTGGATAGCGCCCTCACTTGGCGATGGCGATGGCGACGGTTCGGCGGCGGTAGTAGGCGATCGCAAGAGCGAGGGTGATGGGTCCCCAGGCGGCGAGGGGGGTAACACACAACGTCGCCACCGCCTCCCAGACGGCATTGCTGTATTCGACGGTGTCGATGACGCCGTAAAAGGTAAGCTCGCGACCCCCGCCGATCGGAACAGTGGTGAACAGAAGCGTGAGCATCAGGCCGCCGAGGGCAGCCGGGCCGAATGCCGCCACCGGCCGAACGCGTCTTCCGCCGATGATCGGGATTCAGTCGGGCGCCACCTCCCCCCAGCCCCGGACCAGCCCGATGCGATCACTTCCGACAACACACTGAGCCCGAGGATGTACGGGATGCCCACCCAATAGGCCGGCATGCCGCCCTCTTGAACCTGCCCCATGTCGAAGTGGAGAGCGAAGGGCAGCCGCCACAGGCACGACGGCAGCAGAAGTAGCGGAAGCGCATAGGCCAGGCGCATCGCCCAACGAGGAACGGGCCGCTCGGTGTCACTGACGGACGGGGGCCGGTGAAGGATCTTCAGGGTCATGGCTTCATCCTCATCAGGCAGGCGCAACGAGAAATCAACCACGCGGGCCGAACCGCTACGCCGTGCGAAGGAGGCAGTCTGCCTCGCACGGCGTAGCGGTTCAGAGGACATTTCCTCCTGGGGCCTCACCCCGGGACGGCTCCCTCAATTCCGCCCGTAGGGAGTGCTGTTACAGCACGATCCACACGGCCTCAGTTCGATCCGCGCGCACAACGGCACACTCAGACCTATGCTCAGAAGATCCGAACGAAACCGCCTAGCCGAGTTGAAGTGGGTAGCGCTTGGCGACATCCCGGAACTGGTTCCGTACGGTATTCGAGCCGGTACAGGAGCACCTCGACAGCGTGCTGAGCTAGGGCCTGTCGTTTGGATCATCTCGGCGTCGCGGGGTCTGGCACGCACTCCCCCACGTCTGAACGGCGCGGGGGGACCCCCATCGCGTTGTCGCCCTCCTCCGCCTTGCAGCTGCACGCACCAGACCCTGCTCCGGCCAGGCTCAAAGGCACCGCCCCTGCAGCCGACCTGATCCAAACGACAGACCCTGCGCGAAGCAGGATGGTCCCACCCCCAAGCAGCCGCCGCAGTCGCTCGCGTGGCGACGGAGAGCGGTGTACGCGAACTGGAGGCCATCTCCCGCTGACACATCGCCATGTGAGTCCAAGGCACCAAGCCCAGCGGACGAGCGCCTCATAGTCTGCGTGAGACGCTGTCCCGCAGACTCGGCCGCCGCCTCACCAACGCCGACCTCGGGCTGGAAGATGAGCCGGCAGGTACAACCGTCGGCAGTTCTGACTGGAGCGTCGACCCTTGCTGGCGACTACCGCGTACTCGGCAGCCGGAGTGGCCCTGCCCACCGCTCCGTGGTGGGCAGCCGCCCCGGCCGCGGCGGCATCGCGCCCCGCAGTCTCGTCCCGGCTGATCACGCATGCTGACATCGACGACATCCGCAACCTGACGGCCTTCTACTCCGCGCGAGACCAGCAGCGCGGTGGAGCCTCGGGGCGCTCGGCCCTGGCCGGTCACCTTCGCGACGAAGCAGTGCCGCTGCTGGGCAGCACGTTCCGAACGGAACGGCTCCGCCGCGACACGTACTCGGCTGTAGCGGAGATGACCTACCTCGCCGGCTGGATGGGGTTCGACGCTTCCGAACACCGCACCGCCCAGCGCTCCCTCACCCTCGCCGCACGCCTCGCGGTCGAAGCCGCCAGTCTCGGCGGCCTCCGTGAAACGGCTGTCGCTCGTCTGCCAGGACTGTCAGGCGGCCTCCACACGGTCCCGCAATGCAGCGGCCGGAACCGGGACGGTGCTGCGGGGCGGGTCATATCCGAGGAACGCACGACCGACCGCGGTCTCAGCCGTATCTGTCGACTCAGCCTCTACGGGCGCCTGTCGGACAGCAGTGCGGCGGCCGGCACTCCCAGCTCCGAGGCGAGGGCGTACAACATCGGCACTGACGGAACCTTCAGGCCGCGCTCGATCTGCGACAGGTAATCCGGACTGATACCGACCAGCCCAGCGACTGCGTCCTGCCGACGCCCGCCGCGGTAGTGCCTGATGCGGTCCCCGATGGGGAGGTCTGCCGCAACCATATGTCCGCTCCTCACTGCTTCGTCCGAGCGTAGGGTGCCGCATTCAAGGGGACCCTGCTGTTCCGAGGAAAGGAGATGCCGGTGCCAGAACGGGTGCTGTGGGACATCGACCACACGCTCGTGGCCATAGGCGGGCTGGGCCGCGAGCTGTGGGCCAACGCCTTCGAACAGGTGACAGGAGCCGCGATGCGCCAGCAGGCGTCGGTCACCGGATCGACGGAGCGTGTGACCCTACGGGAGACCGCCCGCCTCCACGGACTCGACTTCGACGAGCAACTGTTTGCCCGGTTCGCTGACGCACTCGGCAGGCGCACGTTCAGCGCTGAGCCGAACTGCGCGAGCGTGGCCACGCACTGCCCGGTGCCGCCGCGGTTCTCGCTGCCCTCGATGAGCGGGGCATGCGGCAGTCGGTCGTGACCGGCAACGTTCGGCCCGCGGCCGAGGTGAAGCCGGCCACGTTCGGTCTTGACTCGTTCCTTCGGCTCGACGAGGGCGCCTACGGGGAGGACGGTGAGGAGCGCCCCGAGCTGCTACTCCTGCCTGTCAGCGAATTGGAGGAACCCGATGCCTTGCGCAGAGGGCTCGACGCTTTGTGCCGCAAGGTCGATGGGACGGCAGCTGTTGCGAAGACTGTGAAGCGTAAGAAGGCCGCTGTCAACGAAGTCTTTGGAGTGGTAGTCGAACGCGGGTACTTCAGCCAGAACCCGTTGACCGGCCTTCGCCGGTCCGTCCCTGAAGTCGCTGACGAAGTTGATCCCGACTGCGTGCCGAACCCAGCGCAAGTCGCACGGCTGCTTGCCGCTGCCAAAGCTCTCCCAGGCCGCGGCCCACACCTGTACGCGTTCTTCGGTTGCATGTACTACGCCGCCATGTGCCCGGCTGAGGTGATTCATCTGCAAAAGTCCCAGTGCCGCTTGCCGGCGAGCGGTTGGGGATTGCTCAACCTGAAGGGTGGTGTTGTGACGGCTGGCAAGAGGTGGACTGATGACGGTGACGTTTGCGAGATTCACTCGCTCAAGCGCCGAGCAGCCAAGGCGATGCGGCCGGTGCCCATTCCGCCCGTGCTCGTCCGTATGTTGCGCGAACATATAGAACGCTTCGGAGTTGCCCCAGATGGACGTCTCTTCCGCGATGCGGCGGGCAATTACGCTGATGCCGCGGCGTACGGCATCACTTGGGGAGGGGCGCGCGAGGCTGCTCGCACCCTCGGTGAGCATGCCCTTGAGTTGGTGAAGCGCCCCTACGACCTCCGCCACGCAGGCATTTCGTTCTGGCTTGCTTCCGGCGTCGACCCAGCTGAGTGTGCGCGCCGAGCCGGACAAAGCATTCAAGTGCTGTTCCGCTACTACGCCAAGTCCCTGGCTGAGGCGCGGAACCACGCCAACAGCTTGATCGAGGAGTCGATGCGCCGATGGGAGGCCCCGACGGACGACGAGGAGGGCGCCTGCCGGGTGATTGCCCTGGTCAGGCGCCCTTTTTTCGTGTCTAGAAGAAGCCCAGTTTCTTCGGCGAGTACGACACCAACAGGTTCTTCGTCTGCTGGTGGTACAGGCTTCCTGGTGACCTGACCTGCGGAAATGGAGACAATCGACTCAGGGGGCGGGGGCTGGTCCGTAGGTGGTCCGGATCTTGGCGGCTGGGAGCCGCGTGAGCTGCAGTGGGGAAGGGCAGGGCGGCAGGACCGCGGCGGCTGCGGAATGAGAGCAGCGGTGACGAGGCGGAGCATCATCCGTGCTCGAGGCACGCTGAGTGACTGCCGAGAGGGCTGGGGCGCTCCCGCTGGCGAACTGGGTGAACTTGTGGCCCCCGCCTCGGCAGGAAGGGTGTGTAGGACCTCGCTCGTGCCTCTTATGCCGGCGGAACGCCCCCGCGTCGGCGGGGAGGACGGAGGGGTCATTCACGTCCTGCCGGGCCTACTTCAGCGTGCCGTTCTTCTTGAGTTGCTTGATTTATGATCACGCCCGCTTGATCTTGTCGATGTTCTCCTTCGTCGCTGCGGTCCTCCGCTGTGCGGCGCACATGCGCGTCTGTCAGAGCGGTGTGAACAGTTGTCGGAGAATCGAGTGCTTCGCATTGCGGGACCTCGGGATGTCACCCATGGCGTCACTCTTTCGGTTGCACGCAGGGCACTGCCGGGTTCATGTCGAAGTGCCCCTGTGCATCGCTCGGTTAGACCTGAATGGGGTCCGTTTAGAGCTCGTAACATGATCATGTGCGGGTCTTCTTGAGACGTCTCCAGCAGATCAGGCTGCAGGCCAGGGAAACGAAGGCGTCGTGGAGTTCGGCGCGGCGTTCCCAGCGGACGGCGAGACGCTTGAATTGGTGGAGGAGCGCGAAGGTCTGCTCGACGACGTAGCGGAGCTTGCCCATCCCTTTGATGTTCGGGCAGCCCTTGCGCGAGATGACAGGCAGGATCCGTCGCTTGCGTAGCGCGTCCCGGTTTGGGTTGGAGTCGTAGCCTTTGTCGCCGAGCAGGGCGTCGGGCCTGCGACGGGGCCGGCCCGGGCGGCCTGCGACGGGCGAGATCCCGTCGACCAGGGCGAGCGTCTAGGTGACGTCGTTGACGTTCGCCGCGGTGGTGATGACCTTGAGCGGGATGCCACGTCCATCACAGATCAGGTGGTGCTTGCTGCCCGTCTTCCGCCGGTCGACCGGCGACGGATCGGTGTCGGGTCCCCCTTTTTCGCGCGGATGTGGGAGCCGTCCACGCACGCGCGTGACCAGTCGAGTTCGCCGGCCGCGTTCAGCTCCGCGAGCAGGACTTGGTGCAGTTGGTCGAAGACTCCTGCCTTCTGCGACCGGTTCAGGCGACGCCAACAGGTCTGGCCGGAGCCGAACCCCAGCTCGAGAGGTAGGAGTTGCCACGCTATGTCGTTGTGGAGAACGAACAGGATGCCTTGGAGACAGAGCCGGTCCGACACTGGCCGCGGCCCCGGCGACCGTTCCGGCCACGGCGGCAGCAGCGGTTCGATCAGTGCCCACAACTCATCGTCCACGATCCACGGCCGAGTGCTCACACCATCACGAACGGCCGAATCGTCAGATCGGTCACGCCCCACCAGGACGATTCGGCAAGATCGCGTTACGAGCTCTTAAGATCCGTTAACGCTGACATGGCCGACGAACTGATACACCTGGAGCGTTCCGCCGAGGAAGCGCGCGCACGGCTCGCGGGCTTCGACGGCGAGGCGTACACCGCGCAGCGGCGCAGGTGGGATACCGCCGAGGCGTTCCAGGCCGCAGTCACCGCTACCGCCGAGGCGTCGGGCTAGGCGCTGCACGAGGTCGAGCAGGCGCCGGCAAGTGCAGTCGGGGCGGGCTGTGGTGACGCGGGACGTCATCCTCTTTAAGTATGGTGGGCCCGGACCTTGCCGCTCCGCGTAATGAGCGGCTCACCTCCGCTCGCGCGGAGAAGGCTGGTAGCGCGCCAGATCTCCCGTCTGCCTGAATCGGCTCACCTCCGCTTACGCGGAGAAACAAACCGATGGCAGGGGAAGCGGTGACTCGTACGAGTCTCGTTGGCAGTTACCGTATAACTTCCAGGACTAATTGGAGCATAGCGACGAGGAGACTCCAAAAGGCCCAGTCTCGTTCTTCGTCTTGCACTCGCCCTCCAGAGCGCCAGCTTGGCTGACACGAGGATCAATAGTATCTGGAAAAGATTCAAGCAGAAGGAAATGGGATGAGGGCATCGTAAAGCGAAAGGGGCACCCGGCGTAGTGACACCTAGATCGCTAGTCCGATTTACTCACGGATGGGTCGATGGGTGAGGAGCGGACAGATGCACCGCTTCTAATTGAGCGTTCAGCCCGTTGATTCGTGTTTGGCCCTGGCCAGGTTTCGTACCAGTTCATGGTGGCGTCGCCGGTGAGTCCTCGGACCATGAGGGCAATCAATAACGAGGTTGGAACGAAACGGCCGTGGCTACCTCCGCTCACGCGGAGAGCACTCGGGCGTGTAAGGGCGAGGGACGGAGGTCGGCGGCTCAATTCCGCTCGCGCGGAGAGCACCGCTTGGTCTCGGCCGCGCTGCGGAACATCTGCGGCTCACCTCCGCTCGCGCGGAGAGCACGCCCGGGAGCTGACCGCCATGGCCAACCACGTCGGCTCACCTCCGCTCGCGCGGAGAGCACAACGCCCGCGGCCCCGAGCCGGAGCCGGACAGCGGCTCACCTCCGCTCGCGCGGAGAGCACCCGACCCCCTTGGCGACCTTGCCGAGTATTGGCGGCTCACCTCCGCTCGCGCGGAGAGCACCGGACCCAGGCCGAGTCCGAGGCCCGCGACGCCGGCTCACCTCCGCTCGCGCGGAGAGCACATGACGTTCCGCATGCTGACGTCGTTCCACTACGGCTCACCTCCGCTCGCGCGGAGAGCACACCGACGCCCCGGCCGAGGACATCGCGGAGCGCGGCTCACCTCCGCTCGCGCGGAGAGCACCCTTCCTTCCGAAGGCGCCGGACGGACAACCTCGGCTCACCTCCGCTCGCGCGGAGAGCACTTCGACGAAGAAGAAGCCGAAGAGGTCGACTTCGGCTCACCTCCGCTCGCGCGGAGAGCACTCATGTGCCGAACTCCCTGTCAGTCGACGGTACGGCTCACCTCCGCTCGCGCGGAGAGCACCCGGCCGCAGCGGCTACCTCTACGGCGGGGAGCGGCTCACCTCCGCTCGCGCGGAGAGCACACCTCACCTAGGGCGACCAGGTCCGTGCCCTGCGGCTCACCTCCGCTCGCGCGGAGAGCACCTGCCCGATCCCGGGCCGGAGGACCCTCTCGCCGGCTCACCTCCGCTCGCGCGGAGAGCACCCCGAGTACCTGCGCGAGCAGCTGGCCGCACGCGGCTCACCTCCGCTCGCGCGGGGAGCACGTTCCGATCAAGACAAAGTCAGGAGACCTGATCGGCTCACCTCCGCTCGCGCGGAGAGCACCACAGCGTGGCGTCGGTCGTGATGTATTCGATCGGCTCACCTCCGCTCGCGCGGAGAGCACAACTCGCCGGGGTGGGCGAGGAGGTAGCGGAGCGGCTCACCTCCGCTCGCGCGGAGAGCACTACGTCACCGTGCCGGACTCCGGGATGCCGGTCGGCTCACCTCCGCTCGCGCGGAGAGCACTGGCACCGCCGTATCCGCATCATCGGCAACAGCGGCTCACCTCCGCTCGCGCGGAGAGCACGGCGACACGACGGCGACCGGAACCCGTCGCGACGGCTCACCTCCGCTCGCGCGGAGAGCACTCCACAAGAAGTCACAGAAGACGGCCGACGAGAGGCTCACCTCCGCTCGCGCGGAGAGCACGGCGGAGAGGGGCACGACGGCCGTGCGCTCGGCGGCTCACCTCCGCTCGCGCGGAGAGCACAGGTCGGTGAGCGCGGCCGAGGCGTCGCGGGCCGGCTCACCTCCGCTCGCGCGGAGAGCACGACAACGACCTCTTCTGCCGTGTACTGCTGTACGGCTCACCTCCGCTCGCGCGGAGAGCACGCGTACGCCGAGTCCGCCCGAGCCATGCCCCGCGGCTCACCTCCGCTCGCGCGGAGAGCACGAACCAGATCGCGGCGAAGCGCACTGCGGATTCGGCTCACCTCCGCTCGCGCGGAGAGCACCCTTCGTGACCTGGGGCGTTAGAAGGGGTTTGCCATTTCTTGACCTTCTCTCTGGAAGGCGATCAGAGTGAGGCCATCGAAGTCGATCGGTTCGCGACGGCGGGCGCCTGCTGTTCGCAGTTGGAAGCCTTGTTCGTTGTCAGCGGGGTGGGCGAGCACGGCTATGCCGTCGTTGGTGCAGGCGGCGACGGCTGACCAGAGTTCGTCGCGGACCTTGGCGGAGACGGTGCCGACATACAGCTCGGGTGTGACTTCGAGTAGCCAGCGGGTGAGGGCGCCGCGGAGGTGGTCGGGTACGGCGGTGGCTGAGATGACGATCATCGAGGATATGGCCGGTGTCCTTCCGTGGGCAGGGTCACGGCTGGTTTCCGTGGTGGATGCCGGCGGGTACGGAGCCGGTTACGGGGTCCCAGAGGTCGACCATGTGTTCTGTGGGGTCGGGGGGTTCGTAGGTGTGGTCGGGGTCGAGGAGTTGCTGGATGTCGGTGACTATGCGGGGGAGTAGTTGGAAGAGGCGTAGTTCGTGGCGGAAGGAGCGGCGTGCTTCGCCTTCGGGGTTCGCTGAGGCGTGGAGGGAGAAGGCGAGGGGGATGGTGAGTTCTGCTTTGTAGAGGTCGGCGATGTCGTAGACGAAGGCTTGCTGGTTGCCGCTGTGGACGAATCCGAGGGCGGGGGAGCAGCCGAGCGCTGTGATGGCGGCGTGCACGATGCCGTAGAGGCAGGTGTTGGCTGAGGAGAGGGCGAGGTTGACGGGGTCCTGGCTGTCCCAGGAGGAGGGGTCGTAGGAGCGGCGGAAGCGGCCGATCTTGTACTGGCGGGCGAGGAGTTGGTAGTGGGCCTTGACGCGTTGGCCTTCCATGCCGCGGAGTTTGTCGAGGGTGGTTCCGTTGGTTGCGGTTTCGTTTCCGAAGCGCAGTTCGTACATGGCCTGGGCGATGGTGAGGCGGCGGGTGTCGTTGGCCCAGGCCCGGGTCTGGTGTTCGAGCCAGAGGGTGGTGAGGGATTCGGGGACGGCGGCGGAGTAGCAGCGGACGCCTCCTGATCCCGTGGTGAGGACGGTGGTGCCGTTTCTGGCGAAGGTGGTGAGGGCGCGGGCGGTGATGGAGGTGCCGGGGCCGAGGAGGACGCAGCTGAGGGCTGCGGTGGGGAGGTAGACGGTTTCGGTTCCGCGTTGTTCGCTGGTGACTTCTGCGCAGACTCCGGTGTCGTCCTGGTGGATGCGGACGATGTCGAGGTAGAGGAAGGACAGGGAGTCGGCGGTGCGGGGGAGCATGGCAACGGTGGGGGCGGCGAGTCTGCGCCGGGCGTTGCTGTTGGTGAGGGGCTTGGTGGCCGGTGGTGGGGTCATGGGGTCTGCCTTGCGGGGGCGATGCTGAGGAGGCCGCAGCCGTATGCCTTGCCTCTGCCGATGCCGTTGAGGATGGCTGTGCGCAGGAGGTCGGTGTCGATGATGGCGGCGGTTCCGTCGAACTGGGTGCGGGCGTGTCGGATGTTTTGGGGCGGGGCTCCGTCGGGGCGGCGTTGTCCGCGGATGGCGTCCAGGGGGTGGGAGTGGTGGGTGAGGGGTTTGATTCCGCTGTGGTCGGCTTGGCGGAGCCACCATTCGTCGGCTGCGGCGCCGGTGAGGGCGACGGCGGCCGGCAGGTTGTGGAGGGCGCGGGTGGTGGCGCCGGGTTTGCGGACGGGGCTGGCGGCGCAGCGGTAGCGGATGGTGAGGCCGGGGCGGATGGCGTCGATGAGTGCGTCGAGGGGGCGGGCGAGGGTGGTGCCGTAGCCGTCGGGGAGGCGGGCGGTGTCGGGTTCGTGGGTGGACTGGAGCAGGAGGTGGGGGCCGGCGGGGGTGTCTTCGGCGCGGAAGAGGATGCCGAAGCGGGCGCGGGGGTCGGGGCCCGCGTTGGACGGGAAGAGGCTCATGATGCGGCGGTGGGTGCCGATCGGGTCGCCCAGATCGCGGCGGGCTTCACGCGAGCGAGCGTCGGGGATGATCCGGGTGAGCCAGAGCGTCATCGTCGGCTCCCTTCGGTGGTGTGCAGCCGGGTGTCGAGGTAGCGTCCCAGCGCGGTGAGCTGCTGGGCGCCGAATCCGGCGAACTGGGCATAGGGCAGGAGCAGGGTGCGCCGGTACAAGGGGCGTGCGCGGTAGGAGCGTTGGCTCGGGTGGTAGCTGATGGGCTGGTCGTTGAGCTGACCTGAGGCGTGCGTGCCGTCCTCGTGGGTTTTGCTGGTCGTGCGGGCGGGGGCGGGCAGGAAGGTCAGCGGGCGGTCTGCCAGGAATTCCACGGGTGCGCCTTCCGCTGCCTTCTTTCTGGGGGGTGGTGCGGCGAGTGGCAGGTGGATGAGGTGGTGCAGGGCGTCGTCGCTCTGTCCGAGCAGTAGGGGGCCTTCGGGCGGGCAGGAGCGGCGGCCGAGGTGCAGGGGCCACTGGGGGTTGCGCAGGGCGTTCGCGCAACGCTCGAGGAGCGCCTGGGTGTCGGGGGTGGGCTGGGGGGTGGTGAGGGCGAGGGTGAAGGCGGCGTCGGCGAGGTAGTAGCGGTGGGTGAGGAGGGTGCCGGTGTCGCCGGTGCGCTTCTTGCCCTCGGCGGTGGTCACGGTCGCTTTGCCGGGGAGACCGCCGCCGACGGTGTGCAGGTCGCGCAGCAGGACACCCGGCCGGTCGGTGCGTACGGTCAGATGCAGGGTGGTGAGGTCGTCGATGGGCTGGTCGCGGCGGCGTCCGAGAGCGGAGGCGAGCATGCCGATGACGCCGGAGCGGGTCGGGAAGGAGGCGGTGTCACGTTCATTGAAGTGGCTGTGCAGGCCCCAGGACTGCAGGGGCCCGGTCAAGCGGAGCAGCAGTCCCGGCTCGGGTGCGGGGGCCGGGGTGGTCATGCAGCACCGCCGGAGGGCAGGGCGTGGGTGAGGGCGGTGTCGATGAGGGTGTCGTAGCTGGTGTGGCGGGTGCCGAGGCCGTCGAGGCCCTTGGCGTCGATGCCGGCCCAGCCTGCGTTGAGGATGCCCCCGGTGCCGAGAAGAAGGTTGGCGTCATCAGCGTACTCGGACAGCGTGGTGCGGGACGGGGCCGCGTAGCCGCCCTGGCCTGATGCGATGACGGGATTCTCGAACGCGGCTGCGTAGGAGAGAGGCCGGTCGGTGCGTACGGAGATGTGGGCGAGGTCGGGGATCGTGTGCGGGGCGGTGGAGTTCTTCTTCGCCTGTGGAAGGGACAGGATGAAGGCACTGAGGAAGGCGGCGGTGAGTTCGCGGAGCTCGTCGGGGTGGTCGCCGACGTTGCGGGCGAGGTCACGCAGGTCGACGGTGGCGAACCGGTAGAAGGTGCCTGCGCTGAACTCGGTGTGGCCCATGTGGCCGCTGCCGCTCTGGTCGCCCCAGTGGGCGGTGACGTCGTCGACGGCGGAGAAGTAGTCGAGTTCGACGTCGGTCTCATGGGTGGTGAGGGCGTGGGCGACCTGGACGGCGCCGTCGACACCGGCGTTGTCGACTTCGGCGAGCATGCGGCCGAAGAGGTTGATGACGCCGTTGCGGGAGCGCAGGATCGCCTCGACGCGGTCGGCGGGCAGGATGCTCTTGTCGGCCGGCTTCTTGATGTCCTTCGCACTCTGGAGAGCCTCGCGGAACTCTTCGGCCAGGTCGGCGAGTTCGGACACGGCCGTGTCGGGAACGTAGACCATCGCGTTGGTGAGGACCTTGTTGGCAACATTTTGCTTCTGGTCCTTGGGGTCCTTCGCGAAGTCGAACTTGATGCTGCTGGCCGCGGCCGTGTGCGCACCGGCCTTCTCGGCGAGGTCCTGAGGCCAGCCGCGGGTCTCGGTGAGGAGGCGGGTGACACGCTCACCGATGCGGCGGGTGCGCAGCGCCGCCTGGCCGATGCGGTCCTCGAACACGCCGCGGATGGCCCGCTTCCAGGACTGGCTGCTGACCCGGGTGCGCAGCACGTTGCCGTACTGGACCGTCTTGACCGAGTTCGTGTCGTCGCGGTTCAGGTTGGCGAACGGGATGCTCTGGAGGACGTGGATGTCGATGAAACGGGCGGCCATGGGCATGCTGGTGTGACTCCTTCGTACGGGGTGCGCCAGGTGTGCTGAGCGGTCTACGGGGATGGATGGTGTGCGGTCAGGGAGAGGCGGGGGCCGCCGGGTTTGCCACCACTTCCTTCTCGTCGGCCTCGTCGGCCTGTTGCGCGGTGGCCTTGTTCCGCAGGCGGTAGAAGTCCTGAAGCCAGGTGCGGGAGATCCGCCCGGAGCGGGTGCGCCAGCTGCCGAGGTCGTCGAGGAGCTGGGCCCAGTCGACTTCCACGCCCAGCGAGCGCAGGTAGCCGACGGAGGCGGGAAGATGCCGGTGCAGGCCCTTGACACTCTGGCGGGTGAGGAGGTTGAGGCGGCTCTCCGCGGTTCCTGCCCGCATCTCCTTCTCCCGGCCCGGCCCCTCGGTGACCGCCGTGGCGAACGCCGTGCCGAGACTGGCGCGACGCAGCCGAGGCGTGCTGCGGGGGGACTCGTGCCCGCCGGACTGCACCAGGTCGTCGTCCGAGCGCTCGGCGGACGTCAGTGCGCTGCGGGGCTGGGCCGCGATCATCGCCGCGACCGTGTAGTACGCCCGCTCCATATCCTGGGAGCGCTGCTCGGGGAGCCACGGGGCGACCAGGCGGTGCATGCGCCGGACGGAGTCGAGGTCCTTGCGCAGCCCGCTGCGCAGAGCGCTGCGGGCGCCCGGATCGTCGCGGCAGACGTGCTCGACCCAGTCGGTGAACGCCCGTGCGCCGCCGTCCCGCGGTGTTCCGCTCTGCTGCGGGACGGCCGGTGCCGCCCCAGCGGGTGGGGCAAGCGGTGCGTCCTGAGTACTGGGCGGAGGAATGGCGGTCATCCGGTGGGCTCCTTGGTCTTCGCGTGCGGACTGGGCGAGGTCGCCGGCTGGGCTTTCGGCCGTGTGCCGTACAGGTCGAGGCGGGCCTGCGATACGGCTTTGGCACCGCGGACGGTGCGCGTCACGGGCTCGGTCACCGCGTCGTACGCCTCCTGGGCCAGGAGGAGGAAGGCCCGGCGGGTGGCTGCCGGGTCGAAGCCGCCGTCGGCCACGTCACCGGTGCCGTCCAGGAGACGGAACCGTGCCCAGAACTCCGCCTCCGCGCGCGGCCAGTAGCGGGCACCGGCCTCGGCCGCCCAGGCGCCACCGTCCGCTTTGGCGTCCCTGACATAGGCCGACCAGGCCCTTTTGACGGCCCGCTCCAGACGTCGCCCGTACATTTCTCCGAACTGCCGCAGCCGGCCGACGGCCGGGACGGTGCGCGGGTCGTTGTCCTCGGCATATGCCAGGACGGCGGGGGTGCTCGCGTCGATGAACTGCGTGTCCTTGGCCTGACCCTCCTGGTCGAAGCCGAGCGCCCGCACCCGCAAGTCCTCGGAGACCTGGACCGCTGTGCGGAAGACGCGGGGCTGCTGGGGGTGCGCACTGCCTGCCGGCGGGTGCTGCAGCAGCAGCGCGTCCAGGTCTCTCCACAGCGCACGCCCGGCGTCCGCGGGGCGCGGGTAGCGGTTGTTCTGCTGGCTGGTCTGCCAGATCAGGTAGTCGTCCTCCCTGGGCATCCGCTCACCCCGGTAGGCCCAGGTGATGAAGGCGTCCCGCACATGCGTGCCGTCCTCGTCGGGAAGCAGGAGCAGCGCGTGCTGGGAACGGCCGGTGTGCCGCGAGCGCGGCCCCCGGGACTGCCTCGGAGGACGGTCAGGGTCCGGGAGGTCCTGCTCCTCCCACGGGCACAGGTCATCCCGCCCGACCACCTCGTCCTCCGGGGGGACGAGGCCGGCGAGCAGTGTCTCGAAGAGGGAGTCGCCTTCGGGGTGGTAGGACAGGGCTGTGCGGAGCGGGCCGGCGGTGGCGCTCGCGCTCTTCACCCCGTTCACTTCACGGGACGAGCACCGGCCTGAGGGCCCGTGGTAGTGCCATACCAGCAGGCTGAGGAAGGCTTCGGGGGCGGTCGGCAGTTCGGGGGCGGTGTCGGTGTCGTGCCGGAACCAGGAGTGATTGTTGCCCGAGGGGCGGGTGACGATGAGCTTGTTGACACCGGCGGTGTTCGCCCCGTCGCACTGTTCCGTCAGCCGGGGATCCTGCATCCAGGGACGGCCGCCGGGAGCGAACAGGAAGAACCGGTCCTCGAAGTCCCGGAAGTACGCCTCCACCTCGTCGGGCGGAAGCCGGCCGGCGTCCAGAACATCCAGCCGGCGTACGTCCCAGTCGCCGTCCGGGCCCTGCTCGGTCAGGTCGGCCACCCTGGCCGTCAGCGCGTACAGGATGCGGAGCAGGGCTGCGTGCGCGGGTGCGTCGGCAATCGCCAGGCACTCGATGTCGTGGCTGCGCAGCATCAGTTCACGTAACCCCACGAGATCCGGGAGCCGCCCCGTCTCGGGCGGGGCGATGCCGGGTCTCCACCGGACGGGGACACACGGTTGATGGATCAGGTTGTAGCCGTTCGGCATGGAGGTGTCCTGTCGTCATTCAGGCAACGCTGCAGGTCGGAGAGGAGAGCGCGGCCCAGGCCACGCAGGGCATACCGTGGTCGTGCGTCAACTTGGCGATGATTAACGCTCTTGCAATGTAGTGGAGGCGTGAAAGCGAAGTGATGAAAGCGGGAAGGTCACTGAGCTTCGAGGCCGACGTTCGATATCGAGATCGTGTAGCGCCCGTGGCGACACGTCCAACGTCCCTCTGCGGCAGGGCTCATACGCAGCACAACGAGGTCGCGAAGCGAGGGATGCGTCCCCCACTTCTGCGGTACTTCGCCACCGGATGCATCGCCGCGCAGCCATCGCCCCGGGACCGGGGCCACCCGCCGTGCGACATCAGCCAGCTCCGCCGCCCGGAGGCCGTGCCGCCCGCCAGCGGGGATCTCAGCCTTGCCGTGCGGGTCGAGCGTCATGGTTCCCTCTGGCTGCTCGTACAGGCAGAGCACCCGACCCGTGTCGGCTCCCAGACGTGTCGTCAGCAGCTCCTGGGTCACTCCCGCCTCCCGCGCGGACAGCTTGCTCAGATCGCCCTTCACGTCCGCCGGGGAGCAGATGCTGGTCCAAGCCGCCAGATGCCGCTCGGCGGCCTCGCCAGCCAGCCGCTCCTCGTCCAGCCTCACCAGCTCCTCACGGGCGGCGCCCTCCAGCCGGTCGACGAACTCTTCCTCGTACACCTCGTCGACCAGCCGTTGCACGTCACCGGGTACCGCGATGCCGCCCGGCGCGCACTCCTGCAGAGTCCGTGACGTGCGCAGGAGCAGCCCAGCGTCGTAGACCATCCCCCACGAGCGGGGCGGTACGGCCCCCTCGGAGCCTGTCAGCGGGTCGAGGACCACCAGCTCCGGTTCGCTCTCCGCAGCCGCCCACCTTGGCCGGCCGAGAGATCCGCGCTGGTGCCGCCGTCCACGTCCGCCGCGCTGCAACAACTGGGCGAGCGGCGCCAGATCGCTCACCACCAGATCGAAGTCGAAGTCCAGGGACTGCTCCACCACCTGCGTCGCCACCAGAACCGACCCGGGCCGGACCGAGAGCGGTTCCCCTCCCGGCTTCCCGTACGCGGCCTCGCACTGGGCCGTAATCTTCGCCCGCTCGTCAGCCGGGTAGCGGGAGTGCAGCAGCCGCACCCCGCCCGCGGAGGCTGCAAGCCCCGGGAAAGCCGCACAGACATCCCGATAGGTCTGCTGAGCCTCGGCCACCGTCGTGCAGCACACCAGCGCGGTACCACCTTCCGCGGCAACAGGCGCCAGCACCTCCCGCAGCGCCGCGCGCCGACCGCCCTCCCGCGCCGGCGCGCCGACCGGGTCCAAGGCGTCCCAGACCACCGGCCGACGGGTCACCCGCAACGTCCGCGCACGATTGCTCTGCGTGCCGCGCGCGGGCAGCACCACTCCCAAGGCTCCGCTCGCGAACAGCCAACCGGGATAACGCGGTACCACATGTGACGGCTCGCGAATCCCGGCACCACGCCGGTAGGCGTCCACCAGCGAGCCGGCCGTCCGGCCCGTGAGCGTGGCGGACAGCAACACCACCGGTGCACGCATCTCACCCAGCCATTCGAGCAGCCGCACCAGGAGCTGATGCATCCACGGCCCGTACGCGTGCGCCTCATCGACGACGAACACCTTGTCCGACAGCCCCAACAAGCGCAGCACGTTGTACCGCAACGGGAGCACCGCGCTCAAAGCCTGATCGATCGTCCCCACACCCAGCGGAGCGAGCAACCCACGCTTGGCACCCCGCAACCATCCATCCGCCTCAACCGCGGTCTGTCTCCCCGCGCTCACAGCGCCCTCACCGCCCTCACCGTCGGACACGTCAGTACGGTTGTCACTGCCCGGCGAACTCAGCCACGCCATCGAGTGCAGCAGCATCAGCGCTCGTTCCCCGGACAGCGCCCTGCCGGCGAACGCTCCCACTCGCGGCAGCATCGCGTCCGCAGTGCCCATCGTCGGCAGCGCGAAATACAACCCCCGGGCACCGGCCGCCCGACCCAGCAGGGAGGCCGCGAACAGAGCAGCCTCCGTCTTGCCGTCACCCGTCGGGGCCGTCACCAGCACCAGACCCGGCCCATGCTCCGCCACCATCGCGGGAAGATGCTCCACGAGATCCCGTTGCAAGCTGTTGGGCGCGAAGGGGAACATCGCTCCGAACTCCCCGGCAGAGAAACTGGCTCGGCCCAGACGTGCCACCCTCACCATCTCCGGAGCTGCCTTCACAGCAGCCTGCCAATGGCCATCCACCTCGGCCGCCGTTCCCGACCACCCAGGGCCAGGAGTCCGCCGTCCGATCGCAGACGTCTGACTTGCCAGCCAGTCCGCCACCACAACCAGCCCTGCCACCACCACAGCCAGCCCCGCCGGCAATCCACCCTGAGGAACCGCGGACGCCCCCGTGACCCGTCGCAGCTCATCGAAATGCACCTGCCGCTGCTCAGCCCAACCACCACGGCCCAGGCCGGGGTTGTAGTCACTGGCCCGAGCCGCCTCCTTCGCCTTCAGCACCGCGCCGAACACGCCGTGATGACCGCCCAGCAACTGCGCGATCTGATGGCTCACCGACCTGTGCAGCAGACGCCCGCTCCCGGAATACCCGGCTCTCGCGAGAAGCTCGTAGAGCGACCAGTGGGAAGCGATCTCGTGGCGGAACCCCTTCTCGCCTTCGGCGCCCGGCGCACTGACGTACGCCGGATCCTCGCGAACTGCCTTGTAGAGGGAGGGGACTTGAGCCTGGAACGGAGGGGTGATCTTGCCGATGTCATGCAACCCGGCCCAGAACGAGACCACTGACCGTGCCTCTGCCACGCTCAGGCCAAGCGCACCCGCAATAGCCGCCTTGGTCTCGTCGCTCAGAATGACATCCCAAAGCTCCTGGAACACCGCACTGGTATCAAGGAGATGGCACACCACCGGATACGGCTGCGACAGCCCGCTCTCCTTGCCCCACAGTCGAACATCCAGAACACAGTCCCCCGAGGCTCCCGCCTCGTCGCGCTTCAGCATGTCCACAGAGGTAGCACGCCCCACTGACAACAGCCCCAAATGGCCCAAGTTCACACCGGCGTGAGGGGCGGGTCTTACACTCGCTGCGCGACGACAACGAATCGAGACGCATGCACGACGAGGCTCTGCAAAGAGATGGCAAAGCGGCCGAGTAAGGCCAGGTCGCGAAGGGTGCTCTCCGCGCGAGCGGAGGTGAGCCGTCGCCCATGTCCTGGTAGAGCCAGGAGGCGAAGTGCTCTCCGCGCGAGCGGAGGTGAGCCGCGCACCACCCGGGCGGGCCGTAAGGCGCGGGCGTGCTCTCCGCGCGAGCGGAGGTGAGCCGTCAGACGACGTGACCGAGGACGATGTCACGCAGTGCTCTCCGCGCGAGCGGAGGTGAGCCGACAGTAGGCGCGACGGTAGTGCGGGCCCGGGTGTGCTCTCCGCGCGAGCGGAGGTGAGCCGGCATCAACCTCGGCCGCCTGCCGAAGCAGCGCGTGCTCTCCGCGCGAGCGGAGGTGAGCCGGCGCAGCGCTCCCTTCAACACTTCGGGTCCGCGTGCTCTCCGCGCGAGCGGAGGTGAGCCGACACCGAGCCTGAGAAGACCGCCCGCGTCCTCGTGCTCTCCGCGCGAGCGGAGGTGAGCCGGACACCGGGTTCGCGCGCATCGACCTCCGGCAGTGCTCTCCGCGCGAGCGGAGGTGAGCCGAAGGAACCAGCCGAGGTGCCGTCGAGGGAGTAGTGCTCTCCGCGCGAGCGGAGGTGAGCCGAAGTGGCGGCCGATGCTGTCGGTCATGTCGTAGTGCTCTCCGCGCGAGCGGAGGTGAGCCGATCGTCTTATTTAGGTTCTGAAAATGTAGGACGTGCTCTCCGCGCGAGCGGAGGTGAGCCGCCGGTCGATATCGGGCCGGACGTGTTCGCCCAGTGCTCTCCGCGCGAGCGGAGGTGAGCCGTACTCCGCGAGGCCCTCGGCCTGCTCCCGCGCGTGCTCTCCGCGCGAGCGGAGGTGAGCCGCTGGAGCCGGACAACGACCCGTTCAGCCCCGCGTGCTCTCCGCGCGAGCGGAGGTGAGCCGAAGAAGGGCAGCCCCTGGGAGTGGAACCTGGAGTGCTCTCCGCGCGAGCGGAGGTGAGCCGGCCAAGATCCAGGCGGGCAAGGCCGAGGAGCATTGCTCTCTGCGTGAGCGGAGTGAGCCGGACGGTGCGCACAGGCATTGCGCCGCTCTGCGGTGCTCTCCGCGCGAGCGGAGGCGCGACGGCTGGAAGGCTCACGGCGAAAGAATCCAACGTGCGTTGTATGAGGCGGAGACGAGAGCAATACGCGGAAGGTGGAGCATGTGTCCGGGCAGTGCCGCGTGGCGGTCGGCCGCAGCCGCAGCCTCAACGTTCAAAGACTCTTTGGAGCCCGAACTGGAGGAGGCGGCTCGTGCGGCTTCCTCGGAATGTGTCGCGCTGTATGAGGCAATCAGTGGCAGGGGCGGAAAAGGCAGGAAGCTCGGCAAGGACAGCCAGAGGAGGGTCGAAATCGGCGGGCCCTTGTGGCATTTCCTGCGACAGGCGGAGGAGCGGCTGACAGCCATCCTGGCTTCGCGCAGAGCGCGCAGCAGGCCGGGCGCGCGGTCGGCGAGCAGGTCGATGTCGGCTGCTGTGTAGGCGTGGGCGGTTCCACGAAGATGCCGAAGCCGACGGCGAGCTGGGCGAGGGTGCCGTGCCTGTGCAGGTACACCAGGCCGACCAGGGCATGCTGGTGTGACGGGAGCTTGCAACGGCGGTCACCCTCACGGGTGACGATGAGCATGGTGACCCACTCGACCAGAACGTGAGGCAG